>JBIIQM010000138.1:0-4892 GCA_044342075.1 Pirellulales bacterium
CGATCTCCTCGGCCCGCTCGGGGGGCGTGGTCGGGGTCACGAGCCGCACGAGCGCGAGGCCGGCGTCGCGGCAGGCGGCCTCGAGTTCGCCCGATTCCTCGACGGGCAGATCCGGCACCACGAAGCCGGCGAGTCCGGCGGCCTTCGCATCGGCCACGAAGCGGGCGATGCCGCGCCGGAAGATGATCGAGTAACTCGCCATCGCGAGCATCGGCATCGACACCGTGGCCGCGGCCCGCTTCACCGTGGACAAGAGCGATTCGATCGTCATGCCGGCGTCGAGCGCGCGGGTGTAGGAGGCCTGGATCACCGGACCGTCGGCAATCGGGTCGCTGTAGGGCACGCCCAACTCGCAGAGCGAGGCGCCGGCCCGGTCGACCGCCTGGAGGATGGCGAAGGTCGCGTCGGCATCGGGATCGCCGGCCGTCACGAAGGGCGCGAGCGCCTTACGGCCGGCGGCCCGATTGGCCGCGAACACGGCGGCGATCGCCTCGATTCCGGAAATAGGGACGGGAGCGATTTTCGGGGTGTCATGTGCCATTGTGCTTCATTTCATCGAAGAAAACCGCTCCCGTCCCTAATTTCCGCGGAGCCTCGCGATCTCGGCGGCATCCTTGTCGCCGCGGCCGGAGAGGCAGATCACCATGATCTCTTCCGGCGGTCGCCGCGCCGCCTCCTTCACCGCCCAGGCGATCGCGTGGGAGGTCTCGAGCGCCGGCAGGATTCCCTCCCGCCGCGCGACGAGATCGAAGGCGTCGAGGGCCTCGCCATCGGTGACGCTCGTGTATTCGACGCGGCCCGCGTCGTGCCAGTAACTGTGCTCGGGGCCGACGCCCGGATAATCGAGGCCCGCCGACACCGAATGCACGTCCGACGTCTGGCCGTCCTCGTTTTGCAGCACGTAGCTCAGGCTGCCGTGGAGAATGCCGGGGCTGCCGTAGCTCAAGCTCGCGGCATGGTCGCCCGGCTTCCCGGAACGGCCCCCCGCCTCGACGCCCACGAGCCGCACGCCCGCGTGGTCGACGAACGGATGGAACATGCCCGCGGCATTGCTGCCACCTCCCACGCAGGCCACGACCATGTCGGGGAGCCGGCCCAGCTGCCGCCGGCACTGTTCGACGGTCTCGCGGCCGATCACCGACTGGAAGTCGCGGACGATCCGCGGGAACGGATGCGGCCCCACGACGGAGCCGATGATGTAGTGGGTGGTCTCGACCGAGCCCATCCAGTCGCGCATCGCCTCGTTGATCGCGTCGCGCAGCGTGCGGGAGCCGGTCTCGACGGGCCGCACCTCGGCCCCCATGAATCGCATGTTGCGGACGTTGGGAGCCTGCCGCCGGACGTCCTCGGCGCCCATGTAGACCACGCACTCGAGGCCGAACCGCGCGCAGGCCGTGGCGGTGGCGACGCCGTGCTGGCCGGCTCCGGTCTCGGCGATGATCCGCCGCTTGCCCATCCGCATCGCCAAGAGGCCCTGGCCGAGCGTGTTGTTGATCTTGTGGGCGCCGGTGTGGCTGAGATCCTCGCGCTTGAAGTAGATCTGCGCGCCGCCGGCGAGCTGCGTGAGGCGGCCCGCGAAGAGCAGGGGGGTGGGGCGGCCCACGAATGCCGCGAGGAGACCATCGAGCTCCTTGGCAAACGCGGGGTCGGCCACGGCCTCCTCGTAGGCCCGCTCCAGTTGATCGAGTGCCGCGGAGAGGGTCTCGGGCACGTAGCGGCCACCGAACCGGCCAAACCGCCCCAGGGCGTCGGGCACGCTCGAGAGGCGGGCAGCGGTCTGGCTCTGGGGGGGAGTCGTCGTGGACAAGGTGGCGGTTCCCGGAAAGGGCTGACAAAAGCCAACGTCGTTTCGCGTGATGTGATTGTAGCCTCCGCGTGCAGGGCTACCATCGCAGCGAGACAATTGTCCGCCGAACCCGCATTCCGAAGGGGCCACGACGCCGATGCCCGAACTGCCAGAGGTGGAGACGATGCGCCGCGGAATCGCCTCGGTCGCGGGCCTGCGCATCACCTCGGCCGAGTTTCCGCGCGGCACGCGCCGACCGATCGCCGTGCGGCCGAAGCCAGAGATCCTCGCCCGCAGACTCGCCGGCCGGCAGATCGCGGCGGCGGCGCGGTTCGGAAAACGGGTGGGGCTCGAACTCGCTCCTGGCGGCGGCGAGCCGCGGCAGTGGCTCCTGATCGAGCCGCGGATGACGGGGCTCATGCTTGTGGCCCCGCCCCCCACGAGCGACCACGTGCGGCTCGTGCTCACGCTCGAGTCGCGCCGCGTGCCGCGGCTCCTGTTTTGGGACCGGCGCGGGCTCGGCACGGTGCGGCTCGTCGATGAACGGGGACTCGAAGAGGCCTGCGGCCGGGAACGGCTCGGCCCAGACGGCCTGGTCGTCACCGGCAGCGACCTCGCCGCGCGGCTGGGGAAATCACGCCGCGCCGTCAAGGTGGCGCTCCTCGACCAGAAGGCCGTGGCGGGCATCGGCAACATTTATGCGGCCGAGATCCTTTTCCATGCCGGCATCGATCCGCGTGCGGCCTGCCGTCGACTGAAGGCAGACGCATGGGAGCGGATCGCGGCGACGGCGCGGCAGTTGCTCGCCACCGCCGTGAGGCTGGAGGGCTCGACGATCGGCGATGCCACCTACAAGACGGCCGACAACCGTTCGGGAAGGTTTCAACATCGGCACCGCGTCTACGGCCGGGAGGGAAAACCCTGCCGCCGTTGCGGCGGGACGATCGAACGTTTCGTGCAGGCGCAGCGATCGACGTTCTTCTGCCCGGGCTGCCAGTGGCACCCACGGCGCCAATCTCATACGCTTTGATGGTTCGTCGAACGAGCGGCCGTTGCCGCCCGCGGGATCACCCACTGTCCGGGAGCCTGACCATGCACATCCCACGTCGCCTTACCCGCCGCCGCCTGCTCGCGACCGCCACCGGCCTTGTGACGGCGGCCGGCCTGCCGCGGCCGCTGCGTGGAGACGAGCCGGCGACGACGACGGCGGAGACGCTCGCCCAACGGCTGCATGCCTCGCTCACGCCGGAGCAGCGCAAGGCGGTGTGCGTGCCCTGGGACTACGTGCACCCGAAGTTCGGCCTGCTCCGCACCCGCGTGGGCAACAACTGGAACGCGACGCAGCCCGCCGTCGCCAGCGATTTCTTCAAGGCGGATCAACAGCGGCTGGTGCGCGAGATCTTCGAACGGCTCATCGAGCCAGAGTGGCACGCCCGGATCGACAAGCAACTCGAGGACGATACCGGCGGCTTCGGGCACGACCAGTCGATCGCGCTCATCGGCGAGCCCGCCTCCGGAAAATTCCAGTTTCTGCTCACCGGTCGCCACATGACGCTCCGCTGCGACGGTGATTCCGCCGATCACGTGGCCTTCGGCGGGCCGATCTTTTACGGCCACGATGCGGGTGGCTTCAACGAAGGGCCCGATCATCCCGGCAATGTCTTCTGGCCACAGGCGGTGGCGGCCAACGGCGTCTATGCCATGCTCGACGGCCGGCAACGGAAGCTCGCGCTCGTCGATGCAATGCCCCGCGAAACGGCGATCGCCTTCCGCGGGCGCAACACCATCCCGGGGATTCCGGTGACGGAGCTCTCTGCCGACCAGCGGGCGGAGCTCGGCCGCGTGCTGGCATTGCTGCTCGAGCCCTACCGCACCACTGACCGCGACGAGGCGCGACGGTGCCTGGAGAAGCAGGGGGGGCTCGATGCCTGCCGGCTCGCCTTCTATTCCCAGGGAGACCTCGGCAACGACGGCGTCTGGGACAACTGGCGGCTCGAAGGGCCATCGTTCGTCTGGCACTACCGCGGCGCGCCGCACGTGCACGTGTGGGTCAACATCGCCGACACGCCCACCGTGACCACCAACACCTGACGCCGCGCCTCGGGATTCATGGCCACCACGACAGACTGCTGCATCATCGGCGGAGGCGTGATCGGGCTGTCGATCGCCCGCGAACTCGCCGGCCGCGGGCTTTCCGTCCGCGTGCTGGCCCGCGAGCAGGGCCGCGACACGGCGAGCTGGGCCGCCGCCGGCATCTTCCCGCCGGCGCCGATGTGGGCCGGCGCCCCGCCCGGCGACCTGCTCACGGCCTGGAGCGACCGGCTGCATCGCGAGTGGGCGCAGGAACTGCGCGAGGAGACCGGCATCGACAACGAGCTGCGGCCGGCCGGCGGCCTGCACCTCGCGACTGACGATCCGGCGCTCGCGCGGATCGGGCAGGCGGCGGATGACTGGCGCAGCCGGGGCGCGGCCTGCGAATGGCTCGACTGCGGCGACATCGCCCGGCTGGAGCCTTCGCTCGCGGCCGCGATCGACCGCGGCGGCATCGTCGGCGGTTACCTGCTGCCGGAGGAGATGAGCATCCGTCCGCCGCGGCATCTGGCGGCGCTCGAGGCCTCCTGCCGCAGCCGCGGCGTCGAGATCAGTAGCGGTGCCGATGTGCGGGGCATCGAGGTCCGCGGCGGCCGCGTCGAGGGCGTCGCCACGGCGGCGGGGCTCGTGCAGGCCGGAACCTACTGCCTCGCCGCCGGCGCCTGGTCGGAAGCACTCGCGCGGCCGCTCGGCCTCACGCTCGCCACCCGACCGATCCGCGGCCAGATCGTGCTCCTCGCGCTGCCTCGGCAGGTGCTCGGCCGGGTCGTGAACGTCGGCCTCAACTATCTCGTGCCGCGCGACGACGGCCGGCTGCTCGTGGGATCGACGCTCGAGGACGCGGGCTTCGCGAAAGAGACGACGGCGGAGGTGGTCGAATGGCTCCTTGGCTTCGCGCACGGCCTGCTCGGCGATCTGCCGAGCGCCCGGATGGAGCAGGCCTGGGCCGGCCTGCGGCCGGGATCGGCCGACGGCCTGCCGTCGATCGGGCACGTGCCGGCGATCGCGAATGCGT
>JBIIQM010000139.1:0-4854 GCA_044342075.1 Pirellulales bacterium
AGCCGGCCGTCGAGCCCGCCGGCCTCGTGCAACTGCGGCCAGGGGATCGGCTTCGCCGCGAGGAACTTCGCGAGCTCGGCCTTGTTGGAGTCGAGCGCGATGCCGACGACGGCAAACTTCTTCGGTCCATACTTGGCATACAGCTCGCGGATCTGCGCGATATCGACCTTGCAGGGCTCGCACCAGGTCGCCCAGTAGTGCACAAGCACCGGCCGGCCGCGGAGCGATTCGATGGCGACCGGCTTGCCGTCGATCGCGGTGCCCGAAAGGGCGAGCGGCTTGCCGACGCTCTCGAGCCGCCGCGCGGCACCGCGGGCCTTCTTGGCCGAGGGGGATTCGGGGAAATCGGTGACGATCGCCGTGTAGCGGGCGAGCGCCTGCTTCTCCTCGCCCGAGAATTCATCCGCGATGCCCATCTGCAGCATCGCTTCGGCGGCATCAGGAGCCTTGGGGTATTTCTCCACGAATTGCTTGAGCTCCTCGAGCCAGGCCGCTTGCACCTTGCCGACATCGGCGCCCGACTGCTGCATGTTGGCCGCATAGCGGGCGGAGGCCAGGCGAAAGGCCACGAAGGCCGCGAGCGAGTCGTCCGCCGCGACGGCCGTTGCCAGCCGTTCGAGCCGCTCGATGCCATCGGGAAGCGCGCCTTCCTGCACGCCGGCAGCCACCGTCTCGGCCAGCTGCTTCACCCAGAAGGGCTGCTCGGCCGCTTCCGCGGCGGCGACCACCTGCCCGAGCAGATTGGCCTGCTCGCCCAGCAGCCCCGGCCTGTTTTGCGTGCTCGAAGCCGAAAGCTTGCCCTCGATATCGCGCAGCTTGGCAAGGATCGGCTTGAGCTTCTCACTTTCCTGGCCGCCCGCTTCCCCCGCGCCGCGATCGGCGATGCGCGGCGAGAAGAAGCCGACCGTATCTCCGATCTCGCCCTGGGCACCTGGCACCTGCGGAAGATCGACAGGCCGCCACGTGTCGCCGACTCGCACGAGCGAACCGACATACACCTGCCCGCCCTTGCCCCCTTCGGCATCGACGAGCGCCACCACGTTGTCATAGGCCACGACGTCCTTGGCTATCC
Organism: Pirellulales bacterium; assembly: GCA_044342075.1. Taxonomy (GTDB): domain Bacteria; phylum Planctomycetota; class Planctomycetia; order Pirellulales; family UBA1268; genus RGVT01. The sequence continues at coordinate 1,073 of JBIIQM010000139.1, forward strand.
CATCGGCGCCGGCGGGCAGCACTCCGGGCTGCGGGGCGAGCATGTTGTTCCAACGCACTGAGGCGCCGAGCTGCTTTTGCGCCGCGGCAGCGACCGCGGGGAAACCCTTCTGGGCGGCCGCCACGCGGCCGGCAAGCTCCGAGAGCCGCGGCTCGGCAAATCCGGCCGCTTCGAGATCGGCCTTGGTCGGCAACAACCGGGCGAGCACGGCCGGATCCCGTGAACGCAAAGCCTCGACGAGTTCCGCCGTGGCCTCCTCGGCCGAAATCGACTTCCAGGCATCGAGCGTGCCGTTTTCATCCTCGTCGACGCCCCAACGGCTGCCGCCCGCGTTGAGCCACCGCGCCTGATCGGCCTTCGCGTTGTGGTTGGAATCGATGTCGCGATAAACCTCGGAGCCGTCCTTGTAATAGCTCCAGCGATCGACGACGCGATCACCGTTGGTGTCGGCGAACGACCGCAGCACTTCGCCGCGCGGCCCGCGGACCACCCAGGCGTTCACGCCCCCTTCCTTCTCCATCTTGATCGAGCAATTTCTTGCGTCTTCGGCCGTAACCTTGTCGAAATCGACGTTCTTCTGAAAAGGGGAGAGGCCGAGTGCGTATTCGACGGTCGGCTGGGCCGACGCCGTGGCGGCAAGCGCGGTGAAGAGAACTGCGGCAGCGAACAGCGGTGCGGCGGACCGACGGGAGAGGAGGCGGGCCTGCGTGGTCATGGGAATGTTCCTTCGGGGACGGAGACCCTCAAAACCTAGCGGGAACGCCCGCCGGCGCCAGCCCCACTTTTCCGTCACCGTCCGCCACCGGGCGAATCGCCCACCCCTTTGAAATCGTCGCCGGCAGACCTACACTCGTTGGTCAGCCGCGGGCGCGCGTAGCTCAGTTGGTTAGAGCGCCACCCTGATAAGGTGGAGGTCCCAAGTTCGAATCTTGGCGCGCGCATTCGACCTGCGTCCCTGGGCCCGGACGCGATCAAATCGGGGACGTAGCTCAATTGGGAGAGCACCGCCTTTGCAAGGCGGGGGTTGTGGGTTCGATCCCCATCGTCTCCATTTTTTACATCGGTGAGCTGCCGCGGATGCTGGAGAATGACCATGTGACCGGCCTCGCGCCGCGCGGGGAACTGGAAAGATGGTTTGCAACGCGGGCGGGCAGCCCGGGCGGCCTCGCGGCAGTGCTGGCCGACGTGGTCGGCCTCAAGGAGATCAACCGGCAGAGCGGCTTCGCCGCCGGCGACGCCGCTCTGCGTGCGGCGGCGCAGCGATTCCGTGTGGCTGCCCACGGAGCAGCGATCCTCGCCCGCCTCGGCGGCGACGAAGTGGTCGCGGTTTTCGTGGGGCCCGAGGCGACAAGCCTGGCCCACGCGGCCGTGGACCGCATGCGGGGCGATGCCGGCCTGCCGGCGCTCCGCGCGGCCGCCACCGCAGCGGGCGATCGTGAGCCGCTCGGCCAGCTCATCGATCGGCTCTATGCAACCGTGCGGCATTCCTGAATAATCAATTTTTCCCCGCCTGTTCCCCCTCCCACCGTGCCGCGGCCGATTCCTGGCCCGGCCCTTCGCCCCCAAGCACCGTTTCACAGGGCCCCGATCCATGTCTGCCTCCGCATCCGCCACCGCCCCTGCCGTCGAACGGCGGACCGACATCCGCAACATCGCGATCATCGCCCACGTTGATCACGGCAAGACCACGCTCGTCGACTGCCTGCTCCGCCAGAGCGGCCAGTTTCGTGCCAGCCAGCTGTCGGGCGAGCGGATCCTCGACTCCAACGATCTCGAGAAGGAGCGGGGCATCACGATCCTCGCGAAGAACATCGCGGTCGAGTGGAAAGGCATGAAGATCAACATCATGGACACCCCCGGCCACGCCGACTTCGGCGGCGAGGTGGAGCGGGTGCTGCGGATGGCCGATGGAGCGCTCGTGCTCGTCGATGCCGCCGAGGGGCCGATGCCGCAGACGCGGTTCGTGCTCTCCAAGGCCCTCGAATGCCGCCTGCGGCCGGTGGTGGTGGTCAACAAGATCGACCGCCCCGACGCCCGGCCGCTGGAGGTGCTCGACGAGATTCTCGGGCTCTTCCTGGAGCTCGGCGCCGACGACGACCTTGCCGACTTCCCCTACGTCTACGCGTCGAGCCGCGGCGGCTACGCCTCCCACGACCCGTCCGTCCGCGAGGGCACGATGGAGCCGCTCCTCGACCTCGTGCTCGAAAAGATCCCGGGCCCGGTGGTCGATCCCGCGGCGCCGCTCAGGATGCTCGTGACCACGCTCGACTGGTCCGACTACGTGGGCCGGATCGCGATCGGCCGGGTCGAGTCGGGCATGCTCACCAAGGGTGCGGCGGTGGTCCGCTCCACGGCGGCCGGCACGCTCGTGCCCGCGAAGCTCGTGGGCGTGCAGTCGTTCGACAAGCTCGGCCGCATCGACGTTGAGCAGGCGACCGCCGGCGACATCGCCGCCGTGAGCGGCATCGAAGACGTGGAGATCGGCGACACCATCTGCGATCCCGCCGACCCGCGGCCGCTCCCGCGGCTCACGGTGGACGAGCCGACGCTCTCGATGGTCTTCGGCGTGAATTCGTCGCCGCTGGCCGGAAAGTCGGGGAAATACCTGACGACCCGCCACCTGCGCGACCGGCTCACGAAGGAACTCGAGAAAAACGTCGCCCTGCGGGTCGAGCCGATCGAGGGGAGCGAGCAATTCTCCGTCTCGGGCCGCGGTCTGCTCCATCTCTCGGTGCTCATCGAGACGATGCGGCGCGAAGGCTACGAACTCTCGGTCGGCAAGCCGCGGGTCATCCTCCACAAGGAGGGCGACAAGACGCTCGAGCCTTTCGAGACGCTCGTCGTGGAGGTGCCCCACGAGAAGCTTGGCCCCGTGATGGAGCTCACCGGTTCCCGCCGCGGCCAACTCGTGCACATGGGCAACCGCGGCGAATTCGCCCACGCCGTCTTTTCGATCCCGGCTCGCGGCCTGATCGGCCTGCGCACCCGCGTGCTCAATGCCACGCAGGGCACGGCGATCATGCACCACCGCTTCGAGAAGTGGAGCCCGATGGAGGGCGAGGTGGCCGGACGTGCCAACGGCGTGCTCGTGTCGATGGTACCGGGCAAGGCGGTGGCCTTCGGCCTCGACGGCCTGCAGGAGCGGGCCGAGCTCTTCATCGAGCCGGGCGACGAGGTCTACGAGGGCATGATCTGCGGTGAAAACGCCCGCAGCGAAGACATGATCGTGAACCCCACCAAGGAGAAGAAGCTCACCAACATGCGGGCCACGGGCAGCGATCGCAACATCCTGCTCAAGCCGCCGCGCCGGATGTCGCTCGAGGAGGCGCTCGAATACATCGAGGAAGACGAGCTCGTGGAAGTGACGCCCGACGTCATCCGCCTGCGCAAGACCCTGCTCTCCGAGCACGACCGCAAGCGCCAAAGCCGCCAAAAGTAGGGTAGGCTTCAGCCTGCCTCCAAAAAGCAGCTCGCTTGCTCCCGAAGCGGATCACACGGCACCGCACCGGCTCACGGGCGGCAGAAGTCGCGTCGCGGTGTCCCTCGAGGACTCGGTCCAAATGCTCCGCGAGCTTCCGCCGACCCGCTCGCCTTCGCGTCACACCGCGAATTCGTACGGCACCCCAGGCCGTACGAACTCGACGTTGCGGAGATTGAGCGCCGCGAGTTCGCTGGCGATCTCCGCGGCGAATCGCGCCTTGCGGTGCACCACGATCCAGCGCACGTCGCGGGGCAGTTTGCGGATCTCCGCCGCAAACGTCTGCGGGCATTGATGCCCCGTC
>JBIIQM010000074.1:0-16166 GCA_044342075.1 Pirellulales bacterium
CGATCGAATTCCACCTCGACGGCGTGCTTCACCGAGAGCGTGAGCCATTGCACGGCCGGCTGCGTGAGCCAGTCGCAGGTCTCCTTCTCCAGGCGGATGTCGAGGTCGCTGCCGACCGTCTTGCGGTCGAGTTCATCGGTCAGAACCGTTCCCTCGAACGAGAACTGCACCCAGCCGATGGCCGGGTCGTTGGTGAACCGAAACGTGCAGGCAGAGTTCGTGAGATAATAGGTGTTGCGGGTGCCGTGCTTGGCCACGGCGTGTTGGATCCGTTCGAGCCGCGCGCGAAACACCGGCGAGGCGTCGAGTGGAATGTCGAGCCGCTGCAAGCCGCGGAGCGGCGTGCAGTCGAATGTGATCGCGACAGCGGGCTGGAGAGGCTGGTCATCCATGAAGGAAAAGTCTATCCGATCGAAGCTGTGGCTGGCAGTCTGCCTGACCACGGTGATGGCTGTCGCGGGTGGCTGCGGCCGCGGTGACGCGGTCCGCATGAGCGAGACCCGACGGCTGATGGGCGTGCCCTGGACGATCACGCTCTATGCGGCATCGGAGGCTGCGGGGCGGGAGGCTGCCGCGGCGGCGTTTGCAGAAGTGGAGCGGCTCAACGGCATTCTTTCGGACTACGACGAGACGAGCGAACTCTCGCGGCTTTCAGCGGCCGCCCCCACTGCGGCGCCGGTGGAAGTGAGCGACGATCTCTGGCGGGTGCTCGAGCGGTCGGTCGCGATCCGCGATGCCACCGGCGGTGCGTTTGACCCGACGGTCGGCCCGCTGACAGCGCTCTGGCGGCAGTCGCGGCGGTCGGGCGCGTTGCCGCTGCCAGACAAGCTCGCCGCGGCGCGGGCCGCCGTGGGGCCCGAGAAGCTCGTGCTCGATGCGGAGCGCCGGGCCGTGAGGCTCGAGGCACCCGGCATGCGGCTCGATCTCGGCGGCATCGGCATGGGGTATGCGATCGACCGGGCGCTCGAGGTCTTGCGGAAGCGATCGATCGCCGCGGCGATGGTCGATGCCTCGGGCGATGTCGGCGTGTCGGGGCCGCCCCCCGGCAGCCCGGGATGGCGGATCGAAGTGGCGCCGCTCGATCCAACGGCGACCGGCGCGGAGTGGCAGACGCTCGTGCTCGTCGATGCCGCGGTAACGACGTCGGGGGATGCCCGACAGGGCGTGGAGATCGACGGTATTCGCTATAGCCACATCGTGGATCCGCGCACCGGGATCGGGGTCGTGGGGCCGGCGGCCGTCACGGTGATCGCGAATGACTGCACGACGGCCGATGCCCTCGCCACGGCCGCGAGCGTCCTCGGGCCGGCGGAAGGCCTGCGGGCCGTGGCAGCGGAGCCCGGGGCGGCCGCGCGATTTGTCTGGCTCGAGGCTGGAGTACCTCGCGAAGCCCGCTCTTCCCGCTGGCCTGCGCAGCCTTCCCAGCCTACTGAGTGAATGGGCTGACTCTGACGATTCCCCCAAGTTTGTGGGTTGTAGGGCCGATATCTCCCCTGCTGTCGCTGCGCCTGGGTGCACGCGATGCGGGTGTGGAGTCGGGGGGCACCACACCGGGAAGGGCCGCTTTTCCGCGGGCCGTTCCCCTCGGGCGCAGCGGCGGCATTTTGAACACAGCCTGTTTTTTCACCGTTTGCAGAGCCCCCCGTGCACCGCACCGCCCGCACCATCTGGGTGATCCTGACGAGCATCTCGATGCTCGCGGGCGGCTGTGCGCCGCGGCAGCCGTTCTACTTTTTCGAGGACGGTGACCTGTCGCACTACGTCGGTGCGATCCAGAAGCTCGAATACCCGGACACCGATCAGCAGCCGCTCGACGAGGCGGCCGGGACCACCGAGCCGCTCACGCTGACGAACGCCAAGTTCGACCAGATCTGGGAGCTCTCGCTCGAGGAGGCCGTCCGCACGGCGCTCGAGAACGGCAAGGTGCTCCGCAACCTCGGCGGCCGGTTCGCGAGCTTCGGCGGCCCGCGGCCGCAGACCGGCGAGCCCGCCGTTTCGCTGCTCACCGCGCCCACGCAGACACCAAGCATCTACGACCCGGCGATCACCGAAACCGATCCCTTCCGTGGCGTCGAGAGCGCCCTGGCGCTCTTCGACGCGCAGCTCACGAGCTCGCTCACCTGGGACCGGCTCAACCGCGCCCAAAACTTCAACGTCGCTGGCGGGACGATCTTCCCGCAGCACCTCCTCGGCGACACCGGTAACTGGACGACCGGCGTCAGCAAGCGAACGGCCACCGGTGCCACGTTCGGCTTCGCGAATCAGACGATTTACGACAACAACAACTCACCGATCCGTGAGGTGCCGTCGACCTGGACCACCAACTACGACTTCAGCTTCAACCAGCCGCTCCTCCAGGGCGCCGGTGTCACCTACAACCGGATCGCCGGCCCCGACGCCTTCGAAAACATCTACGGCCGGCCCGCCTTCCGCGGCGTGCTCCTAGCCCGCGTCAACGCCGACATCTCGCTGGCCGAGTTCGAGGCCGGCGTGCGAAACCTCGTGAGCGACACCGAGCAGTCATACTGGGAACTCTATTTCGCCTACCGCAACCTCGAGGCCCGCAAGGCCGGCCGCGACAGCTCGCTCGAGGCCTGGCGGAAGGTGCATGCCCTCTACGTGGAGCAGTCGCGCGGCGGTGAGGCCGACAAAGAGGCGCAGGCCCGCGAGCAATACTTCTTCTTTCGCAGTGAAGTGGAGCAGGCGCTCACCGACGTCTACCGCTGCGAAAACCGGCTCCGCTACATGAGGGGCATCCGGGCCCGCGCGGGTCGGCTCATCCGGCCGGCCGACGAGCCGACCACGGCCCGGATCGCCTTCGACTGGCAGCAGTCGCTCGTCGAGGCGCTTTCGCGTTCGGCGGAATTGCGCAAGCAGAAGTGGGTGATCAAGCAGCGCGAGCTCGAGCTCACGGCCGCGAAGAACCTGCTCTTGCCACGGCTCGATCTCATCGGCCGCTGGCGATTCCTCGGCATGGGCCAGGATCTGCTCAACCAGAACTACAACCCATACAACGCCGACAACCTCGATCCGCTGAGGGGCACCGACGCCTACTCGACGATGTTCAGCGGGAAGTTCCAGGAATGGCAGGCGGGGGCGCAGTTTCAGATGCCGATCGGCTTCCGGCGCGAGCTCTCGACCGTGCGGCACTTCCAGCTGAGCCTCGCCCGCGAGCGGGCCCGCCTCCAGGACGAGGAGCTCGAGGCCTCGCACGCGCTCGTCGAGGCCGTGCGAAACGTCGACACGAATTTCGCCCTGTCGCAGACCAACTTCAATCGCCGCGTGGCGGCCGAGAAGCAGGTGGAGGCGGTGCAGGCGGCCTACGATGCCGGCACGGTCACGCTCGACCAGCTCCTCGATGCCCAGCGCCGCCGGGCGGAGGCCGAGAGCTCCTACTACCGGGCGCTCGTCGACTACAACCGCTCGATCTCGCAGCTCCATTACCGCAAGGGCTCGCTGCTCGAATACAACGGCGTCTTCCTCTCGGAAGGTCCGTGGCCGGGCAAGGCCTATTTCGACGCCCATCGCCGCGCCCGCCAGCGTGATGCGAGCCTCTACCTCGACTACGGCCACTCGCGGCCGGGCGTCTTCAGCCGCGGTGCGATCACGCAAAACTTCGAAGCCATCGGGGCCGATTCCCGCGCCGTGCAGCTGCCGCCGCGCGATCCGGCGACCCGCGAGAATGAGCAGCAGGTGCCGCGGGTGTTCCCCGGTGCACCGCAGCAGAAGGGCGTGGCCCCGGAACTGATTCCCACGCCGCCGCCGGCCATTCCCGCCCCGGGAGCCGCGCCGATCGGGTTGCCGCCGGTGACGACGGCCCCGCGTGACGAGGCGGTCAGGGCGGTCGCCAACTGGGCGAGCGCGGTGCTGCCGCCTGGCCGGGAGGTCACCACGCCCGACGCCGCCGCGGCGACGCAGCTGCGGTAAAGGACACGGCTTCGGGACGAAGCGGTCTACCTTGGCAGCGATGCCGCCTTGATGGCTGCCTCGAGCCGCTCGGGATCGCGGTCACGGATTCGCTCGAGCTGCCGTTTCGCCTCCGGCAGCGGGCAGGCCGATAGATAGCCGGCGACGGCGCGACGGATGAGTGGATCGTCCGCCCCGAGTGAATCCCAGAGCGCGGCCACGGCGTCGGCGTGGCCCCATGCCCGATACCGGGCCAAATCAATCGTCGCATCGGCCGCGACGACGGGGCTCGCCAAGAGCCGCGCCGTCGCGTCGGCCGTCCGAGCGGCGGGAAGCGTGCCACCGAGTTCCTCCCAGGCAAACCGGAGGGCCGCAAGCAGGTGCTTCTGGTCCGCCGGCCGGGCGTCGGCGGCGAAGAGCCCGCGCTTGTCGAGGAAGTCGAGGCCCTGCTCGCCGGCGGCGACGAGCAGGCCGGCCATCAGGCCATCGAAGCCGGCGCGGAAGTCGCTGGCAGGCGCGGCGATCGCGGCCTCGAGTGCGTCGAGCGATGCGCGGCGTGCCTTCTCGTTGGCCTCTCGGGCAGCGGCGATGCCCAGTGCCAGTCCGTAGAAGCCGCGGCGGCGCTGTTCGATCCCCGGCTCGGCGACCCAGGTGCGGAGTCGATCGTCATCGAAGGCATCGGCCACTTCGCGCACGGCGGCGTAGGGGGCCAGACCGAATTCGGTGAAGGCATCCTCGGCGATCGCCGGCTCCGGATGCTCGAGCCGCGCGGCAAACCAGCGCAGCCGCTCGGCGTCCGGCTGCGACACCGGCGGGGCCGCGACGACATGGGCGAGCAACGCCTCGTTGGCCACCACGGCCGACCAGCGCAGGCGTTCTTCGCCGTCAGGCATGGCGAAGAGCAGGGCGGTGCCGTTCACCGGCCCGCTCACGCGGGCAAGCACCGGTTCGTCGCCGATTTCCCGGTCGCCACGGATGTATTGCCGCACGAGAAACGTCTGGCTCGGAACCCCCGCTGCGTCTGTCGTTACGGCGCCAGACGGCTCGCCGATCGCGACGGCAGCGGCCTCGTCGCGCCGCTGCGCGAGTGATTGACCGACGACGCCGCAGAAAGGGCAGGCCTGCAGCGGCGCGGTCGCGACGCTGATCGTGATCGCGGCGAGCAGGGGGAGAAAAAAGCGCGAGGGCATGTGGGGATGAAGGCAGGCTGAAGCCTACCCTACCAGTGCAAACGGGAAGGCGAGCGGGCCGGCGGAAGCGCAAATGGGGGAGGCGAAGGGATCGGCGGAAGCTCGAGGAGCGTTAGGAACTTTCGACCTTCTGGGGATCGAAGTACCGCAGGTCGTCAGCGGAGAAAGTTTCTTTGCGACGAGACTTCTGCCGTCCCTTCGCCGGCGAACGCAGTTTACGCGTATGCCGCGGAGCCGGTGGCCCGCTCCTTCTGCATCCGTTGCCGCCAGTAGGGCGTGGTGCAGAGGAGCAGCTTGCCGGTGCCCTGGTAGACGTAGGCCCACTTCTGCCCCGAAAGCCAGTAGCTGAACCATGACTTCGCCGGGCGGCGGACCGAAAGCGTGATGCCGTTGGTGTGGGCGATGACGAAGGGGCCGTCAGCCACGAGCTTGTCGTCGACGAGTTCCACCTCCTGCACCGGCCCATCGACGGCGAGCACCACCTGCCCGTCTCCCTTGAGCGCGGTCTTGTACCAGAAGAGGCCCTGGTCGGCCCAATACGAGGTCCACGTCCGCTCGCGGTGCACCGAGAGCTTCACCTCGCCGTCGCTCGCCCAGAAGCATTTCGTGTCGAGAATCCAGCGCTCGCCCGGTCTTACCCGCATCACGTGATAGCCGCCGAGCGTCGAGTCGAGATAGACGCTGCCGGTGCCGCTGTATCGCGGCCGCAGGACCGATTCGTCGGAAAAGAGCGACACCCACCACGACTTCAGCGTGGGGAGCGGCACGTCCATCGCGATCGCGCCCTGCATGTGGTTGAGGGCGCCCCGCTCGGTGCGGACGTCGTCGTCGTCGAGATCGACCCGCACCCACCGCATGCCCTCGGTCTGCTCGACCTCAAACTTCGCCATGGATGTCCACCTCCGTGCCGCGGACGATGCCGTCCTTCGTCCAGTCGCAGCTCCAGCCGGGGAAGGCGATCTGCGGATAGGGATCGGGATCGATCGGCGCCTCCGAAGTGTGCACGATCTCGAACTGCCGGTCGTCGCGGATCCTGCCCACCCGGAAATACTTGTCCGTATGCTGCGTCTTCGGGTCGAGGCGGACCCTGCCGCCAGGCCCGTCGAATGTGAGGCCATCCCGGAACGCCTGCCGCACGGCCGTCGTGTCGAACGAGCCGGCCTTTTCCACCGCCTGCTTCCAGAGGTGAACGAGGCAGTAGGCGGGCTCCATCGGGTCGCCCGTCACGCGGTCGAATCCGAAGGAGTCTTGGAATTCCTTCACCCAGCGGCGATTCGCCTCCGTCGGCAGGCTCTGGAAGTAGCACGACACCGCGTAATGCCCCTTCACGTGCGCCGGCAGCATGGCCCGCAGGTCGTCTTCCCCGATGCTCGTCGACACGACGGGCAGTTTCTTCGGATCGACCTTGGCGGCGGCGAGCGCCTCGAAAAAGGCGATGTTCGAGTCGCCGTTGATCGTATTGAGCACGCAGTCGGCGCCGGAGGCGAGGATCTGCTTCACGGTCGCCGCGAAATCGGTGTGTCCCAGCGGGAAGTAGGCCTCACCGGCCGGTTTCAGATTCTTCGACTTCAGGTATTTCTTCGCGACGAAGTTGGCCGTCCGCGGAAACACGTAGTCGGAGCCGATCAGGTAGATCTTCTTCCGGCCGCCACCAGGCTCGCTCGCCAGCCAGTCGATGGCCGGCACGATCTGCTGGTTGGGCACCATGCCGCCGTAGACGATGTTTTTCGACGATTCGTTACCCTCGTACTGCACCGGATAGAAGAGCAGCTTGTCGCGCTCCTCGAAGAGCGGCAGCACGGCCTTGCGGCTGGTGCTCGTCCAGCAGCCAAACACGGCCGCCGCGCCGGCGTCGAGCAGCTGCCCTGCCCGCTTCTCGAAGAGCTCGGGCCGCGACCGCGGGTCGGGCGCCCTGGCGTCGACCTGGTGGCCGAGGATGCCGCCGGCCGCATTGATCCGCTCGAAGGCGAAGAGCTCGATGTCGCGGAGTGACGTCGAACTGATCGCGAGCGGGCCGGTCTGGGAATGGAGGAGCCCCACCTTCACCGTGCGGGCCTTCGGGGGGATGCCGAGCGAACAGCCGACGAACGTGGCCGGGGCGAGGGCGCGGGCGGCGGCGAGCGTGGCCAAGGCGCTTCGCCGCAGCGCGGCCCGGCGGGAGAGGGAAGGGGTCGTCACGTCGTCAGTCCTCGTTCATCCGTTTGTAGAGCACCTCGAACGGCTCGGCCGTCACGCTCACGTCGCCGCGAAACGGCTGGTTCATGTCGATGATGAGATACATCATCGTGCCGAGGTAGGCGGCGAGGATGCCGCCGAGCACGAGCTGCGTGATGAACCGCATGTCGAAGAGCCAGCAGATCGCGAGATTGAGGACCGCGCCCAGGATCATCACATACCACATGGAGCCCGGCAGGCCCGACTTCACGGAATAGAGCCGCATCCGCCGGCATTCGAGAAAGTGGTTGAGCTGCCGCAGCGCCTCGGCGTGGATGATCTCTTCGGAGGGGGTCTTCGGCTGAAAGTCGAGCAGGCGATCGTGGAAGGCCTCCGCGCGGATCGTTCCCTCCTCGGGAATGATGCCCTGGCGTTGCAGCGGCCAGGCATACTTGATGACGTAGCGCGTATAATCGCGAAGCAGCCACCGGAGGTTTTGGCCGTAGGGCTCGGGATAGCGCGAGACGTCTTCGTAGAGCGCGGAGAGGGCGGCGGCTTCGCGGGTGACGTTCGAGCCGGCATCGGAGACATTCTGGTAGGCCGTCACCGCGATCAGGCCGAGCAGCAGGCCGTAGAAGACGCAGAAGCAGGAGAGCACGTAGCCGATGATGTCGTTGCAGCCGGCGGTGTGTTTGACGAACTGCCGCAGGATCGGCCGCAGGAAGATCGCGCCCAGCCAGTAGAAGCCGACGAACACGCCGGTGACGAGCAACGCAAGATTCCGGGTGGGAATCTCGTAGAGCCAGGAGAGGTCCAGATTCATCGGTGGGAGGCGACCTGTGTGCCGCGGCGGACGGAGGCCGCCGTCGTGGCCGCCTCGCGAAAGATAGTACCAACGGCCCGGGGCGACTGCATCCGCCTACCCGGTTCTGGTCATTGCACGGCTTCGCCGTCGAGCGAATAGATCGCCAGGTGCTTGCCGTCGGGCCCCTTGAGTTCCTCGAGGCGGAAGACCCCGGAAACGGCCACCGGGCGGATCGAGAAATTTGCCGTCTTGCCCGGCTGCATCCGCACGACGACGCAGTCGTAGAGGGCCGCGCCGGGGCCGAAACAGCACTCCATGTTGTCTCGGACGAGGACAAACTGCGTGAGGCCCGTCTGCTGGAAACTCGGCAGGATGTAGCCGCGGATGCGAATCCGCTCCTGCTCGAGCGCCGTCACCCGCTCGGGCAGCAGGTCGCTCGTGAAGGGCGCGCCCTTCTCCATGTCGAACTTGATGTCGTCGAAGGAGATCTCGCGCGGGCTGCCCGACCGCGCCGGCGACGGCCGCCTTGGGGGCGCGGTTGTCGTTGCCGCAGCCGGAGCCGGCTCGGATGCGGCCTGCTGCCTGGCGACCGGCGCGGTGGAAGAGCCGCAGCCGAGCATGGCCGCGAAGGGCAAGGCGACAGCCAACAGGGCGAGGCGGCTACCTGGCAACGGCATCCTCCAGGTGATAGAGCACGCCGCCGTCGAGCGCCGTCGTGCCGGCGGGCCGCACGGCGAATCGGCCGGCGATCTTCGTGAGCCGCGGCGAGAACGAAATGCCTTTCGGGTCGCGCAGCTGCACGAGCACCCGGTCGGTGATCTTCGGATTGCCGCCGAAGCAGCAATCCCCCTGGTCGCGCACGAGCAGAAACTGCGTGATCCCCTGCTGCTGCTTGCCCGGATACATGTAGCCCTTGAGGAGCACGTTGCGGCCATCCAGGGCGCGGGCCGTGTCGGGCACTGCCGTGGGCGGGTCGCCATCGAGCGGCTGGATCGCCGCATAGCTGAGCCGCTCGAATCCCTCGGGCAGTTCCGCGGCGTAGGCCCAGGAGAGGTAGACAAAGCCGCCGACGAACGCGGTCGCGGCGAGCAGGATCGCGCCGAGCGAGAGCGGCCTGCCGGCGAGTTCGTCCGGCCGCGCGGCGATGTCACGAAGCGACACCACGCCCAGCACGAGCGCCAGGAGCGGCACGACCAAGAGCCACCAGTCGAGAAAGGCGAGAGGCGAAAGCAGCGCGAGCACGCCCGCGGCGATCGTGGTGCCGCTGAGCGCGCGATAGCGGTCGGCGACTTCAGGGAAGGAAGCCGCGGGCTCTCTGAGCGGGCGGGGGGTTTCGAAGAGGCTGGATGCCATGGTGGTCGATCAATTCGAGCCGCTGGGCGAGCCCGACTGCGGGCGCGATGAGAGCGCCGAGCGCGAAAAGACCGCGATGGCGAGCACGATCGCCGCCCAGGCGGCCCACTTGAGCTTGACCCAGCGGTCTTTCTCGGATGCGGCCGCTGCAGGGGCCGTGGATTCTGTTTCCTCTTCCTCCCCGTCGTCGGCGATCACCGGCGCGATCCGCGCCGCAAGCGCGGCGTCTTCGGCGATCGCCTCCGCTGACACTTCCGGCGGCGGCAGTCCGGCGGCCGAAGAATCGCCAGCTTCGACATCGTCGTCGGGCGTCGCTGCCGCATCGGCCGGCTTGGCGGCGAGGGCTCCGGCAAAGCCGGCGAGCGTGGCCGCGCGGCGCACCGCCTCCGGGTCGATCTTTTCAAGCTTCGCGACGGCGGTGGCGGCCTCCGGCAACGGGCAAGCCTTCAGATAGTTCACCACCGGCTCGCGGACGAAGATGTTGTCGGCGGTGGCCTTTTCGAAGAGCTCCGTGAGCCGATCGACCACCGACCAATCCTCCCATCGCGCGAGGTCGGCGATCACGAGGTCGGCGAGCTTCGGCTCGTCGAGCAGGAGCCGCAGCGACCGGAGCACCCGCTCGCGGGGCACGATGTGCGATTCCTCGCCGAGGAACCGCAGCGCCATCACCGCGGCATAGGTCTCCGTGAAGGGAATCTCGCGCGTCTTGCGATCGAGGAAGAGCTTGTCGACGAGATCCAGCCCCTCTTCCCCGGTGAGCGTGACATAACAGGCGATGAGGGCGTCGAGCCCGGAGCGCACCTCCGCCTTGTCTTCGCCCAGCTCCTCTCCCTTGAGGATCGCGGCGATCCGCTCAGCATCGGCTTTCGTGCCGCAGACGCCGAGCATCGTCGCATAGAGCCGGCGGCGATTCGCCTGCACCTTCGGATTCTCGATCCAGGCGAGCAGTTGCGTCGGATCCATCCGGCTCTCGAGGGCGCGGACGTCTTCGTAGGGCGCTACGGCGAATTCGTCGTAGGCGTCGCGGGCCAGTGTTTCGTCAGGATCTTCGAGGTGCTTCATGAAGAAGGCCAGGCGGTCGGCCCCCTTCTCCGGCAGGTCGCCGAGCTTCTTGATGTAGGCCACGGCCTTGTCGCTCAACTGGATCGGGCTCGACCATACGAGGTTCGGCGGCTCGACCCCCATGAGCAAGAAGAGCGACCCGACCGGCTTCTCCTCGAGCAGGATCGTCTCGATCGGTTTCGCGTCGGAGCCCATGAGCCCGGCCTCCTCGACGAGCGGCGCCCCCTTGAGCACCTCGACCACCTCGAACTTGCCCTTGGGGAGCGGCCCCTCGGCCCGCGGCGAAAGCGACCCGGCGGCCGGCGGCTCGACGAGCCGGGCGATCACGGCCGCCTGGCTCTGCGCGATCTCCTGCGCAAAGGTGAGCGACACGGCCGAACAGAACGGGCAGGCCTCTACCCGCACCGGCCGCCCGAGGAGGGCCGCCAGCAGGATCGCCACCGCCATGAGGCAACGCAGGAATTTCGCCATGCCGGGCATTCTACCGGAGTCGCCGTCAACTCGCCCAATTCGGCCCGGGGCTTGCCCACGCCCTGTCGCCGGACGCTCGCTACGGGGCGCCCGAAGCCGGCTTGGGCTCGCTGAGCCCACATTAGAGCCCGCGGTCTTCCAGGAAGTTGAGCAGGTCGGCGACGCGGTTGGAGTAGCCCCACTCGTTGTCGTACCAGCTCACCACCTTCACGAAGTTGCCCAGGCCGATCGTGTCGACGGCCGAGAAGATCGAACTGTGCGGGTCGCCCTTGAGGTCAGTCGACACGAGCTCCTTCTCGGTGTACCGCAGGATGCCCTTGAGCGGGCCCTCGGCGGCCTTCTTCATGGCGGCGTTGATGTCGGCCGGCGAGGCGTCCTTGCCGAGGATCGCCGTGAAGTCGACCACGCTCACCGTCGGGGTCGGCACGCGGAAGGCCATGCCGGTGAACTTGCCCTGCAGGGCCGGGATCACGAGGCCCACCGCCCTCGCGGCGCCGGTGCTCGAAGGGACGATGTTCAAGGCCGCGGCGCGGGCGTCGCGGAGATCCTTGGCGGCCGTGTCGACCGTCTTCTGCGAATTGGTGTAGGCATGCACCGTGGTGAGCAGGCCGCGATCGATGCCCCAGGTCTCGTGGAGCACCTTCGCCACCGGCGCCAGGCCGTTGGTGGTGCAGGAGGCGTTGGAGATGACGTGGTGCTTCTTCGGGTCATACATCTCGTTGTTGACGCCGAGCACGATCGTCAGGTCTTCGTTCTTGGCCGGGGCCGAGATCACCACCTTCTTCACGCTGTCGCGCTTGTGGGCGACGGCCTTCGTGGCGTCGGTGAAGAAGCCGGTGCTCTCCACGACGATCTGCACGTCTTGCGAGCCCCACGGGATCGACCCGGGATCCTTCTCGGCGAAGACCTTGATCTTCTGGCCGTCGACGATGAGGTCGTTGCCCTCGTAGCCCACCGTGCCCTTGAACGGGCCGTAGTTCGAGTCGAATTCGAGCAGGTGCGCGTTGGTCTTGGCGTCGGTGAGGTCGTTCAAGGCCACGACCTGCACGTCTCCCTTGAGGCCGTACTTCTCATAGATGGCGCGGAAGGTGAGGCGGCCGATGCGACCGAAACCGTTGATGCCGACGCGAATGGACACGTGACTTCTCCTGGGGCGGGGTCTTTCGAATGGTGGGAGGGCGGCGGAATATAACCCGTCGCATCGCGGCCGCTCAATCGGCCCGAAAAAACCATCGGGTTTTTGACACCGCGCCGCCGTCTTCGCGTAGATTGGGCCGCATGCCCGCCCCCGTCATCGAGCTCCGCAACGTCCGCAAGTCTTTCGCCATGCCCGGCGGCGAGACGGTGGACGTGCTCGACATCGACGAGTTTGTGCTGGGCGAAGGCGAGCAATGCGCGCTCGAGGGGCAGAGCGGCTCCGGGAAGTCGACGCTCCTGAACGTGATTTCGGGGATCATGCGGCCCGACGCGGGAAGCGTGCTCATCGACTCGCTCGATATCGCCCGGCTCGACGAGGCGCGGCGCGACCGCGTGCGGGCCGACCGGCTGGGGCTCGTCTTCCAGCAGTTCAACCTGCTGCCGGGGTTCACGGCGCTCGAGAACGTGCTCGTGGCGATGTCGTTCGGCTCCTCCAAGCCAGACCGCCGCCGCGCCGCCGACCTGCTCGGTGCCGTCGGCCTCTCCCATCGGCTCGACCACAAGCCAGCGGCGCTCTCAATCGGCCAGCAGCAGCGGGTTGCCGTCGCCCGGGCGCTCGCCAACCGGCCGCGGGTGGTGCTCGCCGACGAACCGACCGCGAGCATCGATTCGGCGCACCAGCAGCAGGTGATCGACCTGCTCCGCGACAGCTGCCGCGCTCAGGGAGCGGCGCTGCTCGTCGTCACCCACGCGCCCGAGGTGGCGGGGCAGTTTCCACGCCGCGTGCGGCTCGAAAGCTTCAACCGCGCCGCGCGGCACGCGGAGCCGGGCATGGCCGCGGCCCCTCGCGATGGAGGTCGCGCATGACGCTGCTCGGCATCGCCTGGCGCAACATCCGGCAGCGGCTGCTCACGAGCGGCCTCACGGCGCTGTCGCTCGCGCTCGGCGTGGCGCTCGTGGTGGCCACGCTCGTGACCGGCAGCCTCGTCAACAAGGCTTTCGAGTCGGGCTCGGGGCTCGGCTACAACATGATCGTTGGCGCGAAGGGGAGCCCGCTGCAGCTCGTGCTCAACAGCGTCTACTTCATCAGCAAGCCGATCGAAAACATCCCCTGGGCCTTCTACCAGCAGTTTCTCCCCGCGGCCGAGCGGCCCGACGGCGTGGACGGCACCTATGCCGCGAGCACGAAGACGGCCGTGCCGATCTGCATGGGAGACTACTTCCGCAGCCACCGCGTCGTCGGCACGAACGCCGCCTTCTTCGAACGGCTCACGCGGGGTGACGGCAGGCCGTTTGAGTTTTCGTCGGGCGCGAACTTCCGCGACGACGACTTCTTCGGCGGCGTGATCGGCGCGGCTGTGGCCGCGAATCTCGGCCTGAAGGTCGGGGACGAATTCGCCCCCACGCACGGCGCCGACGACGGCGCCGTGCACGATCCCTTCCTCGTGCGCGGCATCCTCGCCCGCACCGATACGCCGATCGACCGCGGCGTCTTCGTCAACATGGAGGGTTTCTACCTGCAGGACGGCCACGCGAAGCCGCTGCCTGAAGGGGAGCCGCTCAAGGAAGGTGCGGAGCCGCCCCCCGCGCCGGCCGCGGCAAAGCATCCTTCCGGCCACACGCCGCTCCCCTTCGCCCAGCGCGAGGTGACGGCGATCCTGCTGGAGACCGCGTCGCTGCCGGGGCTGCCGGCGGAGCTCACCGCGATGGGGCTCCGCACCGCCATCAACGAGGGCCGCGAAGCCCAGGCGGCGCTGCCGGTCGGCGAGATCCGCCAGCTGCTCGACCTCTTCGTGCGGCCGCTCGAACTACTGCTCTTGCTCGTCACGGCGCTCGTGGTGCTCGTCTCGGCGATCGGCATTCTCGTGAGCATGGTCGGCTCGTCGCTCGAGCGCAGTCGCGACGTGGCGATCATGCGGGCCCTCGGCGCACGCCGCTCGCATGTCTTGGCCACGGTGCTCATCGAGGCGGTGCTCCTCGCCGTCGGCGGCGGGCTCGCCGGCTGGCTCCTCGGCCATGCGGTCGTGGGAGCGATCGGCCCGTGGATCACGACGAACGCCGGCGTCTCGGCGACTGTTTTTTCCGCGGCGCCGCTCGCCGAGGCGCTGCTCGTGCCGTTCCTCGTCGTGCTCGCGATCGTCGCCGCGCTCCTGCCCGCGATCGCCGCCTACCGCACCGACGTCGCGAAGTGGCTCGGCTAGAGTCTACGCGCTGTCGCTTACCGCGCCCGCACGGTGGCGTCGGTCTCGAACGATTTGCCGTCGAACGTGGTGAGCCGCACGTGGAGCCGCACGTGGTCGGCGGCCGGGGGCGAGCCCTGCCAGGGGAGCGTGAAGTGGAGGCCGCGGGCCCGCGAGGTGCGGCGGAAGTGGGCGAGCGCGTCGGCCGCCGGGATCTCCCAGGTGGCGATGCAAACGCCGTCGCCGCCGGCGGTATCGGCCGCGGCGGGGTCGAAGGCTTTGATCGTGACATCGCCGGCGGCCGTCACGAGCCGTTCGTCGGCGTCGCGGGGCTCGAATACGACCGCCAGCCCGTCGCTCGCGCCGTCGCCATTGCCGTCGAAGCATTCGGTCTTCGCCGGGTTGACGACGATGTGCGAGATTTGCCCCTCCACGGCGAGGCTCTCCTCGTGGGAGAGCCGCCGAACAGAAGGATCAGCGGCGCCGCGGTCGCCGGGGATGGTGGGCAACGGAGGGACGCCGTCGAGCGACGGCGGCGCGATGGAAGCGGGAGGTGCCGTCGAGGAGGGGGGCCCGAACCGCGGGCCTTCGCTCGCGCTCGGGGCTGAGCCGGAGCCGACCGGCGGCACGCCGACGGGCTCGGGGAGCGAGAGGGCCGGCGGGGCCAGTTGCGGAGCGCGAGCCGGCGCCGCCACGCCGGGCGGCAGGCTGATGTTTCGCGGCAGCGAGGCGTCGGGATCGACGATCCCGAGCTGTTTCTTGAGGCTCGTATTCTCGCTTGCGACGCGTTCGAGGCGGGAGCACTTTTCCTGCAGTTCGTCCTGTAGGAGATAGATTTGATCCTCCTGCATCCTCAATTCGCGCTCGAGCAGCTGCTGGCTGATGTCGGTCTTGCAGCCGCAAGCCATGATCAAGAGAGGCGCCACGGCCGCCACGAGGGCCGCGGGAGCGATGGCGATGCCTGCGAATCCGTTCGCGATGCGGGTCATGATGCGCCTCCTGCGCCTCAGACGGTCGGATCGATCCTTGTCCTCGGTCCCTGTTCCTGTCAGACGTGCTGCAGCGGTCTCCAGATGCTCTTCACGAGATGCTCTTCACGTCGGCCCGGCCGGCCGGCATGTGCTCGATCACCTCGTCGATCAGCCGGTAGTCACGGGCCTCCTCTGCCGACATGAACCGGTCGCGATCGGTGTCCTGCTCGATCTTTTCGAGCGGATGCCCGGTGTGCTTGAGCAGGATGTTGTTGAGCTTGTGCTTGACGTTCTTGAATTCCTTGGCGTGGATCATGATCTCCTCCGCCGTGCCCTCCATGCCGGCGAGCGGCTGGTGGATCATGATCCGGGCATTGGGCAGCGCGCGGCGCTTGCCCTTGGCGCCTGCCGCGAGCAGCACGGCGCCCATCGAGGCTGCCTGGCCGATGCAGTAGGTGGCCACGTCGCAGGTCACGAACTGCATCGTGTCGTAGATCGCCAGGCCGGCCGTCACGCTGCCGCCGGGCGAATTGATGTAGAGGTGGATGTCGGCCTTGGGATCATCCGACTGCAGGAAGAGCATCTGGGCGACGATGGCGTTGGCCACCTCGTCGTTCACCTGCGTGCCCAGGAACACGATCCGGTCCTTGAGCAGACGGCTGTAGATGTCCATCGCCCGCTCTTCGCGGCCGCTCTTCTCGATGACGTAGGGGATCAGCGGCATGGATCAGTCTTTCTCCTTGTCTTCTTCGGCCGCCGGCGGCTTGCTCAGGATCTCGTCGACGAGGCCGTATTCCTTGGCCTCCGTCGCGGTGAGGTAGCGATCGCGGTCGGTGTCTTTCGCGATCCGCTCCAGCGGCTGCCCGGTGTGGTGGGCGAGGATCTCGTTGAGCACCTGGCGGGTCTTGATGATCTCGTCGGCCTGAATCTCGATGTC
>JBIIQM010000075.1:0-16105 GCA_044342075.1 Pirellulales bacterium
AGGCTGCCGCTGGCGAGCCGACTGCCATCCGGCGAGAACGCCGCCGTGGTCACCCAATCCTTGTGCCCCTTGAACGTCGCTGCTTCCTTCGCGTCGCTCGTCGTCCAGAGCTTGATCGTGCGGTCGGCGCCGCCGCTGGCAAGCTTCGAGCCGTCGGGCGAATATGAGACAAACCAGATGGCGTCGCCATGCCCCTCGAGCTTCACCTTTTCGTTGCCGTTCGCATCCCACAACTTCACGAGCTTGTCTCCGCCGCCGGTCGCGAGCGTGCCGCCATCCGGAGAGAATTCGACGGCGGTCGCAGGGCCGGTATGCGCCGAGATGGTCTTCGCCTCGCTGCCGTCGGCGGTGTTCCAGATGATCACCGTGCCATCCTCACCGGCCGTGGCCAGCTTCGAGCCGTCCGGGGAGAAGTCGAGCGACCGCACCCAGCCCTTGTGCTTCTTGAGATCGCTCTTGAGCGTGCGCGCTGGATAGTCCCAAAGCTTCACGAGTCCGTCATACCCGGCGGTCGCCGCGAGCTTACCGTCCTTCGAGATGCGCACCGCCCAGACGGCCGTGGGATGTCCGGCGAGTTCGCCGACACGCGAACCATCGGCCTTCCAGACGACCACGTCGCCCGGCCGGTAGAGCAGGCTTTCGCCGCCGGCGGTCGCAAGTGTCGCACCGTCCGGGGCATATTCTGCCGCGATCACCCAGCGTTTGAATTCCCCGAGGTTGGTCGCTGGATTTTCAGACGGCTTCACCGCCGGAGTCGCAGCCGGTGCGGCGGGATCGGCGGTCGCCGCTTGGGCGGCCGCACAGGCGAGCAGGATCGCGGAGATTCGCAGACTTGCCAGTCTCATGGTGGGGCTCTTTTCTCTCGGGGGGCCGACGCAGGTCTGGAGCACCTGCCTGAGTGCCGACAGTATAGTTTCTCTCCATGGCCACGCTCGACCGGCGAAAAAAACGAGCCCCACCGCAGGCGGCCCGACAATCCCCGCCGCAGGCGGCCCGGACTGACCGCCGCGCCATCCTCGTCGCCAGCGGCGACCTCCGCGAGGAGGCCAACCGGGTCTGCTGGCCCGCGCAGCAGGCGCTCGAGGCGGCGCTCGGACAGGCGTTCGCCGCGGCCGGCTGGAAGCTCACCCGCGGCCACGCCGCGTCGAAGTCGCGCGGCCACGGCTTCATCGCCTCGGCCCGCGAAGGACTCGACGTCTTTGCGGCGCTCGATCCCCGCGCGCCGCTCGTCGTCGCGGAGGCCGTCTGGCAGTATTCCAACCACGTGCTTCCGGGCCTCTCGACCCACGCCGGGCCGATCCTGACCGTCGCCAACTGGTCGGGGCGGTGGCCGGGCCTCGTCGGCATGCTCAACCTGAATGGCTCGCTCACGAAGGCGGGCATCCCCTTTACGACGCTCTGGGCCGACGACTGCGCGAGCCCGACCTTCCGCCGTCATCTTGAGTCGTGGCTCAACACGGGCGCCGTCCACCACGACACGAGCCACGTCGTGCCGCTCGCCGCCGTCTCGATCCCCAAGCCGCTCGTCCAGACGGCCGACCGCATCGCCTCCGAGCTGCGGCAGCAGAAGGCGCTCATGGGCGTCTTCGACGAGGGCTGCATGGGAATGGAAAACGCGATCATCCCGGATCACTTGCTTCATGCGACGGGCGTCTTCAAGGAGCGGCTCAGCCAAAGCGCGCTCTACCACGAGACGATGCGGGTTTCCGACACCGAGGCCCGCGAGGTCTTCCGTTGGCTCGAGAAGGCGGGCATGCGATTTCACTTCGGCCCGCGCGAGGCCACCGACCTCACGAAGCAGCAGGTGCTCCTGCAGTGCAAGATGTATGTGGCCGCCCTGCGGATCGCCGACCGCTACGGCTGCGATTGTGTAGGCATTCAATACCAGCAGGGCCTCAAGGATCTTCTCCCGGCGAGCGACCTGGTCGAGGGGATGCTCAACGATTCGAAGCGGCCGCCGGTGACGGCCGAGGGATCGTCGCGGGTGCTGTGGAAGGGCAAGCCACTCGTCCACTTCAACGAGGTCGACGAGTGCGCCGGGCTCGACGGCCTGATCACGCAGCGCGTGCACGAGGCACTGGGCGAGCCGGTGGAGAACACGCTCCACGACATCCGCTGGGGAGACTGGGACCAGTCGCGCACGACCGACCAGTGGGTCTGGGTGTTTGAGATCTCGGGAGCCGCGCCACCGGCCCACTTCATCGGCGGGTGGAAGGGGGCGGAGGGCTGGCGGCAGCCGCCGATGTATTTCCGGCTGGGCGGCAGCACGCTCGCCGGCGTGAGCAAACCGGGCGAGATCGTCTGGAGCCGGATCTGGGTCAACAACGTCGCCGGGCAGGAGCGGCTCTGCATGGACATCGGCCGCGCGCAGGTCGTCAAGCTGCCCGAGGAGGAGACCAAGCGCCGGCTGGAGGAGACGACGAAGCAGTGGCCGATCATGCACGCCGTCACCTACGGCGTCTCCCGCGACCAGATGATGGCCCGCCACAAGGCCAACCACATCCAGGTGGCCTACGCGAAGGACGCCGCCGGCGCCGACAAGGCCGCCCTCACGAAGGCCGCCGTGGCCCGGGCCCTCGGCATCGAGGTGAATCTCTGCGGCACCCGCGGCCACGGCGCCTCGCCCAATCTGCGCTGGGACTCGTAGACCGCTTGCTCCGCAAGCGGAACATCCTGAGATCCGCTTGCGGAGCAAGCGGTCTACTCCACGAAGCGGTCTACGCAGGGTAGGCGAGGGGGTCGGCGGAAGCGTGACGAGCATTTGGCCCGAGTCCGCGAGGGACACCGCGAGGAACCTTCTGCCGCCCCCGAGCCGGCGCGGTCTACTAGACTGTCTCCTCGGTCCCGCCCCCCCGGAAAGGAACTCCATGAAACGGTCTGGCTATCTCGGCATCGACGCAGGCACCCAGGGACTTTCGGTGATCTTCACCGATGACGAGATGCGGATCATCGCGACGGGCGAGGGGGCGTATGAGATGGTGCCGGGCCTCGCCCCGGAGTGCTACGAACAGCACCCGGGCGATTGGGAGCGGGCGCTCGGCATCGCCATGGCCGATCTGCGCGAGAAGCTCGCCGCGGCGAAAGTCGATCCCGACGTGCGGGCCATCGGCATCTCCGGCCAGATGCATGGGGAGGTGCTCGCCGACGAGCTCGGCCGTTCGCTCGGCCCCGCGCGGCTCTGGTGTGATGCCCGCAACGAGGCGGAAGGGCACGAGCTCACCGATCAGCTCGGCGTGAAGATGCCCAAGCGAATCACCGCGGCCCGCTGGCTCTGGACGATTCGGAACCAGCCGGAGAAGGCCGCGAAGGTGGCCCACATCACGACGCCCGCCGGCTGGATCGCGTTTCGGCTCACCGGTCGCTGGAACCTCGGGATCGGCGACGCGGCCGGGATGTTTCCGATCGACCAGAAGACGCTGAACTACGACGCGAAGCTCCTCGCTCACTTCGACGCCCTCGTCGCAGCCGCCAAGAAATCCTCCGTGCGACCGCTCGGCGATCTTCTCCCGAAGGTGTGTCGCGCCGGCGAGGATGGCGGCGTGCTCGACGCCCACGGCGCCACGGTGCTCGGCCTACCGGCGGGCATTCCCGTCGCGCCGGCCGAGGGGGATCAGCCGGCGGCGCTCGCCGGATCGCTGATCGGCCGCGCGGGGATGGTGGCGATGAGCTTCGGCACGAGCGTGGTCGCCAATTCGGTGGGCGACCGGGCGTTTCGGGGGATCGCGACGGCGATCGACCACTTCTGCGCGCCCGACGGCAAGCCGATCAACATGGTCTTCCTGCGGAACGGCACGACGCCGATGAACACGGTCGTGGAGATGTTTGGCCAGGCGTCGGGCGGCGACCGCGGCGTGGGCTTCGCCGCCGTGATGCCGCAATTGCTCGCGGCGCCGGACGACTGCGGCGGTCTGCTCGCCCTCCCCTTCATGGACGACGAGCCGGGCCTCGGCGTCTCCCGCGGCGGCACGGCCTGCGTGGTGGGGTTCAACGGCGCGAATGCCACGCCGGGCAACGTGGCCAAGGCGATGCTCCTGGCGACGATGTTCAACCTCCGCATGGGCAGCGACCTGCTCGACGCCCAGAGCTACCCGCGGAGCGAGATCATCCTCTCGGGCGGCCTCACGAAAACGCCGGCGCTCGGGCAGATCCTGGCCGATGTCTTCAACACGCCGGTCACGATTCTCGACGGCGCGGCCGAGGGCACGGCCTGGGGCGCGGCGCTGATGGCGAAGTATCGCGCTGAGTCGCTCACGGGCGGCGCGGCCGACTGGCAGACATTCCTGGCGAGCCACGCCTCCGGCAAGCCCACACACTTCACGCCGCGGCCGACTTCCGTCGCGACCTACGGCCGCCTCTACGACCGCTACCGCAAACTCGTCGCCCTGCAGGGCCAGCTGCAAACGTAGTCCGCTTGATCCTCAAGCGGAACACGCCGAGATCCGCTTCGGGACGAAGCGGTCTACTTTGGACGAAGCGGTCTCCGCTGGACGTAGGCGAGGGGGTCGGCGGAAGCTCGAGGAGCATTTGGACCGAGTCCTCGAGGGACACCGCGACGAGACTTCTGCCGCCCCCGAGCCGGTGCGAATCGAGAGCGGGAAGGATCGAGATCCGCTTCGGGACGAAGCGGTCTACTTACACCCGTTCCTTCAGCCGGCGGCTCGCGCGAGTGAGCGTGTCGCGTTCCTCGGGCGTGAGGCTGGCCTCGCCCGAGCGGCTGATCTTCTCGAGAATCCTGTCCACGGATTCCTGCAGTTCCGCATCGAGCTTCGACGCCGGGCGTCGTTCCGGCTCCGAGCGGACGGGCCGCGAGCCGAAGTCATCCTCCGGCCGCACCACCCGCATCCGTCGCCGCCACCGCGTGGTCATGTCTGAAAAGCCGCCGAGGTTCCAGCCACGCCAGGCGTAGAGGAGTCCGAAGATCGCGCCGGCCAGATGCGCCACGTTCGCCACGTTGCCACCGCCGGCGGCCGCGCCTTGGACGTCCGACACGAAATAGAGGATGCCGAGCGCCCAGGCCGGCACCGGCAGCACGCCCCAGAGAAGCACCGTCTGGTGGGGGTAATACCAGATGAAGACGGCGAAGACGGCCATCACCGCGCCGCTGGCGCCCACGAGAAACATCCGCGGTGCGAAGGCGGCCTGACCGAGTTGCACGCTCACGAGCCAGGCGATCCCGGCGAGCACGATCGCCGTGACATAGAAGCGGAAAAACTCCGCCCGCCCCATGATGTCTTCGACCGGGCGGCCGAAGAACCAGAGGGCCACCATGTTGAAGACGAGGTGCCAGGGATTGGTCGAGTCGTGCACGAATCCGTAGGTGACGAGCTGCCAGACCTCGAGGAGGTGCTGCGGCAGGTCCCCGCGGAGCGACAGAAACGCGTTGACCGGAAACTCGCCGGCGCCGAGCAGGTTGGCCACCCAGATGGCGATGTTGGCGACGATGATCGTGAGCACGCCCGTCCATTCCGCCATGAAGGACGAGGGCTCTGGCCGGTAATAGCCGCGGTCTGCGAATCCCATCTTTTGCATGGTAGGCCGCTCGAGGCCCCCGGGGCAACCGCGAATGCGGGGCGGGCCGCTGCCGGAGCGGTTCGGCGTGTGCTAGATTCCGCATCGCTGGCCTGGCTGACCCTGCGCATCGCACGGTTCACAGGCAGCCACACACCAGTCAACGAGGAGAGAAAGCATGGCCACGAACGGCACGCTCGGCCGCAAGCTGCGGATGGGGATCGTCGGAGGGGGGCAGGGTTCGTTCATCGGCCGCGTGCACGTCACGGCCGCCGTGCTCGACAACCGGGCCGAGCTCGTGGCCGGCGCGTTTTCGAGCGACGCCGAGCGGTCCAAGGCGAGCGCCGCCGACTACGCCGTCGATGCCGCGCGGGCCTACGCCTCCTACGAGGAGATGTTCGCCAAGGAGAAGGCGCTGCCGGCGGAGAAGCGAATCGACTTCGTCTCGGTCACCACGCCCAACCACATGCACTTCCCGGTCGCCAAGGCGGCCGTCGAGGCCGGCTTCCACGTCATCTGCGATAAGCCGCTCACGCTCACGCTCGCCGAGGCGGAGACCCTCGCCGACGTGGTGAAGAAGTCGAACGTCGTCTTCGCCGTGTCGCACAACTACACCGGCTACCCGCTCGTGCGGCAGGCCCGCGAGATGATCCTCTCGGGCGAGCTCGGCGAGATCCAGGCGACCCGTGCCGAATACATCCAGGGCTGGCTGCGGACGCGACTCGAGGCCGAGGGGCAGAAGCAGGCCGCCTGGCGGACCGATCCGAAGAAGAGCGGCGCCGCCGGCGCCTTCGGCGACATCGCCACCCACGCCTACAACCTCGGCCGCTACATGACGGGCCTCCTGCCCGACACGATCAGCGCGAACCTGAAGATCTTCGAGCCGGCCCGTGCGCTCGACGACTACGGCCATGCCGTGATCCGCTACGAGAACGGCGGCCTCGGCACCGTGACGGCCTCGCAGATCAGCCACGGCCGCGAAAACGACCTGCGGATCCAGATCGACGGCACGCTCGCGAGCCTCGAATGGCACCAGGAAAACCCCAACCAGATGATCGTGCGGAAAAACGGCGAGCCGCACCGGATCTACACCCGCGATCCCAACGCCCCCTTCATGAATGCCTCGGGCAAGGCGGCCTGCCGGCTGCCGTCGGGGCATCCCGAGGCCTTCTTCGAGGCGTTTGCCAACGTCTACCGCGCCGCCTACGACGCGATGGAGCAGGCGGCCGCGACCGGCAAGCACGAGCGGACGAACACGATCTATCCCAACATCCACGACGGCGTGGAGGGGATGTATTTCATCGAGCAGTCGGTGGCGTCGAGCAAGGCCAACGGCGCCTGGCTGCCGCTCAAGCACCCGCTGGCCCGGCGCTAGGCGATCATGGCGAAGACAGACACGGCGTATTTCGTGTTCGACATCGAGAGCGTCGCCGACGGCGATCTCGTGTCGCGGCTGAAGTATCCCGGCGAGAAGCTCGCGCCGAAGCAGGCGACCGCGAAGTATCGCGAGGAATTGCTCGCCGAGAACGGCAAGGACTTCATCCCCTACACGTTCCAGCTGCCGGTGTCGCTCGTGATCGCGAAGATCGCACACGACTATCGGCTCATCGACCTGGTCGCGCTCGACGAGGAGCAGTCACGGCCACACGAGATCGTGAGGCTCTTCTGGGACGGCTGGCAGAAATACAAGCGGCCGCGGCTCGTCAGTTTCAATGGCCGCGGCTTCGACCTACCGCTCCTCGAGCTCTGCGCGTTTCGCTACGGGCTCTCGATTCCCGATTGGTATGCCGAGGATCGCAAGAGCTTCGACCAGCCCCGCAACCGCTACAACACCTGGTCGCACTTCGACCTCCACGAGTGGCTCACCAACAACGGCGCCTCGCGGTTCAACGGCGGCCTGTCGCTGGCGGCCAACCTGATCGGCAAGCCGGGCAAGATGGATGTCGCGGGCCACATGGTGCAGGACCTCTGGGACGCCGGGAAGGCGGCGGAGATCCACGACTACTGCCGCGGTGACGTGCTCGACACGTATTTCATCTTCCTGCGGTCGCGGGTCGTGGCCGGCGAGCTCACGCTCAAGGAAGAGCACGCGATCATCGACGACGCGCGGCAGTGGATCGAGGAGCGGGCCAAGGCATCGCCCGGTCTCGCCCGCTACCTCGCCGCTTGGGGCGATTGGAAGAGTCCTTACGCGTAGGACAGGCTTTAGCCTGTCTCCAGTAGGACAGGAACAGCCTGTCAACGGTGGGGCAGGCTTCCAGCCTGCTTGGTGACAGGCTGAAGCCTGTCCTACTGTGACAGGCTGAAGCCTGTCCTACTTGTCGGCGTCTCCAGCCGGCTTCTCCTCTGCCGGCTTGGCTTCGGCAGGTTTTTCCTCCTCGGCCGTGAGGCTGCCGAGCGCGTCGAGCGGGCTGGCTTCGCCGGCCGGCTTCGCCTCGCCGTCGGCGGCCGGCGGCGCTGAAGCCGCCGCGGCCGACGGTGGGGCGAGGGCCGCCGCCATAGCCTTCGCGACGCCCTTCGCCGTGGCGTCGATCTTGCCCTTCGGCGCCCGGGCCTCGACCGTATACATCCGGCCGCCGATCACGACCGCATAGCTCCAGCGTTCGATCGTCTCCTGCATGCCATCCGCCTTGATCACGCCCGGAATGCCCCAGGCCACGCCGAGATGGTCGCCGATCTTCACAGCAGCCGGCTTTTGGAGCGGCGACGCGTCTCCGAGCGCCTGCTTCACGCCGGCGGCGATGCCTGAGGCGAACTCCTTGTGGTTCTCCTCGGTGATCTCACCGAGGCCCTCGGGGGCCGGGGCGGCGGTGACGAGCACCTTGGGAAAAGACTTCTTCGGGCCCGGCTGATACTTGACGAGGCAGTCCTTCTGGCGGGGCAGCCGCGTCCAGCCGGTGGGCGACGAGACGGCGATGCGGCCCTCGTCGACGGCAAACGCCGTAGAGGGATCGATCGCCGGCACTTCCGCGGCGGCGGCCTTCGACTTCTTCGTCGTCGTCTTTGCGGAGCAGCCGCCTGCCGGCAGCATCACGACCAAGGCAAGCAGGCAGGCCAAAAACCTGCCCACGACGAGCCAACAAACTCGTGCGGTCATCGCATCCCCCTTCTCGGGCCGAACAGCGTCCGGCGGCTACTCGCTGATCGCTTCCTTCACCAGTTGCACGAAGTGCTGTGACTTCGAGGTGTTCGTGAGGTCGGAGGCCTTCTTCTCGGCCGCCTTCTTGTCGGCGTATTCGAAGAGCACCAGCCGCTTCATCGACGGGTTGAAGACGCCCCAATAAGCCTTCATCCGCGTTTCCTTGGCAACCTTCTTGCGGCTGGGCTTCTTGGCGGCGGCCTTCTTCGGCTCCTTCGCGGCCTTCTCCTTCTTCTCCTTGGTGGGCTTTTCCTTGGCTGCCTTCTTCGTGGTCTTCGCGCGGGCCTCCGCGGCATCCGCCTGGGCCCTGAGTTCCTTGCGATTCACCGTTTTCCGCGCCATGTCGCCCTGCCATCCTTCCAAAGATGTTGCCTGTGCCGGCCGCACGGCCGGTGTTCGCCGGCAGTATAGCGGCGCCGCGCACCGCCCGCACGGGCGTTTATACTTTCCGCGTATGGCAACCACCGCCGCCGACATCCAGCCTGCCGGCCCCCTCGCCGCCTACCGCGGCCTTGAAGACGCGATCCTCGACGAGCGGATCGAGGCCGTCCGCCGTCGGATGGGGCCGCGGCTCGTGGTCCTCGGCCACCATTATCAGCAAGACGGCGTGATCGCCCACGCCGATCTCCAAGGGGATAGCTACCAGCTTTCGAAGTCGGCCGCGGAGCGCGAGGGCTGCGAGGCGATCGCCTTCTGCGGCGTCCACTTCATGGCCGAGACGGCCGACATCCTCGTCAACCGGCCCGAGAAGGTGGCGGCCCGCGGCGGCAAGCGGGTGGCCGTCGTGCTCCCCGACATGGCCGCCGGCTGCTCGATGGCCGACATGGCCGGCATCGAGCAGGTGGAAGACGCCTGGGCCGATCTCGGCACCGTGATCGACACGTCCGACATCACGCCCGTCACCTACATCAACTCGGCGGCGAGCCTGAAGGCCTTCTGCGGCCGCCACGGCGGCATCGTCTGCACGTCGAGCAACGCCCGCGCCGTCCTCGACTGGGCCTTCGCGAGAACCAAGCGGGTGCTCTTCTTCCCCGATCAGCACCTCGGCCGCAACACGGCGCGCAAGATGGGAATCCCGCTCGACGAGATGTGCGTCTGGAATCCCCACGATCCCACGCTCGGCGGCAACTCGCGCGAACACATTCAAAAGAGCCGCGTGATCCTCTGGCAGGGCCACTGCAGCGTGCACGCCATGTTCAAGCCGGAGCACGTCGACGCGATGCGGGCCAACATCCCGGGCGTGAAGATCCTCGTCCACCCCGAGTGCTCGATGGAGGTGGTCGACAAGGCCGATCTCGCCGGCTCGACGAGCTACATCCTCAGGCAGGTCGAGGAGGCTCCGCCCGGCACGAAGTGGGCGATCGGCACGGAATTGCATCTCGTGAAGCGACTCGAGCAGCGGCATCCCGAACAGACGATCCGCTTCCTCTCGCCGGTCGTCTGCATGTGCGCCACGATGTATCGCATCGACCTCGCCCACCTCTGCTGGAGCCTCGAGCACCTCGAGGCGGGCAAGCCCGTGAACGTGATCCGCGTCGACGACGAAACGGCGAAGTGGTCGGTGACCGCCCTCGAGCGCATGCTCGCCGTCCGGTAACCATCTCTCCCTTCCGCGCCCAATGCGCCGCCGGAACGGCAGAAGTCGGTCGCTGCGCGACTCCTTCGGATCCTCGCGGTGTCCCTCGCGGACTCGGGCCAAATGCTCGTCGAGCTTCCGCCGATTCCGGCGGCTCCCCTGCCTGAGCAGGCAGGCCACGCTTCAGCCTGTCTCCATTCCTGTGGGGCAGGCTTCCAGCCTGCCAAGTCCTACCGGCTCAGACCGGCCGGCATGGCGGCGGTGCGCTGGTCGGGCCGCGCCTGCATGCGGAGCGCGTCGATCGTGGTGACGAGCTCGCGCAATTTCACCTCGTCCACGTTGCCCGAGAGCACGGCATGCACTGCGCCGGCGGTGTTGAGGAGCAGGATGTTCGGCTTGCCGGGATGGACGCCGTAGGCGTGCTCGAGGCGACCCTCGAAGTCGAGCCAGACGGGGACGTAGGGCGAGTCTTTGCGCACCTGCGCCCGGGCGACCGGGTGCATGGCCCGCGGCAGTTCGGGCAGGCTCGCCACGGCGATCACGCGCACGTCGGGCACCCGCGCGCCGGCGGGCCAGCCGGCGAGGCCGATCACGGGCTGGCGGCTCCATTCCGTCGCCGAGACCTGCGTGGCGGTCGGATGGAAGTGCACGTGCAGCTTGCGGCCGAGTTCCTGCGCCGCCTCGGCCCCCTTGCGCTCGGCGTAGACGAGCACGACCACGTCGCCGCGCATCATGCCGGTCTCGTGCCGGTTTTTGAATTGGTCCTCCATCGCGATGTTCACCACCCGCTCCGCCGGCTGGGCGGAGGCCGTCGCGGCCAGCGCGAGGAACGACACGAGAGCGAGGAAAAGCCGGGCACTGCGCATGAATGCACCTGGGGTTGTGGGGGGAAGGGGAAGTACCGCGCCGCCGGCCGCCGGCACAAGAGAGGTTTGGCAAAGTAGGACAGGCTTCAGCCTGTCGCAAAAATCCGCTTGCGGAGCAAGCGGTCTACATTTGGCAGGCTGAAGCCTACCCTACCGGCGTGGGCGGAGGATGGAGAGGACGGCCGGGAGGAAGACGAGCGAGGTGACCGTGCAGGTGGTCACGCCGAGCGTGAGCACGCGGCCGAGGCTTTCGAGGCCGCGGTGGCTCGCCACCATCAGCGCGCCGAAGCCGAGGATCGTCGTCAACGCGTCCACGAGCACGGAGTTGGCGGTGGAGGCACTGATCGAATAGGGGCCGGGCCGTTCGAGGTAGTCGTGCACGATGTGCACGCCGTAGTCGACGGCGATGCCGAGGATGAGTGGGATGCCGATCAGGTTGGCGGGGTTGAGGTCGATCCCCACGAGCCCCATCAGGCCGAGCGTCTGTGCCATGCCGAGCGCCAGCGGGAGCGCGGCGAGGAGCGAGTTGGTGAGGCTGCGGAAGTCGAGCCAGAGCACGGCGAGGATGACGATCAGCGAGTAGATCGCCGCCTGCTCGTAGCTCCGCTTCATTTCGAGCGAGGCTTCGTAGGCCTGCAGCGGGTTGCCGGTCGCCCGCTCGTCGACGCTCCGCACGTCCTCCACGAACCGCTCGAGCGACTCGAAATGCCAGATGTCGCCGCGGCCGTAGATCTTGAGGAGGTGTTTGCCGCTCTGCCCCACGAAGCGGTCCACGAGACTCGGCGGCAGGTCGGAAAGCGTGGGTGGCTCGGGGTCGGCCACGCCGGAGAGCGCGTGGAGCCGGCTGAGCAGGTCGCCCGCCGACCGCTGCTGAAACATGGCGATCGCCTGAAAACATTGTTCCGGCCCCATACGGCGCAGCGATTCGCGGGCCCGCTCCAAGTGCCAGGCGGTCCGCAGGGCGCCGGGCCGCTTCGAGGCCTCGGCCTGCGCCCAGGCGAGCGTTTCGCCGAGTGCGTCGAGCCGGTCGATCGGGATCTCCGGCGGCCGTTCGGGGAGCGACGCGAGCCGGCCGCGGATCCGCTCGATGATCGGCCGCTTGAGCTCTTCGTCCACGGGGAGCAGCGACGCGATCTCGTCCACCCGCTCCACGCTGGCGAGCTTCGTGAGCGCCTCCTTCCGCTCGAGCAATTGCTCGCGGGAGTCGGCCATCGAGAGGGCATACCAGACGCTCTGGTCGCTCTCGGCGAGCAGTTTCTTCTCGATCTCCACGCTCTCGAGGCCGTCGGGCTGCATGTTGAGCAGGTTGTGGTCGTAGTCGAGGTCGTGCAGGCCGGAGGCGATCGCCATCGTCGCCGCCATCGCCGCCAGGGCCACGAACCGCGGATGCCGCATGATCGGCGCGAGCCAGGTGTGCACCGGCACGGGCTCGGGAATGCGCCGGCCGAGCGGCCCACGGTCGACGATCGCCACCACTGCCGGCAGCACAAAGAGCTCCGCCAGGCAGCAGAGCAGGATGCCGCCGCCGGCGATGAGGCCGAGTTCCGCCACGCCCACGAAGCTCGTGAGCGCCGCGGAAAAGAAGGCCACGGCCGTGGTGATCGCGCCGGTGAGGATGCCAGGGCCGACCGACGCGCTCGTCTCGAGGAGCGCCTCCTCGCAATCGAGGCCGCGGCGGCGCATCTCGAGATAGCGGCCGATGTAGTAGGTGCCGTAGTCGATCCCCACGCCGATCATCGTGACGGTGAACGTCACCGAAAGGATGTTGAGGTGGCCCACGCTCGCCGTCGCCCAGCCGAAGGCCCAGGCCATGCCGATCACGAGCACGCCGTTGGCCATCAGCGCGTGCCGCACGCCACCGAAGCCGGCGATGATCACGATCACCACGGCCGCGAGCGAGAGGCCGCTGGCCCACACCATCGATTGCTGGCTGGCCCGCATCTCGTCGTCTTCCATGACGGGCAGGCCGGTGAGGCCGATCGTCACGTCGGGATGGCGGGCGGCGACGAGTTTCATGAGCCGCCGCAATTCGTCGGTCGCGGCCGAGGCGCCGGCGAAGCCCCCCTTCTCCTTCGCCAGCCGCAGGAGCACGAAGCCGAGCTTGCCTTCCTTGGCGAGGAGGTGCTCGCTCGAGAGATCGCGGAGCGTGGAGAGCGATTCGGGCATCCCGGGCCAGGGGGAGACATAGTCGGCGGATGGCGACTTCCCCGGCACGGCCGCCGGCTCGAGCCCGGCCACGAGGCTCTCGGCATATCGTTCGAGCGCGGCGGCGGGGGGCTCGTCCTTCGGGCCCGCGGCCGGCTGCACGCCGGCAACCATCTGGCCGGCGAGGCCGCCCACCATCGAGCCCACCTTCAGCTGCGCCCAGCCACCGTCGAGGATCGGCTGCGTCCGCTCGATGAAGCGGTCGATCTCCGCGAGGTCGGAAGGCGAGAGGTAGTGGAGCCCCTTGGCGCGGATCTTGGAGAGATCGACCTCGTGGAGCACCGAGCGGAAGAGCGTGTCGTCGCGGCCGATCTCCTCCGACACCTCCTCGAGCACCGCCACGACGCTTGCCCGCGACGGCCCCTCCACCACGACAACGGCATCGTCGTCCTCGCCGAATTCGGCGATGTAGTCGATCCAAAGTTTGTTGTAGTCGCTCTGGGGGTCGAGCAGGTCGGTGCGGCTCACCTTGTAGCCGAGCTTTTGCGACGTCCACCAGCCGGCGGCCACGGCCGACGCGATCGCCAGCGCAAAGATCGTGACGCTGTGCGCGATGCAAAGCCGCGTCCAGCCGACGAGCGCCCGCGCGAGCAGGCTTGGCCGCGCGTGGTCGGGCGCGACGCCGTCGCCGGGGTCTTCCTCTGCGCTCGTAAGTTCCATGCCGCCGTCACCTTCCGCTGTCGTGGGGGGAGGGATCGTAGGGAAACTGCGCAGCGGGGCCAACACCCGCTTTTCATGGCGCCGGCAAGGGGCGCAGGCTGGGAAAACCCCCGGATTTTCCCAGGGCAAATGACTGGCCTGACGGGTCGCCGCAGGCCGAAAAACCCTCCTGACCGGTCGCGGCGAGAGCCGTGGTCGGAACGAACGAATTCGATTGGGGGGGCTTCCGCATGCGTGCGCACCGATTGCCGGCTCGTGTCTTCGTCTCGATGGGTTTTCTGGTCGCGCTGGCGGCGGCCGCGCCGGCCGCGCGGCTTCCCGCCGCCGAGTCGCCCACGGCACCGGGGCTGCTCCCGGCATTTTCCGACGGCGGTTCGTCGAGCCGCGAAGCCCGCCGGCAGGCAATTCAAGCGCTGCCACTGAGTCAGATGACGGAGCCGCAGCGCCAGGCCGTCGAGAAGGCGCTCCGCTCCACGACGCTCTATCGCAAGCTGCCGGTGCAGACCTTCACCTGCGACGCGGATCTCTTCGAATTCGCGCTGGCAAATCCGGAATCGATCGTCGACATCTGGCGGGTTCTCGGCATCAGCCGGCTCGTGCTCGATCCCGCGGGACAGGCGCAGTGGCGGCTCGCTGACGGCTATGGCACGGTGGGCATGCTGCGCCTGCTGCACCATGCTCGTCGCGGTCAACAAGGCACGCTCGTCTTCCACGGACGCGGCGCCTATTCCGGCCCGCTCGCGCCCAAACCGCTCTCGGGCACCTGCCTGCTCGTCGTGCAACATGAGCCCGCAGCGCCCGCCGCCGATGGCCGGCAACGCCAGCAGATTCGGATCGACGCGTTCCTCGACGTCGATGGGGTCGGTCTCGAGATCGTCACGCGGTCATTGCAGCCAATCATCGTTCGTTCCGCCGCGTCGAATCTCCACGAGATCTGCCTCTTCATGTCGACGCTCTCGGAAGCAGCAGCGGATAATCCGGAGGGCATCGTGCACCTCGCCTCGCGGCTCACGCGCACCGATCCGGAAGACCGGCAGTCGCTCGCGAAGATCGCCCGTGCGGCGGGGAAAAACAGCCCGCTGGCGGCAGCGACGCCCGCCGACGCGGAGCGGCTCCAGACGGAACTCGCCGCCCGCTGGCTCTCGACCGACGAGCTCGACCAAGTCCACCGCCGCTAGTAGGGTAGGCTTCAGCCTGCCAAAAGTAGGACAGGCTTCAGCCTGTCGACGTAATGACAGGCTGAAGCCTGTCCCACCGGTGACAGGCTGAAGCCTGTCCTACTTACCGCGTGGTGTCGCCGGTCGCCGGCGGCTCGACGGCGAGCCTCGGGCGGGCTTCGGAGGCCACGAGATAGGGCCGCTTGTATTCGGGCATGTAGCCCTGCGCGCCGCGGACCGAGACCTGCTGTCCCACGAGCGGCGCCAAGTTCACCCCCGCCTGCGGGGCGACGAAGGCGAGCACGTTGTTGTTGTCGTCGACCACGGCCCAGCGCGGCGCGTCGGGCCGACGCGAGACGACGGTGGCGAGCCGGCCGGTCGTCTCCATCATGCTCGGCGGCGTCCAGGTTGGCTGGCCCCCGGCCGGCGCACCGCCGGCCATCACGCCGGGTCGAATCGGCCGCGTGCCGACGCCGGACAGGCTCGACCACATGCTGCCAAGCCGCAGCGGCGAAGGATCGGCGGGTGCGGCCGCGACCATGGCTCGCTGCTTGTTTTGGATCGCCTCGAACCGCGTCAGCCGGGCGTCGATCGCCTCGGCCCGCAGCCGTTCCGATTGCGACGTCGTCTGCTGGGCGGCCACCCGCAGCCGCTCCCGCAGCTGCACGAGGTTCCACTCCTCGCTCGGGCCAGTCACCGCCAGCGAGAGCGCGAGATCGATGTCGGCCAATTCGTCGCTCACTCCCGCGGCGCCGCCGCTCGTCGTGGCCACGGGCCCCGGTCTGGGCGCCGCGTCGAAGACGCTCGTGCCCATCGGCAGCCAGCCGGAGAAGAGCCGCTTCGAAAGCGGCACCGGCTCGAGCGCCGGCGGATCGACGGTGGCGGTCGGCCCCGGCGCGGCTGATTCGCGGGCCTCGTTCACGGCCAGGGCGATCGCCTCGCCCGCTTCCTTGATCGCCAGGGCCGCTTCGGCGGCGCTTGCGCCGGTGGCTGC
>JBIIQM010000076.1:0-15982 GCA_044342075.1 Pirellulales bacterium
GGCCGTGGGCGGATTCGAGGATCCGAACCAGTTCCTCATGCTCGCCACCCGCAGCGGCATGGTGAAGAAGACGGCGCTCGAGCAATACCGCCGCCGCCGCACGAAGGGCCTGATTGCCGTCAAGCTGCGCGAAGGAGACGAGCTTGTCGACGCGGTCGTGACCAAGCCGGGCGACGAGCTGGTGCTGGCGACCGGCAAGGGCATGGCGATCCGGTTTCCCGAATCGGACGTGCGGCCGATGGGCCGCGACACGAGCGGCGTGCGGGGAATCAAGTTGGGCTCCGGCGACCGCCTCGTCGGCATGGTCGTCGCCGATCCCGAGGCGACGCTCCTGACGGTCTGCGAGCAGGGCTACGGCAAGCGCACGCCGTTCGGTGTCGGCACGCCGCTCTCCGGGCCCGCGCCGGGCGAGGAGGGGGAGGCCGCAGAGGCCGAGGTGCCAGAATCGACGGAGGCCGCCGGCGAGGAGGGCGATGGCGAAGGCTCGAGCGGCATGCGGTATCGCACGCAGCACCGCGGCGGCAAGGGCATCCGCGACATCAAGACCACGGCCCGCAACGGCCAGGTGGTCTCGATCGTGTCGGTGCGCGACGAAGACCAGGTGCTCATGATGACGGCCCGCGGCAAGATCCAGCGGGTGAATGTCCGCGAGATTCGCCCCATGGGCCGAAACACGCAGGGCGTGCGGATCATGCGGCTCGACGAGAGCGACTCGCTCACCGCCATGGTGACGGTGCCGCCGAGCGAGCAGGAAGAGGCCGACGCCACCCCCGCTGAGTAGGACAGGCTTCAGCCTGTCGCATATCCCAAGGGCCACCCATCATGCGCATCGCCGTCGTCGGCACGGGGTATGTCGGGCTCGTGACGGGCACCTGCTTAGCCGACAGCGGTAACACGGTCACCTGCCTCGACATCAACGCCGACAAGATCGCCCGGCTCAATCGCGGCGAGATCCCGATCTACGAGCCCGGCCTCGAGGAGATGGTCGAGCGGAATGCCGCCGCGGGGCGGCTGAAATTCACGACCGATGCCCCGGCGGCGATACGGAACGCCGAGGTCGTTTTCCTGGCCGTAGGCACGCCGCCCGCGGCGGATGGCTCGGCCGACCTGTCGGCGCTCTGGAAGGTGATCGACTCGATCGCTCCCCATCTGCATCCGCAGGCTGTCGTCGTGACGAAGAGCACGGTGCCGGTCGGCACCTGCGCCGGCATCGAGAAGCGGCTCCTCGAGCGGACGGGCCGCGCCTGCCGCGTCGCGAGCAACCCGGAGTTTCTCAAGGAGGGGGCCGCGATCGAGGATTTTCAAAAGCCCGATCGGGTGGTGGTGGGGGCGCGGAGCCCGGAGGTCGTCGAGGTGCTCCGGAGCCTCTATCTCCCGTTTCTGCGGACCGAAAACCCGTTCCTGTCGATGTCGCCCGAAAGCTCCGAGATGACGAAGTACGTCGCCAACGCCCTCTTGGCGACGAAGATCAGCTTCATCAACGAGGTGGCGAATCTCTGCGAGCGGATGGAGGCCGACATCGACGACGTGCGCCGCGGCATCGGCCACGACAGTCGGATCGGCTTCGCCTTCCTCTTTCCGGGCGTGGGCTACGGCGGCAGCTGTTTCCCGAAGGACGTGCAGGCGCTCGCCGCCATGGCCCGCGACAAGGGGGTCGTGCCGCGGGTGCTCGCCGCCGTTCACGAGACGAACCTTGCGCAGAAGCACGTGCTCGGCGAGAAGATCGCCGCCCACTTCGGGGGAGATCTCCGCGGCCGAAAGATCGCGATCTGGGGGCTGGCCTTCAAGCCGCGGACGGACGACATTCGCGACGCCCCTGCGCTCGACCTGATCGAGCGGCTGCTCGCCGGCGGCGCGAGCGTCACCGTCTTCGACCCGGAGGCGATGGAGAACGTGCGGGCCCAGTATGGCGACCGGCTCGCCTACGCGGCGCGGCCGATGGATGCCCTCGACGGCGCCGACTGTCTGGCGATCGTCACTGAATGGGGGGATTTCCGCCGGCCCGACTTCGACGAGATCGCCCGCCGGATGAAGTCGCGGACGATCTTCGACGGCCGCAATCTCTACGTGCCGTCCGAGATGCGGGCCCGCGGCTTCACCTACCACTCGATCGGGAAAATGCCCGTCGTGGCGGGCTGACGCGGCCGCCACGCGACTGAACGATTTCCGTCAGCAGCCTGAATCGGCTGCCGTCCGCGAGGAATCGTCGCGGTGGTTTGACAGCCCAATTTCCGCGGGCTTAGCATTCCCACTCCCGCGGGGCTTCTTTGGGAGGCTCCGCTTCTCCGCCCACCACATGCCGGAGCATCTGACCGTGAAGTTCGCCCGTACCGCCGCCATCGCGTTTGCATTTCTTTCCATCCTTGCCGCGAGCACCGCGTCGGCCGCCGAAGAGGCCGCTGCCCCCGAGGCGGTCTGGTTCTTTGGCGCCTATGGTTTCTGGTGGCTCGTGGGGCTCGGCGGCTCGGTGCTCGCGCTCCTGCAGGCCTGGCAGTTCTTCAAGTGGATGGAGAGCCAGCCCGCCGGCTCGCAGAAGATGATCGACATCGCCGGCTACGTGCGGACCGGCGCCGATGCCTATCTCAAGCAGCAATACAAGGTGGTGGCCGGGTTTTTCCTCGTCATCTTCCTGCTGCTCTTGATCCTCGCTTTCGCGCTCAAGGTGCAGAGCCCCTGGGTGCCGTTCGCGTTTCTCTCGGGCGGCCTCTTCTCGGGGCTCGCCGGCTGGTTCGGCATGAAGACGGCGACGCTGGCGAGCAACCGCACGGCCGCGGGCGCAGAGCGGTCGCTCAACGAGGGCCTCCAGGTGGCCTTCCGGTCGGGCGCCGTCATGGGGCTTACGGTCGTAGGCCTCGGCCTGCTCGACATCATGCTCTGGTTCGCGATCCTCTACTGGCTCGTGCCGATGTTCGGCTTCAAGCCGCTCTCCCTCGAGGAGATCACGGTGACGATGCTCTGCTTCGGCATGGGGGCGAGTTCCCAGGCCCTCTTCGCCCGCGTGGGCGGCGGCATCTTCACGAAGGCGGCCGACGTCGGCGCCGACCTCGTGGGCAAGGTCGAGCACGGCATTCCCGAGGACGACGCCCGCAATCCCGCCACGATCGCCGACAATGTGGGCGACAACGTGGGCGACGTGGCCGGCATGGGCGCCGACCTCTACGAGAGCTACTGCGGCAGCATCCTCGCCACGTCGGCCCTCGGCGTGGCCGCCTTCCCGGACGACTACCGCATGCAGATGGCCGCGCTCTTCCTGCCGATGGCGATCGCCGCCGTGGGCACGCTGCTCTCCATCTGGGGCATCTGGCAGGTGCGGACGAAGGAGGATGCCTCGCAGAAGGCGCTCCTGGCCGCGCTCGCCCAAGGGATCAATTTCTCGACGCTCGCCATCATTGGCGCGACTTTCGTCGTTACCTTCCTGTTGATGGGCTGGAGCCATCTGGGCGTCGCGGTTTCCGTGATCGTCGGCCTCGTGGCCGGCTGGCTCATCGGCAAGTGGACGGAATACTCCACGAGCAACGAGTATGAACCCACCAAGCTGCTGGCCGACCAGGCCCTCACCGGCCCCGCCACGATCATCATCGGCGGCATCGCCGAGGGCATGCTCTCGACGTGGGCTCCGGTGCTGATCACCGGCGTGGCCACGCTGCTTTCCTTCGGCTTTGCCAACCGCTTCGACTTCACGGATCCGAATGCCTTCGCGCTCGGTCTCTACGGCGTGGGCATCGCCGCCGTGGGCATGCTCTCGACGCTTGGCATCACGCTGGCGACCGACGCCTACGGCCCGATCGCCGACAATGCCGGCGGCAACGCGCAGATGGCCGGGCTCGCCGAGGTGGTCCGCGAGCGGACCGACGCGCTCGACGCGCTGGGCAACACGACGGCCGCGACCGGCAAGGGCTTCGCGATCGGATCGGCCGCCCTGACGGCCCTCGCCCTGCTCGCCGCCTACATCGAGGAGGTGCGGATCGGCTTCGACCGCTGGGGCCAGGCGGTGGCCGAGAACATCGAGGGCACCCCCGACCAATACCTCAGCGTGGGCGGCAAGCGGACGCAGCTCACGGCCGGCCAGTGGGTGAAGCTCGCCAACGGCATCGCCGTGCAGCTCGGCACCGAGCCGGCGAAGAACACCACCTGGATGGTGCTCGACAAGAAGGCGATTCCCGATTTCGCGAAACTTGGCAGCCGCACGCTCGTGGAAAACGCCCCCGCCGGTGCCGCGCTCGAAGAGCTCGAGAGCGCCGGCCGGATCGTGGCGGTGAAGCGGGCCCGGATGGCCGACTACATGCGGCATTACGACGTCACGCTCATGAACCCGAAGGTGCTCGTGGGCCTCTTCATCGGCGCGATGAGCACGTTCGTGTTCTGCGCCCTGACGATGAAGGCCGTGGGCCGGGCCGCGAAGGGCATGGTTGAGGAGGTGCGCCGGCAGTTCCGCGAGAGGCCGGGCATCATGCAGGGCACCGAGACGCCCGACTACGCCGCCCCGGTCGAGATCAGCACGAAGGCGGCTCAGAGGGAGATGATCCTGCCCTCGACGCTCGCGCTCGTGGTGCCGATCGTCGTTGGGCTCCTGCTCGGCGTCGGCGGCGTGATGGGGCTGCTCGTGGGCGGCCTGACCACCGGCTTCTGCGTGGCCGTCTTCATGGCCAACGCGGGCGGCGCCTGGGACAACGCCAAGAAGCACATCGAGAGCGGCGTGCACGGCGGCAAGGGCACCGAGGCCCACAAGGCCGCGGTCGTGGGCGACACGGTGGGCGATCCCTTCAAGGACACGAGCGGCCCGAGCCTCAACATCCTCGTGAAGCTCATGAGCATGGTGAGCGTGGTGGTCGCCGGCCTGATCGTCCGCTACTCCCTCGAAGCCCTGGGGATTTTCTAGGTCTTCTTGCGGCCATCGGGGTTGCCCGTACCGTCTCGTCCGGACGTTCGCTGCGGGCATCCTGCCCTTTCGCTCACTCGATGCTGGCTGCGCTACGCCATCCTGGCTTCGCTGGCCAGCAACGCCGGCTCGACGGCACGGGCAACCCCTCCCATTCAGTCTGTATGCAACCAGGCTTTGGCATCACGCTCGAGGCGACGGACGGCGCGGCCCGCGCGGGCACGCTCGCGACGTGGCATGGCAGCGTGCCGACGCCCTTGTTCATGCCCGTGGCCACGCTCGCGACCGTGAAGGGGGTCGATATCGGCCGGGTCGCCGAGACGGGCGCCGGCATGGTGCTCGCCAATACGTATCACCTCCACCTGAGGCCCGGCGACGAGATCGTGGAGCAGGGGGGCGGTGTGGCGAAATTCATGGGCTGGAGCGGCCCCACGCTTACCGACTCCGGCGGCTTCCAGGTCTTCAGTCTCGCGAAGCAGGTGAAGGTGACGGAGGAAGGGGCGTTTTTCCGGTCGCACCTCGATGGTTCGCCGGTGAACCTCACGCCCGAGGCGGCCGTGCGGATCCAGGAGCGGCTCGGGGCCGACGTCGCCATGCAGCTCGACGAGGTGGTTGCCCTGCCGGCCGACCGCGATCGCGTGGAGGGGGCCATGCGGCGTTCGCTGCGATGGGCGGAGCGTTGCCTCGCGGCCCGCAGCCGGCGCGACCAGGCGATGTTTGGGATCGTGCAAGGGGGGCTCGACCCCGAGCTTCGTCGGGAGAGCGCCGAGGCGCTCCGGCAGATGCCCTTCGAGGGCTATGCCGTCGGCGGCTTGTCGGTGGGAGAGGGGCCGGAGGCGATGGTGGCCGCGCTTCGCGCCACGGTGCCGCACCTGCCGGCCGAAAAGCCTCGGTATCTCATGGGCGTGGGGCAGCCGCAGGACATCGTCCATGCCGTGGCCGCCGGCATCGACATGTTTGACTGTGTGCTGCCGACGCGGTGCGGCCGCAACTCGCTCGTGTACACGTTCGACGGGCAAGTGCGGCTCCGCAACGCCGTGCATGCCACCGACCAGCGGCCGCTGGAGGAGGGCTGCCCGTGCCTCGCCTGCCGCCACAGCCGCAGTTACATCCGACACCTCTTCCTCGCCGGGGAGATGCTCGGCCCGATTCTGGCCTCCATCCACAACCTCACCTTCTACCAGCGGCTTGTCGCCCGGCTGCGGGCCGCGATCGTGGCTGGGAGGCTCGAGGCGGAATCCCGCGAACTCGTGGCGCGATTTGCCGCACTGGCCGAGTGAGGGGCCGCGCGACGGCCCTCGCAGGGCTTGGGCTTGTCGGTCGCGCGCGGTCGCCACTACATTTGCGGGGCGCGAAAAGCCCGAATGCCACCCCCTCCGCACCGCCATGCAGCAACCCCCCGGCAACCTCGAACTCCTGCTTTCTTACCTGCCGTTCGTGCTGGTCGTCTTCGCGGCATGGATGCTGCTTTACAAGCCGGAGCGCGAGCGGATGCAGCGGCATAAGGAGTTGCTGGCGGCGCTCAAGAAGAACGACCGCGTGCTGACCACGTCGGGCATCTACGGCACCGTGGCAAACGTCGATCGGGATGGCGACCGGGTGTCGCTGAAGATCGACGAGTCTGAAAACGTGAAGATCACGGTCACGCTCGCGAGCATCGCCAAGGTGCTCGGCGACCAGGCCACGACGCCCCCTTCCGGCGCCTGAACGCTGCCCCGTTCATACGAGAGAACAAGTACACGAGTACACGAGAGAACAAGCATGGATACCGCTTCCTTCGTCCCCGCCCTTCTGGCCCAGGCCGCCGAGGTCGCCAATGCCGCGGCTGCCGCGACCGTGCCGGCCGCCGCGACCGCCGCCGGGCTGCCCTGGTGGCGGGAGGGTTGGTTTCTCTGGGCGCTGACGCTCCTCACCATCGCGGTCCCCACGCTCGTCGCCTGGCTGCTCGCCAAGCAGTTGCGGGCCGCCGACATGTGGGCACGCATCGCCGCGGTGCTCGTGGCCCTCACGGCCGGCGGCGTGATCACCGCGCTCGGCTGGCCGCCGAAGCTCGGCATCGACCTCAAGGGGGGCGTGATCCTCGTCTACGAGATCGACGCCAAGAAGCAGGCAAACAAGGCCGTCGAGGCAGGCGCGGGTGAGGCCGCGCCGGTCGATATGGAGAAGCTCGTCGCCGCAGTGGCCCGCCGCGTGAATCCCGGCGGTCAGAAGGAAGTGACCGTGCGGCGGTATGGACTCGATCAGCTCGAGGTGATCGTGCCCGACGTCGATCAATCGGAGGTCGATCTCATCAAGCGGATCGTCTCGAGCGCCGGCGTGCTCGAGTTCCGCATCACGGCGAATGCCGAGGATCCGC
Source organism: Pirellulales bacterium (assembly GCA_044342075.1). Taxonomy (GTDB): domain Bacteria; phylum Planctomycetota; class Planctomycetia; order Pirellulales; family UBA1268; genus RGVT01. The sequence goes on from JBIIQM010000076.1 coordinate 7,236, forward strand.
GGCACAAGCGGGTGGTGGAGCTCGGCGGCCGCACCGCAGGCACGACCGTAATGGACGGCGGCACGCCCGTGGGCCGTTGGGTGCAGCTCGACACCGCCAAGATGAACCCCGCCGAGGATCGCGGCCTCGTCACGCGGATGATGCCGGATGGACGCGTCGAGGTGCTCGTCGTGCTCGATCGATTCAACGTCACGGGCGGCTATCTCTCCCGGTCCGCGGGCAGTTACGACCAAAACTTGCAGCCCTGCGTGAATTTCTCGTTCAACTCGGCCGGTGCGGCGCTCTTCGGCACGCTCACCGGGCAAAACCTGCCCGATCCCGCCAACCGGCTCGAGAGCCGGCTCGGCATCGTGCTCGACGACACGCTCCTCTCGGCGCCGACGATCCGCAGCGCCATCTCGGGCGACGGGCAGATCACCGGGAGCTTCAAGCAGGCCGACGTCGATTTCCTCGTCGGCGTGCTCAATGCGGGCAGCCTGCCGGCCGCCCTCCACAGCGAGCCGATCAGCGAGCAGAAGATCAGCCCCCAGTTGGGCGCCGACACGATCCGCTCCGGTGCCCGGGCGATGCTCCTGGCGACGATCGTGGTGCTCACATTCATGCTCGCCTATTACCGGTTCTCGGGGTTCGTGGCCGACCTCGCGGTGCTGCTCAACATCGTGCTCGTCGTGGCCCTCATGATCTCGGTGAAGGCGGCCTTCACGCTCGCGGGGCTCGCCGGCCTCGTGCTCTCCGTCGGCATGGCGGTGGACGCCAACGTGCTGATCTACGAGCGAATGCGCGAAGAGACCGACCGCGGGGCCGGCCTTCGCATGGCGATCCGCAACGGATTCCAGCGGGCTTTTTCCACGATCGTCGACTCGAACCTCACGACGCTGATCACGGGCGTCGTGCTCTTCGCGATCGGCACCGACCAGCTCAAGGGCTTCGCCGTGACGCTGATCCTCGGCCTCACGCTGAACCTCTTCACGGCCGTCTTCTGTTCCCGCGTGCTCTTCGACCTTGCGGAGCGGAATCGGTGGATCACGTCGCTCAACATGGGCCGGATCTTCGGCCAGACAGACTTCAAGTTCGTGGCCTGGCTCTGGCCGGCGATCATCGGCTCGACGCTCTTCATCCTGGCCGGCTTGGCGGCGGCGATGCAGCGAGGCCAGGGGCTCTTCGACATCGATTTCACCGGCGGCACGAGCGTGCAGGTGGCGTTCAAGCCTGATAAGGCGCTCGACATCGCCGATGTGCGAAACGCCGTGGCCTCGCTCCCCGACGCGGCCGTCAGCGCCGTGACCTCCACCGAGGGCCCGGCCAACCTCCGCTACAAGATCGACACCTCGCTCCGCGACGACGAGCAGGTCGAGAAGGCCCTCCAGGATGCGTTTCCGGGGCGGCTCGCCACCTATTCGATGGGCTTCGGCGAGATCACGACGACGAAGGCCGAGAAGAAGGAGGGCGAGGACGACAAGGAGGCCGTGCAGGCCCTGGGCACCGTCGCGCCGCTCGACTTCCCCGAGAAGATCAACCTGCTGACGCTTCGCTCCACGATCAAGGAGGCGTTCGAGGCCGAGGGGATCGGCGACGCGCCCTTCGAGCTCGAGGCCGAAGGCATGACGAGCCGGTCGCGGCCCTACCGCAACTGGGCGTTGGCGACGTCGGTCGAGCCCGATGTGGTCCGTCGCGTCCTCGAGCGGGTGGCGAAGAAGCTCAATGAGACCCCCGTCTATCTCTCGGCCAACACGATCGGCGGCAAGGTGGCCGGCAACACGAAGGTGACCGCGGTCTACGCCCTGCTCGCCAGCCTCCTGATGATCGTGCTCTATGTCTGGCTGCGGTTTCAAAACGTGGCCTTCGGCCTGGCGGCCGTCGTGGCGCTGATCCACGACGTGCTCGTCACGGTCGCCTGCCTGGCGCTGAGCAAGTTCGTCGCGCCCTTCATGGGCTGGGCGCTCGTCGACGACTTCAAGATCAGTCTCGACGTCGTGGCGGCGCTCCTGACCATCGTCGGCTTCTCGATCAACGACACGATCGTGATCTTCGACCGCCTCCGCGAACTCCGCGGCAAGGGGCAGTTCGTGACCGCGGGCATGATCGACAAGGCCGTCAATCAGACGCTGAGCCGCACAATCCTGACCTCGGGCACCGCGTTCCTGGCGACGCTGATCCTTTATGCGTTTGGCGGGCAGGGCATCCATGCCTTCGCCTTCGCGATGCTCGTGGGCATCATCACCGGCAGCTACAGCACGATCTACATCGCCTCGCCGATCGTGCTCTGGCTGCAGAACCGGTTCGGCGGCGCCCCCGCCACGGCGTCGGCCGCCGCCCGTCCTGCCTGACGACCATTACGGGCAGGGCATCGGCGGCGTGGCAAACCCTTCCGACGGTGCCGGTCGTGTCGGCGTCGTAGGCCCCTGTTGCCGGCGATGCAGTGCCGGGCCGCGGGGCCTCAGAGCGCGGCGTGGCGCATACTTCCCCCAGATAGGGAGGAAGTCGCATGTCGAAGCTCGAGCGGTCGATTCGGTTCGTCGTGGGCCTGGCGCTCGTCGTGACCGGCGTTTCGGTGGCCGCGCCGTTCGCGCTCGAACTGGCGGCGGCCAATGCACGCTCGCAGGCCTCCCCGGTGGCTACCGACGTGCCGGCGCCCCCTGCGGCGTTCGAGACGCCCCACATGCCTTCGGGCTATGCGACGCACGCGATCCCCGACCCGCGGCTCGGCGGCTGGGAGCACCAGCCCGCGATCGTTGCCGACGAGCCGCCACTTCCGGCCGATGCGGCGCTCACGGCCGAAGCCATGATGCCGGCCGATTACGCACCACCGCCTCCGCCCGCCCCGATGCCGCCGGTGGCTGCCGACATGACGCGATCGACGCCGCGAATCGATGCGGCCTACCGCTCGACGCTCGACGTGCCGCCGCCGCCACTGCTCGATGCTGACACTCCGCCTCCGCTGGCCGTGGCCTGGTCGGCAAACGACGCGGCGCGGGCCGGCCGCATGGCCGCTGGTGGCCCGCCTTCGCCGCCGCCTGCGGCCTCGTCGGTCTACGTCGTGCGCGATGGGGACGACCTCACCGGCATCGCCACGCGGATCTACGGCAATCCGGCGGCCGCCGACGTCATCTGGTCGGTCAATCGTGATCGCCTAACCGATCCATCCCTCTTGCCAATCGGCATGGAACTGCGGATCCCACCGGCCTGGAGCGTGCCAACGGCCCGCAGCTCAGCCGCGGCGGGCCCCGCGCTCATCGAGCCGGCACGGCGGCCGGGGAGCGTGCGGGTGGGGCCGGGCGAGACGCTCGAGACGCTCGCGCAGCGGTTTTACGGCGATCGCACGATGGCGACGCGACTCTGGGAGGCCAATCGCGACCGGCTCCGCAGCCCCGCCCTCGTCACGGCCGGCATGGAGTTGAGGCTGCCCTAGTCGCCAACCAATGGACGTAGGCTCAGGGATCGGCTGAAGCTCGACGAGCGTTAGGAACTTTCGACCTTCTGGGGAATGAAGCTCCGTAGGTCGTGGAAGGAGAAAGTTTCTCCGCGAGGAGACTTCTGCCGTCCCTGAGCCGGCGCTACATCAGAAACGGGCGCTAGCGTTTCTTGGGCTTGTCGAGAATCAGGGAGAGAAAGGTCTTCACTTTCTCGGCGGGCGCGGCGGAACGCTCGGCGGCCAGTTTATCGCCAGACAGCGTGGAATCGGCCTGCATGAAGAAGAACGTCGCGTCGGCGATGTTTTCGAGGTCTTTCGCCTTGGACGGCTGCTGGCCGGCACGCTGCTCGAACCATTCCTTCGGCCGTTGCTTCTTGAGCTGCTCGGCGAGCCGCGTGGCGTCGCGGTCGTCGCGGCCCGCGAGCACCATGATCGGCAGCTGCCGCTTCAGCACGTCGGCCGACATCGCGGGCGAAATCGAAAGACCCTTTGTCGCCCAGACCGGGCTGATGAGGACGAGCCCCCGCACCTGCTGGCCCTGCGGCCCGCTCGCGATCGGCGGCCAGGCCCAATCGGCCACCGTCCAGAGGGCCGCCAGCGTCGCGCCGACCCCGGAGCCGACGACACACAGGCGGTCGATGTCGAGTTCGCCGGCGTCGGACTTCTGCTTGATGAAGTTGCGCACCGCCTCGATGTCGCCGCGAACCGCCGATTGGTCGCGGACGCGGCCGCCTGCGGCGGCGGCGATCAGCTCGAGGTCGGCCTTCTTGAAGGTCTTGGGGTCGATCGAGTCATCCTTGCCGTTGGGCGCCAGGAGAGCGGTGCTCGCCCCGTGACCGCGCAGGTCTGGGGCGACCACGGCGATGCCCAACTTCTGGAGGGCGAGCGCGAGCGGCTCGACCGACTTGTGTGACCCGTCGAGGTCGTGCACGAGGATCACCGTCGCCGCCGGGGGCTCATCTTCCGGGACGGCGTAATACCAGGCCGCGAGCCCCACGCCGTCGGAGGTCTCCAGTTCCAATTCCTCCGGCTCGGCCAGCGACTCCTTCTCCGCAGCCTCGGTATCCGCGGCGGCCGGTGGGGCGGCAACGACGGGAGATCCGGGAACCATGCCAGAGACGGCAGCGACGAGCAGAAGCGACAGGAATGCCAAAAACCGCGGGCAGAGAGCCATGGAAGCCTTTCCGGATGCGGGCAGCCGCTGAAAATGCGGTCAAGCAATGCTATGCGGGAACGTTTTCAGAGGTCAATTCTCCCGAGCGGGCGATCTGGTCGATAGGGTAGAATGGGATCTCGTGGCACCAGATGCCGGGTGCGATCGCCTGAGATTGAAGAGGCGTTTGCTCATGAAGCTCTTGGAGACGGCACGACGGCAGTGGCAGGCCCGGATGGGGGAGGAGGAGACTCCCTTCGATGGCGATACTCCCGCCTGGTTGATCAGCCTTCTCGTCCATGTGGCCGTGCTCTTGTCGCTGGCCCTGACGGGGCTCGCCGAGCCGCCCGCGGTGGTCCGCCATTTCACCGTGATCGAGGCCCCGGCGGCGGTCGAGGAAGAGATTGTCCTCGAGCCGCAGGAGATCGCCGTTTCGGAGGAGCCTCAGGAGCAGATTGGCGCTGACAGCGAGAAGGGGGACGAAGCGGCGCAGGCGATTGCACCAATATTCGCCCCCGTGTCTGCCGTGGCTGTGGAGGTGCAGGACGAACTCGTGAGCGATGTCGAGATCCCTCCGGTCGATGAAATCCCGACGGCGGAGGTGAGAGATGCCACCGTGGTCGTGAAGGGCTCGAGGGGGGTCGGCACGACCGGCGCATCGGGTGCGGTGGACCATCTGACGGCCGAGATCGAGGCCTCGCTCGCCCGAGGGCCGACCGTCGTCTGCTGGGTCTTCGACCGCTCGGTGAGCCTGTCGGCGCAGCGCGATCAGATCGCAGACCGCATGGATCAGGTGTTCAACCAACTCGGCGCGATTCGTGCGGTGGCCGCCCGCCCCGATCTCGAAAACATGGTGGTGGCGTTCGGGGAAGGGGTGAGCGTCGTCACGAAACACCCCACCGACGACGTGAATGAGGTGGTGAAGGCGATCCGCTCGATTCCCGTGGACGATTCCGGGGTCGAGATGACGTTTCTGGCGATCCGGAAGACGGCGGAGATGGCGAAGAAGTTTCGTCAGGGGGCGGGTGGCCGCAACGTGATGATCGTCGTCTTCACCGACGAGGTGGGGAATGACGCCGGCACGGTGGATGAGACGTCGAAGCTGTGTCGGGCACTCGGTTTTCCGGTGTATGTCGTCGGCGTGCCCGCGCCGTTCGGCATGGCCAAGGTGCAGATGAAATATGTCGAGTTCGACCCGACGTATTCGCAAGGCGAGCAATGGGTCGAGATCGAGCAGGGGCCCGAAACGCTCTATCCGGAGGTCGTGCGGGTGCGATCCGGCCGGTTGGCCGACGACGCGATCGACTCGGGCTTCGGCCCCTATGCCCTCTCGAGGCTCTGTGCCGAGACGGGGGGCATCTATTTCAGGGTGCATGCCAACAGCGCCGCGCGGGGGCGGGTCACGAACGAGGGCACGGCGCCCCTGTCGTCGCGGCTGCGATACTTCTTCGATCCCGAAGTGATGCGGCAATACCAGCCCGATTACGCCTCCCCGCAGAAACTCGCCAAGGAAATCACCGCCAACCGCGCGAAGCAGGCGCTCGTCGCGGCTGCGGGGATGTATGAAGTGCCGCAGATGGTGTTGCCGGAGACCATCTTTCCGCGAAAGAGCGACGGGGAGTTCGTGGCCCTGCTCGGGGAGGCGCAGAAGACCGCAGCCAGCCTGCAGCCAAAGATCGACGCGCTCTACGCGATGCTCAAAACTGGACTGCCCGACCGTGACCGGCTGCGCGAGAAACGCTGGCAGGCGGGCTACGACCTCGCGCTCGGCCGCGTGTCGGCTGCGAAGGTCCGCACCGATGCCTACAACAAGATGCTCGCGAAGGCGAAGCAAGGGCTGAAATTCCAAAATCCCAAGAGCGACACTTGGATTCTCGAGCCGAGCCTCGAAGTGGACGTCGACTCGGCGACGGGGAAACTTGCCGAACAGGCGATCGCTCTGCTCGAGGGCGTGTTGCGACAGCACCCGGGCACGCCGTGGGCGCTGCTCGCCGCCGAAGAGTTGCGGATACCGCTTGGTTACCGATGGGTCGAGGACAGAACGGGCGTCAATGATCCGCCGCCGATGAACGCCAATGGCAACGGCAACAACAGGCCGGCACCCCCGCCGGACGACCAGAAAAGGATGCTCGCCAAGCCAAAGCCCAGCCGCGATTTCAAGAAGCTCTGATTGCGGCTGTCCTCAGCGCGGCGGGCCGAGCACGATTCGGCCGTCGATGGTCCGCACGTGGATGCCGCCGGGATAGTCGGCCGGCGGCGGCCTGTCCGACAGTCCGCCCGCCACGAGATCGGCCAGCCGCTCGTAGTGACGGGCGGTCATGTCGCGTTGCGGCCAGCCCTCGCGCCGCCACAGCGCCACGAAGACCTCGGCGAGCAGATGCCGATCGAGGCCGAGGAGCGGCGTCGCGTCGAGGATCACCGCGCCATCGGGCTGGCTGCGGGCGTGTCGCGACAGCAGATGTCCGGCGGCGCTGGCGAGCGCCCCGGCGACACGCGACGCCTGCTCGCCCAGCCGCACGAGCGAATCCGTGGCCGCCGGATAAGGCCCCGCCTCGGCCCGCGCGAGGATCTCGTGCCGCAGGAAGTTTCGCGAGTAGCGGGTGTCGCCGTTCGTCTCGTCCTCGCACCAGTCCTCGCCCGTGCCGCGGAGGTAGCCGCGCACCTGCCCGCGCGACATCCCGAGCAGCGGCCGCAGGAGGGCGACGCCGTCACAGAGCTCTCGCGCGGAGGGCATCCCAGCGAGCCCACTCACCCCGGTGCCCCGCAGCGCGCGGTGCAGGATCGTCTCCGCCTGGTCATCGGCCGTGTGCGCCACGACGACATGCCGCGCCCCCACTTCCCGGGCAACGTCGGCAAGGAATTCATACCGCAGCCGCCGCGCCCGCGCCTCGACGCCCTCGCCGTCGCGATCGTCGCGCACCGAGAGCCGACGCGTCGCGAATCGCAGGCCGAGGCGACCGGCCAGCGCCGCGACGAACAGGCCGTCGTCAGCCGCCGACTCGCGCAGGTCGTGCTCCGCATGCGCGACGATCAGCGGGGCCGCGCGGCCGGCGGGCGCGATCTCGAGCAGCGCGAGCAACAGCGCCACGCTGTCGCCCCCACCCGACACGCCCACCACGATGGGTGACTCCCAGAAGCCGTGCGCGGGCAGGGCCGCGGCCAGGCTCGCGAGAAATGCGTCGGCGATCGAAGCCTCGGGGTTAGCCATGCGACCATTCTGCCACACGCCTCCGGAGTCGCGTTTTTCCGCCTGCGAAGCGGCATTGAGCGGCCGTCCCCGGCCGGCTACCCTCCCGGCCCCGCGAAACCGCGGAAACCGTCGCCTCAGAAGGACTTTCGCATGCACTCCCGGCCCGCCCACCGCGCCATCGCCCTCGCCGCCCTGGCCGCGCTCGTCGTCGCGTCGAGCGGCTGCTCGACGCTGCTCACGGCCGCCTACATTCTCATGCCGGAGGATACGCCGGCGGAATTCAAGGGGCTCAAGGGGAAGCACGTGGCGGTGGTCTGCAAGCCGATCGTGGAGCTCGAGTTCAGCGATGCCGGCTCGGCCCGCGAACTGGCATCCATCGTCGGGGCGCATCTGGCCCGCAACGTCCGCAAGTCACGGATCATCGACCAGCAGGAGGTGGCTCGCTGGATCGACGAAAACGCCTGGATCGACCACGCCACCGTGGGCAAGGCGCTCGACGCCGACATGGTGGTGGGGATCGATCTGGAGGAGTTCCGCCTCCACGAGGGTTCAACGCTTTACCGCGGTCGCGCCACGGCGCACGTCCGCGTCTATGACGTGGCCGAGAAGAAGGTGGTGTTCGAAAAGCGGTTCGACGATTTCGCATTCCCGGCCGACAGCGCGATTCCCACGACCGATCGCTCTGAATCGCAGTTCCGCGGCATGTTTCTCCAGATCCTCGGCGGCCGCATCGCCCGCACGTTCCACGCCTACGACAGCCGCACGACCTTCGCGGAAGAGTCGCTCACGTTCTAGCTGCGAATGGGGTCGACAAGCCCAATCCGGCCCGGGGCTGCACATGCCCTGTCGCCGGACGCTCGCTGCGGACATCCTGTCCTTCGCTCGCTCGGAGGTGACCGCGCTCCGGCATCCTGCCTGCGCTTGTCACCTACGCCGGCTCTCAGGGCATGGGCAGCCCCGTGCCTCCCCGCTTTTTGTAGGACAGGCTTTAG
>JBIIQM010000077.1:0-15577 GCA_044342075.1 Pirellulales bacterium
CCGCGCGATCGAGGTCGGCGATCGCTCCCGTGCCGGCGCCTCCTTCGGTGAGAAACACCACGACGGCGTCGGCGGCGATCGACTCGGGGCGGGCGGACGGCTCGGCGACGATGTCGCGGGCGCCGCGGACGGGCGAAAATTCGGTGGTCATGCAGGGCTCCTCGGACGGGGCGGGGTGGTGGCCAGGTGCGATGTTGTCACGGCCCGGGGGCGAGTTGTAGCGGTTTTTCCGCTTCACCGCAGCCCGGGCTGCCGGGGCGGGTGACGAGCGTGAGCAGCACCGGCAGGATGACGAGATTGCCGATGAGCCCGCCGACGAGCGTGAGGCAGGAGAGGGCTCCGAACGAGACCGTCGGAATGAAGCCGCTGGTCGTCAGCGCGAGAAAGCCCACGACGAGCGCGAGCGTCGAGAAGATCATCGCCCGGCCGGCCGTCTGGTGGGCGGTCTCCAACGCGGCCTCGACGGCATGGCCGTCGGTGAGGCGGCGGCGGAAGGCGGCGATGTAGTGGATGGAGCTGTCGACGGAGAGCCCCATCGAGACGGCCGCGATCATCGCCGTGCCCATGTTGATCCGCTCCCCCGCCCAGCCGAGGAGGCCGAGCACCACGAAGATCGGCAGGGCGTTGGGCACGAGCGCCACCGCCGCGACCACGACGCTCCGGAAGGCGATGGCCAGGAGCGTGAAGATCCCGGCGACCGCGAGCAGGAACGTGAACCATTGATCGGCGAGCATCCGATCGACGAGCTGGGCGAGCAGCACGAAGAAGCCCGTCACCTCGCCCCCCGTCGTGCCGGCCCGGGCAGGAAAATCCTCCGCCACGATCCGTCGCACGGTGTCGATGATCGCCCGCTTCGCGGGGGCTGGCTGCCGCTCGCGGGCGCGGAGCATGATCCGCAGCCAGGTGGAGCCGTCGTCGGGATCGCGGCCGATGAGCGTGCGGCCGAGCTGCGGCAGCTGGTCCTCGAGGAGCCTGATGGCCCCCGCCACCAGCCAGTTGCCGAGCCGCGTGCGCTCGAGACGTTCGAGCGAGATCGGCGAGATCGCGGCGAGCACGTCGGCGACGCTCATCACCTTCGTCAGGGCCGCGGTGGGCAGGCCGTCGGGCCCGGGCGTCGTGACCTCGTCGCGCAGGCGGTGCTCGAGCCGCGCCAGGCGGGAGAGCGCGGCCCCGTCGATCGAGTCGCCCGCCGGCACGAGCACGTCCCAGACGCCGGCGCCGCCGAGCCGCGACTCGACCATGTCGTACGACTGCACGATCGCGCTCGAGCGGCGGAAGTTGCGGGTGAAGTCGGTCTCGACCTCGAGCCAGGCCATGCCGGCCACGGCCAAGGCGGTGACTGCCGCCGAGAGGCCGAGGATCCGCCCAGGCTGCCGCACGATCCGCTTCACGAGGCTGTCGAGGCCGAGGTCGAGGGCGGCCTCGCCCCAGGCACGCTTGGGGTCGGCATCGAATCGGCCAGTGAGGGCGAGGAATGGCACGGTGAGCGCGGCAGCGATGAGCACCATGAGCGCGCCGATGGCCGTCATGATCCCGAAATCGTGCACCGGGCCCACCTGGCTGAAGATGAGCGAGCCGAAGCCGATGATGTCGGTGGCGATCGCGCCCGCGACGGGCCAGAAGAGGAGGCTGATCGCGCGCTCGAGCGCGGCGGCCGGTGGCAGGCCGAGCTCCCGCTGCCGCCGGAATTCGACGATCACGTGCACCACCGTGGCGATCGCCACCACGGTGACCATCGCCGAAAGCATCGTCGAGACCATCGTCAGCTTGAGGCCGATGACGGCGAGCACGCCGCGCGTGCTCCAGAGTGCGAGCAGTACGACGGCCAGCGGCACGACGAGCCAGCGCAGGCTGCGGAACGACACGAGCAGCACGGCGCCCGCCAAGAGCCCCGCGGCGGTGCCGAGCAGGTTGCCATCGCGCTCGAGCATCGCGAAGCCATCGCGGAGCATGACGGGCTCGCCCGCCACGGTGCCGCCGGGCAGCGGGGCCATCACCGCACGAATCCGGTCGATCGCCACGGCCCGTGAGACGGCCTGCGCCCGCGCGGCTGCCCGCTGCGAGCCGGCTTCCGGCGACGGCTTCGGCGCCGCCAGCACGCAGGCGATCGCGGCGGTGCGATGGTCGGCGCCGATCGTGTAGCCCTCCATGAGCTTCACGAGCTTGCGGGCCGTGGGGCTTTCGTCGAGCTCGATGATGCGACTGCCCAGCGGCGTCGAGGCGAGGCTCGTCGCCGACGCCACTCCGGGCACGGCGGCCAAGTCTTCGGTAAGCCGCTCGAGCCTTCCGATGCCGGCGGGCGTGAACAGATCGGGCGAGTCATAGGCGGCGAGAACGACCTCGCTCGAGCCGAAGGCCCGGCCGAGCCGGCGGTAGGGCACGAGCGCCGGGTCGGATCGGTCGAACATCGTGTCGATCGACCGGGCGAATTCGAGCTGACGCGACCGCTCCACCGACACGATCGCCAGCGCGACGGCCCCGAGGGCGAGCAGGTTGCGGTGTGAAATCAACCAGTTCGCGACCCGGTCGCAGACGGGGCGCATGTGGCGTCTTTCGTTGGCTGGAGGAGCGGGGTGGGATGGGGTGTGACCGTGGAGTCGCCATCTTACCGGGATTGAAGCAAAACCGCTCCTTGGCAGGTGGGGCGGGAAACCGGCGCTAAACCCGTGGCCGCAAGGGTTTTGCGGCCTTCGAGTGCGTGCCGCGATGCCTTGACGGGCCAAAACGGCCGCTCCTATAGTCCCGCGCTTTTGTCCACCGGCCCGCAAACATCATTTTTTCAAGCATCAACTTCACCTTGCGCGTGCAACACCCGAGCACGATTTCCGCGCCTTCGTGGCGATGGGCTCTCCGTCCATCGACGCACGGAATTTCGCGCGCCGTGCTCGCGATCCTGATCGGCCTCGCCGCGGTCTTCGGCGGTCGCGCTGCGTGCGCGCAGCCGCAGCCGCCCGTCGGCGATCAGGCGTCGGCCGGGGCGTTGGCGGCGCTTCCGGCCCGCGGGCTCGCGGCGGCGATCGCCGACGCGGGCCGCATCGAGGTGCCGGCGGTGGATCCGACCGAAGCCCTCACGGTGCGCGCGGCGCAGGCATCGCGATGGACGGAGGGTTCCTACGACGTCTGGCACCTGACGGGTGGCGTGCGGATCACGCAGGGCGCGGTCGAGGCGTCGGCCCACGAGGCCGTCGTGTGGATCGAACAGGATGCCGGCCAGCCCGATCCGGAAGCCGACGGCCAAGATGCCGCCGCCGGGCCGCGTCCTCGCAGCATGCTCGTGCGGATGGCGGGCAGCGTGGAGGTGCGCGCCGCGGGCCAGGCCGCCGATGCTCCCGTGTCGACGGTCCGCGGCAACCGCTGGACCGGCCGCTTCTGGACGCTGCGCGATCCGGACCTCGAATTCACGAGCATCGTTCCGGCGACGGGCACTCCGGCGATCTACGACGCCCCCGCCGAGGCGGCCGCAGCCGACGCGGAAGCCGACCTGGATAACCCAATCCAGCAGGCCCCGATCCAGCAGGCCCAGATTCAGCGTACACAGTTCAGCGAGTTCGGCGCGGCCCCGCCGCCGCAGGTGCCAATGGCGGTGTCGGCCCGACGACTGCGGGCGTTTCCGCGGTCGAGCGTGCCGCTCAACGTGCGCTGGTTCCCGAGCCCGGCCGGCGGCGAATGGGTGGCGGTGATCACCTCCGGCGTGAATCTCGTCATCGACGGCGTCGACCCGGCGGGCCCGCTCGACATCTCGGCCGACCGGCTCGTGATCTGGACGCGCGGCCAGGGGCAGCCCGACCTCGACGGGAATGCGGCGCAATCGGCCGACACGCCGCTCGAGCTCTACATGGAGGGCAACGTCGTCTTCCGGCAGGGGCAGCGGGTGGTCGAGGCCGTGAGCATGTTTTACGACGTGCCGCGATCGAGCGGCGTGATCACGGGCGCGACGATGCTGACGCCCGTCGACAATTACTCGGGCCTGGTGCGGCTGCGGGCCGACGTGATCCGGCAGGTCGATCGCAGCCGGTTCGTCGCCCAGCAGACCGGCCTGACGTCGAGCCGGCTCGGTGTGCCCACCTGGGAGTTCCGCTCGCGCGAGCTCGAGTTCACCGACGAGCAGGTGCCGCTGCCCGGCCCCTTCGGACAGCCGATGATCGACCCGGCCACCGGTGAGCCCGCCATCGAGCATCAACAATACATCACGAGCCGCGGCAACACCGTCAACCTCGGCGGCGTGCCGGTGCTCTGGTGGCCCGTGCTCTCGACCAACGCCAAGAAGCCGACCTTCTACATCAACAACCTGCAGCTGAAGAACGACCAGATCTTCGGCACGCAGGTGCTCACGAGCTGGGACGCCTTCCAGGTCTTCGGCTGGCAGCGGCCGCCCGATGGCGTCGACTGGGACTTCGACATCGACTTCCTCAGCCTGCGTGGTCCCGGCGGCGGCACGTCGTTGCTCTACAACCGCCCCGATTTCCTCGGCATCGGCACGCCGGCCAACGGCATCCTCGACGCCTGGTTCATCGGTGACGTCGGCCTCGACAACCTCGGCCTCAATCGCCGCACGTTCACCTATCCCGGCTACCCGGACCGCACGTTCCGCGGCCGCTCCTTCTGGCGGCACCGCCAGGACGTCGGCGGCGGCTGGCAGGCACGGGGCACGGCCGGCTGGATCAGCGACATGAACTTCCTCGAGGAGTATTACGAAGCGGAGTGGGAGGAAGGCTACGAGCAGCGCACTTGGCTAGATCTCCGGCGGCCGATCGACAACCGCGAGCTGCGGCTCCTGACGAGCGTGCGCGTCAATCCATTCTTTACACAGACCGAATGGTGGCCGCGGCTCGATCATTACTACATGGGTCAGCCGCTCCTCCGCGATTCGCTCACCTGGTATGAGCACTCAAACGTGGCGTATGCCAAGCAAGGGCTGCCGCAGACGCCGACCGTCGGGCAGGGCCGCAACATCTGGACGCTCCTGCCCTACGAGAGCAACGTGATCGGCCAGCGTCTGGCGACGCGGCACGAGATCGATCTGCCCTTCCAGGCCGGCGCCGTGAAGGTCGTGCCCTACGCGCTCGGCGAACTGGCGAACTGGGGCCAGGACCTCACGCAGTCGCCGATCAATCGCGCCTACGGCCAGGTGGGCATCCGCTCGAGTCTGCCGATGTGGACCTCCGACGACACGGTGGAAAGCCAGCTTTGGAACGTGCACGGCATCGCCCACAAGGTGGTGTTCGAGGCGGAGTTCGCCTACACCGACGCCACGCAGACCGTCCAGCAGTTCCCGCTCTACGACCAGCTCGACGACGACGCGATCAACCAGTATCGCCGCAACATCCCCTACTGGGATTACGGCGCCGTGCCGGGGCAGGCCACGCCGCTCGGCCAGCCCTTCATGTTCGGCCCGCAAAACAAGTACGACCCGCGAACCTACGCGGTGCGCCGCGGCCTCGCCGGCTGGGTGACCGGCCCGACGGAAATCGCCAACGATCTCTCGGTCTTCCGCCTGGGCGCACGGCAGCGGTGGCAGACGAAGCGCGGTCCGATGGGCAATCGGCGGATCATCGACTGGATCACGCTCGACGTCGACGGTGAACTCTTTCCGATCGCCAGCCAGAACTTCGGCGCGGCGATGGGCCTCTGGCAGTACGACTTCCGTTGGCACGTGGGCGACCGCACCACCTTGCTCTCCTCCGGCGACGTCGACTTCTTCGCCGGCGGCCAGCAGCTCTGGACGGTGGGCGCACTGCTCAACCGCACGCCCCGCGGCAGCTTCTTCATCGGCTTCAACGAATTCGGCGGCCCGATCCAGGCGAGCGTGCTGACGGGCTCCTACACCTACCGCATGAGCCCGAAGTGGGCGAGCTCCTTCGGCGGGGCGATCGACCTCACGGGCCGCAACATCGGCCAGAACTTCCAGCTCGTGCGGATCGGCGAATCGTTCCTGATGACGTTCGGCTTCAACGTCGACTACAGCCGCAACAACGTCGGCGTGACGTTCAACCTCGAACCGCGGTTCCTCTCGCGGACCCAGTTCGCGAGCCGCACCGGCCTCGACGTGCCGATCGCGGGCGCCTACGGCCTCGAGTAATCCCACGCGTGCCAGGCCGCGAAGAGCGCGGCCAGAATCGCATAGGCAGCGGCGAGTTCGAGCGGGCCGCGGCCGGCGGCGATCGCGGGCAGTTCGCCGATCGACCACGGGACGAAGAGCCGGCCGTCGGTGAACGGCGAATGGATGATGCCAAAGAGCGTGCAGCCGGCCGCGGCCGCTGCCCAGCCCGCGGCGGCGAGGAGTTTGCGGTCGATCAGCGCGGTGACGAGGCCGGCCCACAAGAGGCTCGTGACGATGAACCCGGCCGAGAGCATGCGGATCGAGAAGAGTTCGCGGGCGAGCGGGGCGGCCGGCTGGGCGCCGGCCGCGAGCAGTTTGTCGGCCTCGATCATGACGAGCGCCGCCAAGGCGGGGATGCAGGAGATCGCCACGGCCGGGTAGTGCCGCTGCGGTGTCGCGTGAAAACTCTGCGCTGTGATCTCGAGCCCCACGAACACGAGCACGGGCAGGATCGCCGGGCCGGGAATGGCCTGATAAAGATAGGCGAACGTGCCGGTGAGGCCGGCGAAGCCGATGAAGGCGGCGGTGGCGAGCGTGTAGGCCGCGCGGCCGCCCATGGCCTTGTAGGCGGGATGGCCGATGTAAGGCGTGGTCTGGATCACGCCCCCGCAGACACCTGCCACGAGCGTGGCGATCGCCTCGGCGGCGATCACGCGACCCGTGTCGTATTCGTCGCCCGCCGCCGCGGCGCTCTCGGTGCAGTCGATGCCCCCCACGACGGTGCCGAGCGCGAACGGAATCACGATCGGCAGGTAGCGAAGCATGTCGGGCCACGCCTCGAGCCACTCCAGTCGCAGGGCCGAGAGCCATTCGCTCGGCCAGAGCGCGGCGGCGGGGTCGATCGCGGCATGGGCCTCGGCGACGGGGATCCATCCACCCCAGGTGCCGAGCACGTGCATTGCCCAGCCGGCCGCGAGGGCCGCCAGGGCGCCGGGAATGCGGCCGGGGAAGGGGATGTGGGCCGTGAGCGTGGCGAGCGTGATCCCGAAGGCGAGCACACCGACGAGCGGCGACGAGAAGATCTCGACCGTCGGCAGGAATGAAATGAGCGCCAGCGCGATCGCCGTGAGGCTGCCGAGCAGACCCGCGCGGGGCACAAGCCGCCGCACCGGGCCGGCCACGAAGGCACATGCGAATTTGAAGAGGCCACTGGCGACGATGGCGCACATTCCGACATGCCAGGCATGCCGGGCAGCGGCCTCGCGTTCGAGCCCGCCGGCGACCGCCGCCGCGAACGCCGGGCCGATCACGAAGAACACCATGCCAAACGTGCTGGGCGTGTCGAGTCCGAGCGGCATGGCTGTCACGTCGGTGCGGCGAGCCCGCCGCGCGAGCCGAAATGCCATCCACGTGAAGATCAGATCGCCGACGACGACACCGAGCGCCGTGCCCGGCACGAGATGGGCCAGGGCAAACTGGGCGGGGTAGTCGAAGACGGCCGCCAGCAGGGAGACCGTGAGCACGAGGCCGGCCAGATTGTCGATCGAGAGCCCGAAAAAAGCGTTGATGTCGCCGGGGGTCGCCCAGCGGTAGGAGGTGGCCCGATCGGCGGAGAGTGAGGGGGTCATGCCCCAAAGGCTAGCAAAACACGGGCATTTCCCCAGGCGGGGGGCTATACTCGGGACTTCCGGAGTGGGACTGCGGCCTTTGTTTTTGGCCGGGGCGAACCATCCGAACCGTGGCTGCGTACCGACTGATGGTTTCACACGATTCCTACTCCCGTGGTCAGGCCGCAGGACGGACGAACTCCGTTTCGCCGGCAAATGGCCACGGGGGAGCAGTTCGGTCGGATGGCGAGGCTCGGGGGGGAGGCCAGGCCGACGAGGATTTGCTCCGCCGGTTTCGTGTGGACGATGACACGGACGCCTTCGAGTCGCTCGTGCATCGGTACGAACAGGAGTTGTTCAGCTATCTGCGTCGCTACTGCGGCAGCGCGGAGATGGCGGAGGACGTGTTTCAGGCGACGTTTCTACAGGTCTATCTGAAGAAGGAGAACTTCGAAGACGGCCGCCGGTTTCGGCCCTGGCTCTACACCATCGCCACGAACCAAGCGATCGACGCCCAGCGTCGCAATCGTCGCCACCGGATGGTGAGCATCGATCAGCGATCCAACGGCGACGACGACGTGGGGGCGCTGGTGGAGATGCTCGCGGGCAGGGATCAGACGGCCGATGATCGGATGGCGGACGAAGAGGCCCGCGAGTGGGTGCGTTCGGCGGTCGACGACCTGCCGGAATCGCTCAAGGGCACGGTCCTGCTCGTCTACCACCAAGGCATGAAATATCGCGAGGCGGCCGACGTGCTAGGCATTCCGGTGGGAACCGTGAAGAGCCGGCTCCACGCCGCCCTCCTGAAGCTCAACGAATCCTGGCAGACCAGCGGCAAGGGGCATGAGACATGACACCACCGGCTCGTCCGATGACTCCAGCCCAGCAACATCCATGCACACGACGGAAGCGAAAGCCATGCGAGAAGAACTGATCGGCTATCTGTTGGGCGCGATTGACGAGCCGGATTCAAGGCGGGTGGAGACCGCCCTGGCCGATCCCGAAAAGGGGCCGGCCCTGCGGCGCGACCTCGAGCGGCTGCAAGTGGCGATCAAGCCGCTCTCCCGCGATCAAGGCTTCATCGCCGCGCCGCCTGGGCTCGCTCGCCGCACGATGCGGTTCGTCGAATCGCACGCCCATGCCGCTCCCTTGCCGATGCCGCGGGCGTTTACGCCCGAGGCGGGGTCGGGAAGTGGCCCCGGGCCGCGGGCCTGGCTCGATCGGATGATCATGGCCGCGACGGCGCTGGCGGCCTGTGTGCTCGTGGGGCCGCTTCTGCTCGATGCAATCCAGGAATCGCGAGCCCGCCGGGCTGAACGCAACCTGCAGAAGACGTCGGGCGCCCTGCAGGGCTACGCGGATTCCCACCGCGTCTTTCCCACGCCCCCCGATTCAGGCCCGCTCTCCCGCGCCGGGCTCTACGCTCCGACGCTCGTCTCGGAGCACCGCCTCGTGGCCGATGATGGCACGCTCCTCTGCCCCGACACCCCGCTTGCCCGCAGCGGCACCTTCCGCGTGCCCACGCTCGATGAGTTGAAGGCCGCCGTCGGCACGCCGCAGTTCGAAGAGATGATCCGGACAATGGGGGGTGACTACGGCTACACGCTCGGCCACCGCGATGCCCAGGGCGTTTTGCAGCCGAACAAGAATCTGCGGCGCGAGCACCACCCCCTCATGGCCGACGCCCCCGACACCTGCGGTGAGAAGAGCAGCAACCATCCGGGCGGCATCCATTACATCCTCTTCGAGGACGGTCACGTCGAGCGTGTCTTCCAGGACGACGTCCACCGCGACGACCATCTCTTCAAGAACCACGCCGGCAAGACCGCTGCGGGAGTCGACGCCGAAGACGCGGTGATCGGCGACTCGCACCACCAGCCGTGATGTGGAGCCGGCGCCAGCGCCACACCAAGAGCGCACAGCCGATCCCGGCCAGCACGATTCCGCCCGGTTCCGGGGCCGCGATATCCACCTGCATGAACCGAACGTCCCATCGCGAGCGCGGCGGGCATCGAGATCCCAGGCTCGCTTCGATCAGCCGAAACTGAATCGTATTGAAGTTGATCCCGCTGCCACGGAAGTCGAGGATGGCCTCCGTCGGCACGTAGCCGCCGCGGTTGAAGCCGGGTGAACGGCCCGTGAAGAGCCCGCCGCCGGCGAGCAGAGGGGGCGGCCCCGCCCACGAGGCATTAGGCGCGACGAAGGCCGTCTGATTCACGAGGCCGGGGATCGTGGCGAACGGGGAGGCGATGCCTTGAAACGACGAGTTGAAGATCGAGCCACCGCTCGCGAAGGCGGAGAGCGGAATGGGGATGAAGCTTCCGCCATCGAGGCTGTAGGCGATCTCTCCCGCCGCGACCGGCTGACCTCGCCCGTTGCGATTGAAATTGAACCGCTGGGCGATGCTGAGCCGGAATGTGTCGCCGCTGTTGCCGAGCAGCGACGGTACGTCGATCACCGGGCTCGTGAGATAGTTGCCGATCTGGGCCTGGCCGCGGCCCTGGGTGGGCGGCGTCTCGGCCCACCGCCCATTGTTGCGACCGGGCGAGCCGGCCCATCGCCAGCGATTGGCGAGGGCTGGGTTTCCGGAATGGCTGGGCGTCCAAGCGCCGCCCGTGGAACGGCCGTCATCGGCGCGGAAATCGTATCGCTGACTGACGACTATCGGCTCGGCCGCCACGAAGCGGGCGAGGACCATCGCAGCGAAACAGATTGCGCATGACGCAAGCAGACGCAGACCAGGCACGGGGCACCTCGGCGGTCACCGGTTTGCGGTGGCGGCGTCTCTGCCCTGACGACGCGTCGAAGTGCATTTCGGCGCACGGCGAAAAACCTCTGCGGAGCGGGAGTCACGTCGACTCCTGCCCGCGCCGGCCTACGCTGCGCCTGGCTTCGCAAGATGGCGAAGCCGAGCAACTCGTCTTCCGAGGATGATGGCCGGAGCCTTCGGGCGAGCGGGTGGCTCTCTCGAAGGCGCCGGCACGATGAATCTCTAGAGCCCTCTTGGGCGAAAGGAAAGGGGGCGGTGAATGGCCCGGAAGGGGATGGGGATCCGCTTCGGGACGAAGCGGTCTCCTTTGGGAGCGGTCTCCCTACAGCAGCGACTTCGCGGCGGCGGCGATGGCGTCGGCGGTGATGCCGAAGTGCTTGTAGAGCGCGGGGGCCGGGCCCGACGCGCCGAACGAGTTCATGCCGACGAACTTTCCGCGGCTGCCGATCCACTTCTCCCAGCCGAATCCGCAGGCCGCCTCGCAGGCCACGCGGGCAGTGACCGCCGCGGGCAGCACGCTCTCACGGTAGGTGGCATCCTGCTCCTCGAAGAGATCCCAGCTTGGCATGCTCACCACGCGGGCATGCACGCCCGCCTCGGCCAGCTTCGCGGCGGCATCGAGGCAGAGCTGCACTTCGCTGCCCGTGCCGATCAGGATGCAGGCGGGCTTGCCGTTCGGGGCATCCTTCAGGACGTAGGCGCCCTTCGCGGTGCCGCTGGCGGCGCCGAGGCCGGCACGGTCGAGCGTGGGGATGTTTTGCCGCGAGAGGACGATCACGGCCGGACGATCGGGCCGCTGCATCACCGCGCGGTAGGTCTCGGCCACTTCATTCGCGTCGCCAGGACGGAAGACGGAGAGCCCTGGCACGGCGCGGGCCGTGGCGAGCTGCTCGATCGGCTGGTGCGTCGGGCCGTCTTCGCCGAGGCCGATCGAATCATGCGTGAGCACGTAGATTACGCCGAGGTTGCCGATCGCCGAAAGCCGCAGCGACGGCTTCAGGTAGTCGAGGAAGACGAAGAACGTGGCGCAGTAGGGGCGCAGGCCCGAAAGCGCGAGCCCATTGCAGGCGGCCGCCATGCCGTGCTCGCGGATGCCGAAGTGGAAGTTGCGGCCGCCATACGAGGCCGGCTCGTATTCTCCGGCGCCAGGCACGAGCGTCATCGTCGAGGGGGCGAGATCGGCGGAGCCGCCCAGGAACCAGGGCACCCCCGCGCTCACCGCCTGAATCACCTTGCCCGAGGAAACCCGGCTGGCCAGGCCCTTCGCGTCGGCCGGAAAACAGGGGATCGACTTGTCCCAGCCGCCCGGCAGGCGGCCATCGAGGAAGTCCTTGAGTTCGCCGGCGAGCGCCGCGTGCGACTTCGAGTAATCGGCAACGCTCTTCTGCCAGGCTTCGTGGGCCTGCTTGCCGCGGGCGCCGAGCGTCTTCGCGAAGTGCTCGGGCACCTCCGGTGGCACCAGGAACTGCGCGTCGGCGGGCCAGCCGTAGGCCTCTTTGGCTCCCTTGATCTCGTCGGGGCCGAGCGGTGCGCCGTGCGATTCGTGCGAGCCGGCCTTCTTGGGCGCGCCGTAGCCGATGATGCTCTTCACGACGACGAGCGTGGGCTTCTCCTGCTCGGCCTTGAAGCCCTGCAGCGCCTTCTTGAGCGCCGCCGTGTCGTTGGCGTCGGCGACGTGCTCGATCCGCCAGCCGAGCCCCTCGAAACGCCGAGCCACGTTTTCGGTGAAGGCGAGGTGTGTCTCGCCTTCGATCGTGATCGAGTTGTCGTCGTAGATCCAGCAGAGGTTCGAGAGCTTCAGGTGGCCGGCGATCGAGGCGGCCTCGGCGGCCACGCCCTCCATCAGGTCGCCGTCGCTGCAGAGCACGTAGGTGTCAAAATCAAAGAGCTGGTGGCCGGGCTGGTTGTAGTGGGCGCCGAGCCACTTCGAGGCCATCGCCATGCCCACGGAATTGCCGCAGCCCTGGCCGAGCGGTCCGGTGGTCGTCTCGATCCCGGCCGTCATGTGGTGCTCGGGATGCCCGGCGCAGACGCTGTCGAGCTGGCGAAACTTCTTGATCTCGTCGAGCGACACGGCGGGCAGATCGCGGCCCGCGTCGTTGGCGCCACCCCGGCGGATGCCCGCCAGATGGATCAGCGAATAGAGCAGCATCGACGCATGGCCGCAGGACAGCACGAAGCGATCCCGGTTGGGCCAGGCGGGATTCGTCGGGTCATACCGCAGGAAGTCCTTCCAGACGGTGAAGGCGACCGGGGCCAGCGCCATCGGCGTGCCGGGATGGCCGCTCTTGGCGGCTTCCACCGCATCCATCGAGAGGGTGCGGATCGTGTCGATCGAAAGGCGGTCGAGATCGGTGCCGTGGGGGGCGCGCGCGGGCGCCGCGGAAGGGGATGCCATTGGGGAAGTGCTCCTGCAAAAACGTGTTTCTAACTGTATTTCTTCGCTGTATTTGCCGCGGAGTCTACGAGCGGCGAGGAACGCCCGTCAACGCGCCATGTGGCGGCGGTAGGCGTCGTCGAGGTCGGCGAAGCTCGAGCCGCAGAGCTTGGGGAGCGTGTCGGCGTCAACTGTTCCCGTATAGATCCGCACGAGGTATTCCACGAAGGCCTCGCGATGCCGCCCCTGTTCGCCGTTCATGAAGAAGTCGGCGAGGCCCGAGATCTGGCTGTAGATCTGCGGCAGGCGATCGTCGGCCTGCAGTTCGCGCCGGCCGAGGCTGCAGAGCTCCTCGAGCGGGACATAAAAACCGTCGTCAACGAGCCGCTCGCGGGCCGCCGGCGCCCGGCCGGCGTCGCGGCCGCCGAGCGTCCAGCCGTCGTCGGTGGGCTGCAGGCTTTCCATGTAGCAGGCGGCCGCCTCGATCGCCCAGAAGCCGCACCGCTCGCCGGCCAGCGGGCTCGTCTTCCGCATCTCGGCGAAGAGCTGGTGCGTGGCCTCGTGGTGCACCGTCGAGCATTCGTCGCCATCGGCATCCTGAGGAGCAACGAACCAGGCCGTGCGGGTGGGTGACCAATAGATGCCCAGCGTCCGCGCGATCGTCGGCTCGAGCTTTTCGAGTTCGGCGACATATTGCTCGCGGTTGGCGAGGAGCATCGCCACGAAGGGATCACGCACGACGATCCTGCCGCGGCCCTCGAGCAGTTTTTCGAGGTCCGCCGGCTCATGGACAAACCCACCGAATACCTGTCGCCACGCGGCATGGGTCTCCTCGAGCGTGCGGGCGAGATCGGCCGCCTCCGCCTCGCTCGCGGTCGACGTGATCTGCCAATGATCCGAGTTAAACCTTCGGCCTTCGGCAGCCTTCTTCGGCGCCGGCACGGCATCGGCCTTCACCCAGCGGCCGCGGTCGAACCGCTCGCCTGCCTGATATCGCGCGAGACGGCCCTTTGGCAGCCAGCCATACTCCGAGGAATAGTCGTCGCCCCGATCGAGCCGGCCGGCCGCCTCCGGCCAGACCCACACGCCATCCCGTCGCACCCAGCCGCCCGCCTCGCGGGCGCGTTCGTGGTCGGGGTCGTCGCGGAGGGCCCGGTAGATGAGTGTGATTGCCCGGCAATTCTGCTGGTCGAGCTTCGGCCGCGATTCATCGCCGGCCGCGGCGCGTTCCGCCCGCGTGGGGATCTTCGCATGAGCCCGCGATGCGGCGAGCGCCAGCTGGAAGAGCCCTTCGGCTCGCGCCCGTCGGGCGGCGCAGAAATCCTCCCAGATCGATTCTTCGGCGGGCGCATCGACCCACTCGGGCCGCTCGAGTCGCGGCGGGATCTTCACGACGAGCTGTCGATCGGCCGGCTCGGGCAACTGCCAGCCGCGGACGAATGCCGCCAGCTCGGCGAGCCCCTCCGCCTGCGCACGCCGCTCGAGGCTCGCGGCCGAAGCCGCCCACTCCTTGTCGAGCTGGGCGAGAGTCTTCGGCTCCTCCTTCGGGGTGGCGGCGACGAGCGCGACCGCGATTGCCGCGGCGGCGCCGGCACCCGCCAGCCGTCTGACGATCGGCACTGTCGCGAGCCGACCGCCGATCAGGTTGGCTGCCGAGGCCAGGCAGTAGATCGGATCGACGAGGTAATCCCAGGCGTTGTCTGACTCCAGGCAGCCGATCTGCCAGAGGCCGCCGGCGACGAGGAGCACGATCCCGAAGGCATTGCCCATGAGCGCGAACCCCGCGCCGACGATCGCCGCTGCGGCGGCCACGCCGGGCGAACGCCAGCCGAGTTCGTAGGGATCGAAGGGGCCCCAGCCGAGCGCCGCCGGATAGAGCAGCAAGCCGGCGACGATGCCGAACCAAACCGCGGCCCGCTTGGCCGCCTTGTCAAAGAATGGTCGGCCGGTGAGCGGTGCTGCCGCATGATCCAGGAGCAGGGCGACGAACGGGATGCTGAAGGCCGCGTTGAATCCATGCAGCCAGCGGCCGATCGGCAGGCCGTCGATGGGCACGATCGCCAGCAAGCCCGCCGCGACGGGCAGCCAGCGCGGCCCGCGGCTCCCAAACGCCTGCTGCACGGTGCGGGCCAGCGCCGCGAAGACGATCGCCCAGACGACGATCGCAGACCACCATGCGACGAGCCCGCCGGTGGCGACGGCAGCGTTCATCGAATTGGCTCCGATGGCTGCGCGAAAATCCAGGTCTCGTTCATCGCCACATGCCGGATCCGCTTCATCTTCCAGGTGTAGACGAGATGCACGAGGCCGCGGCGATCCTGGACCATGTATGGATAGGCGAACTTCTGCCCAGCCTCGCGATCGAGCGTCGCGATGATCCGCCACTCGTCGGACCTCGGATCATGGATCGCGAGCGACAGGTTCTCGCGATTCGCCGCCGAGTGGTTCAGTGCCACGAGCAACGCTCCGGTCGAAAGGCGGATGGCGGCCACGCTGGCGTCGGGGTTGGCGAGCCGCGTCGGCTTCGGCGCCGACCAGGATCGGCCGCAGTCGCTCGACCGCTGTTCGACGAGCCGGCGAGCGGGGCCGTGGTCGCGCAGGAAGGCGACGGCCTCGGTCCCCCCGATCGGCACCACGGCCGGCTGGAGGAACGATCGCCCGCCGGCCATTCGGGATTTTCTGGCCAGGAGCTTGTCTCCCTCCGGCCGCAGCCAGACCACCTCGGGAAACTTTCCGATGCATTCGTGGTAGACGGGCAGGGCGATCTCGCCGGAGTCGAGCAG
>JBIIQM010000023.1:0-43646 GCA_044342075.1 Pirellulales bacterium
CTGGCTGCGCTTGTCAGCATACGCCGGCGAGCGAGGTACGGGTCACCCGAAGCCTCCCCGTTCTGTAGGGCAGGCTTCAGCCCTGACTCGGACAGGCACAGAGGCCTGTCCTACTCAATGCGGGTAGGCACGGGGCTGCCCATGCCCCGTGAGCCGGCGTAGGTGACAAGCGTAGGCATGGATGCCGGAGCGCAGTCACCTCCGAGCGAGCGAAGGACAGGATGTCCGCAGCGAGCGTCCGGCGACGGGGCGTGGGCAGCGCCGTGCCGGTTTGAGCGAGTTGACGGCGGAGAGCAGGAGATTCGCTTCAGGACGAAGCGGTCTGCTTGGCTTTACCGCCGCGGGGCGTCGCCCGGCTTTTGGCCGTTGGTGTGCGGGCCGCCGAGCGAGCCGCGGCCGGCGAGCTTGCCGAGGCCCTGCGTGTCGCCCGGCTCGAGCCGCGAGGCCCGCAGGTTTTCCCGCTGGATGGCCTCGTAGACCTCCTGCCGGTGCACCGGGATCTCGGCCGGAGCGTTGATGCCAAGGCGAACCTTGTCTCCCCGGATATCCACGATCGTGACGACGATGTTGTCGCCGATCATGATGCTTTCGTCACGTTGTCTGGAGAGTACGAGCATCGCTGGCTCCTTCCTGATCCTTTCGTGGCTCCGACAATCCTGTGTCGGAGGACACTCTTATTATGCACTCTTTTTGAGTGTGGGCTGGTGGGTCGAAAGTTCGTATTGCATGGGCAGCTCGCCGCTGGCAACGACCTGACGGCCAGTGCGGGCTTCAAGGTTGATGACGATTGGCGCCTTCAAATTGAGCGTGAGGGATTTGCCGTTCTGGCCCACCACCACCACCACCTGCGCCTGGCGGATGTCGCTGATCGCGAGGGGCGTGAGCTCGCTGCGCGGGATTCGCACCTGGTAGTCGGGCACGAACCGGCGCGGGCTGACCACCGCCAGGGCGATGTCGCCGCGCGAGGTGCTTTGCAGCCAGCCGAGCGAGTCGTTCGTCGCGTCGGCGAGCAGCGCCCACTCGCGACAGTCCTCGAGGCCCGGCAGGCCGCTGGGAAAGTTGAGGACGTCGTTGGCGTCGACGTCGATGCGCCCGAATCTGGTGGTGTTGATCCGCATGGCCGTGGCACTCCTTTGCCTGGGCGGTTCTCGCCCGAACATCCTGCTGTCCAACCGAACTCCCGTTCGTGCACTGTTCATCGGCACTTCGGGGGGTCGGGGTAGAGAAAAAAGGCTTGGAGAAAGAAGGAGGGTGCGGAAGCCCTTGCGGCGCAGGGAGTTGGGGCTGTTTGCGGAGGCTCTGCCGGATCCCGGGCGAAGTTCGGGATATGCCGGTTGTTACTGCCACATCGGCTGCGCCCGCCAAGCGGCCAGCGGGGCGAGCACGAGCAGCGGCAGCCAGGCGCCAACCGACGGGCTGAGCACGTAGGCCGTCGCGAGGCCGTGGCAGCCGAGCACCACGAGGAAGAAGACCACCGTCATCGCCACGCAGAGACCCACGGCCACGAACACGCCGCGGCGGTTGGGGCCGACGACGAGGGGGATGCCGAGGAGCGCCAGCGACATGTCGAGCAGCGGCGCCACGAACCGGGCATGGACCCGCAGCGGCACGTCGGCCGCGACGCCGAGGCTGGGATTGGCGATCGCGCCGACAAGTTCGGCGGTCGATGAATACAGGCTCCAGTTGGAAGAGCCGATCAATTGCTCGAACGAGACGTCGCTGGCGACGAAGCACTGCCCCGGCTCGAGCCAATCGGCCGCGGCTCGTGTCAGGACGATCGTGCGGTCGCCCGCCTGGAGCGGTTCGAGGCGGTCGATGTCGGCCGGCTCCCGCACCCCGCAGAGCAGGTAGCCAGCGGGATGCCGCGCGTCGGCCGCGCGCCAGAAGGCCTCGGCGGCGTCGATCTGCGGGCCGAAGTCGGCGAGCGAGGGAGGCATCAGCAGGCTCGGCGCCTCGATCCGGCAGGGGCCGGCCTGGGCCGTGCGGCCGCGAAACAGGATCTCGGTGGCGTGGTCGTAACGGGCCTCGAACGGGTGGGCCGCGTCGCCGCGGAGATCCTGGGCATTGCGCGAAAACGCGTGCCGGATGCGGGGCAGCACAACCTCCCGGTTGGCCATCGCCAGGATCGCGACGATCGCGGCGAACACGATCGCGGGGCGGGCGATCCGCCAGCGTGTGATGCCAGCCGCCAACAACGCCGTGAGCTCGTTGTGTCGCTCCAGCCAGGAGAGGGCGAACATGGCGCTGGCCAGGGCGATCACGCCGCTGGTGGCATCGAAAAATGAGATCAGCCGGCAGCCGTAGTAGGTGCCGAGCACCTTCCAGAGCCCGCCCGCTTCGGCCGAGTGGGCGATGAATTCCTCCATGTTGGTGAAGGCATCGACAACGAACGTCAGCCCTGCGAGACTCACGAATACGATCACGAACGCCTGCAGTTGGGCGCGGGTGATGTAGCGGTCGATGAGCATCGGTCGCACCAGCGAAGGAAGCCGTCGTTCTCGCCCTCTGCTCCGGTTGCTCGGCCGCTCCGCCTGCGAGGGGAGGCCGGTCCATCGGGAGGGGCGGGGAGGATAGGAAGGTCCGGCGACACCGTCAATCGTGTCCGGGCGCCACCCCGAAGCAGCGAAAAAGCCGAGCCCCACAGCCCCTCCACCGCCACGATCCAATGAGCAGCCGGCCAATGATCACCTGGGGGGAGCGATTGCGTCGGGGGGCCGCCCGCTGGGCAGGGGAGGGGATCGACCTTTTGTTTCCGCCGCGGTGCGTGCTCTGTCGGCAGGATCTTCCGCCGGCGGATGACGCAGGCGGCGGCGATCCGACCGTGGCCGCCGAGCTCTGCGTGGCATGCGCTCGCGATCTTTCGGCCGACGGCGGCCGCTGCCTCGTCTGCGGCGAGCCCGGCGCGGGCGGCGCCTGCCGAAGGTGCCGGGGCCGGTGTTCCGATTGGGACGGGATCGCCATCCTCGCCGCCTATGGCGACCGGCTTCGGGAGGCGGTCCTCCGGTGCAAGAGGCCGACCGGAGACGAGGTCTCCCGCGCGCTGGCGGCGCTGCTCGTGGGCCGCCATCGGGCGACGCTCGCCGGCTGGCGAATCGATGGGGTCGTGCCCGTGCCGATGCACTGGCTGCGGCGGATGTCGCGCGGCACCAGCGCCGCGGACGAGATCGCGCGGCGGGTCGCAGGGCTGCTGGGAGTGCCGTTCCTGCGGGCCCTCTCGCGACAGACCGCCACGACCATGCAGAATGAGTTGCCGGTGAGCGAACGCCGCGGCAACGTCGCGACGGCCTTCCGCCTGCGGCGACCGGTGGCGGGGCGGCGCTTGCTCGTCGTCGACGACGTCGTCACCACCGGCTCGACGCTCGCGGCCTGCCGCCGCGCGGTCGCCGCGGGCGGTGCCGAAGCCGTCTACGCGGCGGCGATCGCCAGGGCGGATCGCATGGCCGACGATGCGTCCCAACACGGAGAATGACATGAACGACGCGAAACCAATCCGCATCGGCACCCGCGCGAGCCTTCTGGCCCGGACGCAGACCGAATGGGTCGTCGGGCAGCTGCGGTCGCTCGGCCACGCCGTCGAGATCGAGACGATCAACACGATCGGCGATACCCGCACCGATACGCCGATCGCGCGGATTGGCGGTGACGGTGTCTTCGTCCGCGAACTCGAGCGGGCCCTGCTCGACGGGCGGATCGACGCGGCCGTACACAGCCTGAAGGACCTGCCTTCGGCGGAGACCCCGGGCCTTTCGCTCGCCTGCGTGCCTCGGCGCGCCACGCCGTTCGACGCCCTCGTGGCCCGCGGTCCAACGACGCTCGCATCGCTCCCCGCGGGAGCCGTGGTCGGCACCTCGAGCGTGCGCCGCGTGATGCAGGTGAAGGCCGCGCGGCCCGATCTCGTCGTCCGCCCGGTCCGCGGCAACGTCGATACGCGGCTGAAGAAGCTCGACGACGGAGAGTTTGACGTGATCATCCTCGCGGCGGCGGGCCTCGAACGCCTCGGCCTCTCCCACCGCATCACCGAACTGCTCCGCCCCGACTCCTTCTGGCCGGCAGTCGCCCAGGGGGCGCTTGTCGTGCAGATTCGCGACGACGACGATTCCGTGGCCGCTGCGGTCGCCGCGCTCGACGACCTCGCGGCGCACGACGCCGTGCGGGCCGAGCGCAGCTTTCTCGCAGCGCTCGCCGGCGGCTGCCTGGCGCCGATCGGCGGCTGGGCGCATGTCGGCGCCGATGGCCGGCTCGAGCTCGGAGGCTGCGTGCTCGAGGATCGCGGAGGCTCGGTGGAGCGGATCGCGGCACGGGCCGTGAGCGAACTGTCCGGCGGGGCTCCCGAGGCGCTCGGCCGGAGGGTGGCCGATGACCTGCGGCGCCAGGGCGCCGACGCGATGCTCGCTCGAATGCGGCAGCATGCGGCCCGAACGCCTGAGACGCGATAGCGTCCCCCCCGGGTGGGTTGTCTCAATAAAATTGAAGTGCTACATTTCCGGCAGCAGTGAACGGATTGACTTGAGACGCGGCAGGAGCCGCAGAAGGCACGAAGCAATGGCCGTGAAAGTGGTGATCGCGGACGACCATGAGGTGGTGCGCAAGGGGCTCGTTAGCCTGCTGGCCGGCTCGGAAGTGAAGATCGTTGGCGAGGCATCGTCGGGTGACGAGGCCATCAAGCTCACCCGCAAGCTCAAGCCCGACGTCGTCCTGCTCGACATCCGCATGCCCGGCAAGGACGGTCTGGCCGCGCTCGAGAAGATCCGGGCGGACATGCCGAACGTCCGCGTCGTGATCCTCTCGACGTTCGACAATCCCACCTACGTCGCCCGGGCCGTCGCCGCCGGCGCCCACGACTACATGCTCAAGGGTTCCACGCGATCCGAACTCATCAATTCGATCGCGGGGGCCGCCGCCGGGCAGTTGCCGATGCGTGCGGGCGAGCTTCGCCGCGTGGCCACGACCATGGCCAACCGGGTGGCCACTCCCGACCCCGACATCCCGCTGACGCAGCGTGAGACCCAGGTGCTGCGACACATGGCCCTCGGCCTCTCCAACAAGGAGATCGCGCAATCGCTGACGATCAGCGTCGAGACCGTGAAGGAGCACGTGCAAAACATCCTGCGCAAGATCGCGGTGACCGACCGCACGCAGGCCGCCGTCTGGGCCGTCCGCCGCGGCCTGGTCTGATCGCTTCGCGGCGAGGAGTAGGACAGGCTTCAGCCTGTCGTGACTTGCGACGGGCAGCGACAGGCTGAAGCCTGTCCTACCGGGCGCGCGGGTGGGCCTTGTCAAAGGCGTCGAGCAGCCGGGTCGTCGTCACGTGGGTGTAGATCTGCGTGGTGACGAGGCTCTTGTGGCCGAGCAGCTCCTGCACACTGCGGATGTCGGCGCCGGCGTCTAGCAGGTGCGTGGCAAAACTGTGGCGGAGCGTGTGTGGACTCGCGCGACGGGTGAGGCCCGCGGTGGCGAGGTGCTTCTCGAGAAGCCGGGCCACTCCGCGGACGGAGAGCCGGCCCCCGAAGCGGTTGGTGAAGAGCGGTTGCGATCGGCTCGCGGCCTTTCCAGCCGCGGCCTTCGGGCGGGCGGCGAGCCATTGCCGCAGCGCGGCCTGGGCGTGCGAGCCCACGATCCCGAGGCGTTCGCGGCGCCCCTTGCCGCGGACGCGGATCGTGGCGGCCCGCAGGTCGAGGTCGCCGTCGTCGAGGCCGACGAGTTCGCGGACGCGGACCCCGGATGAATACATCAGTTCCAGGATCGCGCGATCGCGGAGCCCGCCGGCGGCGCCGGGCTTCGGCGCGGCGAGTAGCTTCGCGATCTCGTCGCCGGTGAGGAATTTCGGCAGCTTCCGCGGACGCTTCGGGCTGCGGAGCGGCTTGGCGGGATTGGCCTGCACCCAGCCCTCGCGCTGGCCGAAGGCGTAAAAGCTTCGCATGCTGGCGAGCTTCCGGGCGACGGTCGATGGCGCGTAGCCGGCGGCGTGAAGACCGCCTGCGAACCGACGGAGGAGCGTGCTCGAGGCATCGCCCGGGCCGCGGCAGCCGGCGGAGACGAGAAACTCCTCGAGCTGCAAGAGATCCTCGCGATAGCTCTTGATCGTCAGCGGCGAGGCGCCACGTTCCGACGCGAGGGAACGCAGGAACCGCTCGATCCCAGAGGCGAAGGTTTCCCGGGAGGCCATCGGCGGGCCCCTCGTCAGGCGGCGCGATCGGCCGGTGGCACGAACCGAACGCGATTCGAGCGCGGGGCGTTTTGCCGCACCTTCTGGCCGAGCACCGAGGCGTCGTACCAGGAGAAGCTCAGGTCAGGGTTCGACGCGTAGCGGCCGAGCGTGCGGAGCGTCTCCTCGCGGCTCTCGTCATCGTAGAGGAAGACGTAGCGCTCTCCGCCCTTCACGAGCGCGATGACATTGATGTCGCGGGAAGCCATCGAAGCTTGGAATCCTGGGAGTCTGGAAACCTGGAAGTCTGGAAACCTGGGATCCGCACGGGCGGAGCGGTCCGCACGAGTGCCGCAGAGGAGGTATCGGCCGGCGAGCCGTGGTGGCAGCAGACTTCCACGCGCTGCCCCCCCAACTCGCCGCGACCGGGCCAGCCATGCGCCGGGGCCGGGGCGGGCGGTGGGGGACCGGGCGAACCGGGCGGATCAGAAGAGGTCCGCAAAACCCCTGAGGCCGATCGGCTCACGTGCGGTGAACGGCTCTCCATGGGTTGTGCCGATCATGGCGCCCCACCAGTTTGCCGAGGCTTCCACGCGTTCGAGCACCGTCGGCCGCGGCGCGGTCTGGGGAAACTGGCTGGCGTAGCAGGCAAGGCTGCGGCGCTTCACGTCCCAGGTGGAGGAGATGTCGACCACGAAGGCGGGTTTCAACACCACCTTCAAGTGCACGCAGGCGTAGTGGTAGATCCGTTCCGGGTGCCAAGGGTCACCGGGAAGGTCGCACTTGGTGAGCTTCGCCCAGAATCGCGCCGCCTCGACGAGGCGAGTGGCGGCGGTGTGGTCTGGATGGGCATCGACCCAGTGGGGGGCGAAGAGCCAGCGGGGACGGGTGCGGCGGATCACGCCGGCCAGCTTGCCGCGAGCGGCGAGCGTGGCCCGCAGCCGCCGGTTGGGAAGCCCAAGGTTCTCCCGCCAGGGAATGCCGAGGATTTCCGTCGCCGCCGCCGACTCGCGGGCCCGGATCTCGGGCGATCCGAGCGGCGTGGGCTCGCCGTCGGTGAGGTCGAGAACGCCCACCTTCAGCCCCTTGGCCAGCATCAGCGCGATCGTGCCGCCCATGCCGAGTTCGGCGTCGTCTGGATGGGGGGCGATCACGAGGGCATCGAGCATGGTGGCGTCTCCGGGGACGTTCCAGCATACTCTCCACCATCATGAGCTTCGCACCAGGCGCAGGCGTTGACGAAAACACCCCCGAGCGATTGTTCGCCGCGGCCTGTGCCCATGCGCGGCAGGCGGCGGTGCTCGCGTCGGTCGAGTCGCTGCTCGGCTGGGATGAGCGCACGCTCATGCCGCCGGAGGCGGGGGGCTACCGGGCCGATCAGATGGCGGCGCTGGCCACGCTCGTTCACCAGCAGCGGACGAACCCGCGGCAGGGGGAGCGACTGGCGAAGCTCGCCGATGGGCCGCTGGCCCGAGGCGGAGAGCCTCATGTGGCCGCGACGATCCGGCTCATGAAACACGATTACGACAAGCAGGCCCGGCTGCCGGCCCGCCTCGTGGAGGAGATGGCGAAGACCTGCGTCGAGGCGCAGCAGGCCTGGACGGCGGCCCGCGCGGAATCCTCGTGGACGCGGCTCGCGCCGTGGCTCGAACGGGTCTTCGCGCTGAAGCGCGAACAAGCCGCCTGCCAACTGCCCGATCGCGATCCCTACGACGCGCTCATGGATGATTACGAGCCCGGGGCCCGCTGGCCGGCCGTGGCGGAGCGGTTCGAACGGCTTCGGGGCGGCATCGTAAACCTCGTCGAAGCCTGCGTCGGCGCCCGCCAGCGGCCCGACGACGCGATCCTGAAGCGCCGCTATCCCGTCGAGGCCCAGAAGGCGTTCGTGCAGCAGGTGGCGGCGCAGATCGGCTTCGACTTCGGCCGCGGTCGGATCGACACCACCGATCACCCCTTCTGCTCCACGATGGGGCCGAACGACTGCCGGATCACGACCCGCTGGGACGAGCACTTCCTGCCGACGGCGCTCTTCGGCGTTTTGCACGAGGCGGGGCATGGCCTCTACGAGCAGGGTTTGCCGCGGGAGTGGTTTGGGCTCCCGCCCGGCGAAGCGGCTTCGCTCGGCATCCATGAATCGCAGTCGCGGCTCTGGGAAAACATGGTGGGCCGGTCGAACGCCTTCTGGCGCTGGTGCTTTCCGTTGGCGAGGCGGTCCTTTCCGGAGGCGCTCGCCGGCGCCACGGCGGACGACGTCCAGCGGTCGCTCATGACGGTGGCGCCGTCGTTCATTCGGGTCGAGGCCGACGAGGTCACCTACAACCTGCACGTGATGATGCGGTTCGACCTCGAGCGGGCGGTGGTCCAGGGAACGCTTCCGGTGGCGGATCTGCCCGAGGCCTGGGACGATCGCTTCACGAAGGATTTCGGGATTCGTCCGCCGTCGGCCGCGGAGGGAGTCTTGCAAGACATCCACTGGAGCGCCGGGCTGATCGGCTATTTTCCCACCTACACGCTCGGCAACATGCATGCCGCCCAGCTGATGGCGGCCGCCGAGCGGGCCATCCCCAACCTCGACGAGGAGATGGCGGTGGGGCGGTTTGCGAGCCTCCTCGGCTGGATGCAGGAGCATGTCCATCGCCGCGGTCGGCTCCTCGAATCCGATGCCCTCGTTCAGGAGGCTTCCGGCAGCCCGCCCGCGGAGAAATGGCTCCTCGACAGCCTCCACAGCCGCTATGGAGCGGCCCACGGTTTTGCCTGAATTTTCTGCGGGGGCCGCCCGTGGAGCCGTTGGCCCCTGCCGGAAAGGCGATGGTACACTTGCCTGCGGGCCGGATTTTCCGGACCGGATCAGGTTTGACATACACATCAGGGTTGGCCTCGCAGGCCGTCGAGATAGATCCCTCGGGAGGGTTGCATGGTGGACGACAAGGACAACGACGCAAACGATCCGTGGGCCGGCATCGACGCCGGAGATGCCTCCGAGCCTCAGGCGGATTTTTCGTTTTCCCTCGACCAGGATGCCGGTGCATCCGAACCCGCTGCCGATGAAGGGTTTCCCGGCGTCTTCGAGGCACCCGTTTTGGACGCGGCCAGCGATGCCGCTCCGGAAAATATCGCGGGCGTGTTCGAAGAGTTTGTGGAGGAATCGCTTCCCGAAGTCACCGGCAGCGAAGGAGAAGGTCTCCCGTTCGCCGAGGGCGAGATGCCCGCTCTCGACGCCGATCTGCCTTCCCTCGACGACGAGGGCGCCGGGCTCGGCGATCTGTCCGGGCTTGGCGACGTGGCCGGGCTTGGCGATATGAATAACGCCGACGATGCCGCGCTAGTGGATGAGTGGCTGACCGAGGAGCCGGCTGGCGAGGCTGGCGTCGAGACGCCGCTGGCCGTCTTCCCGGCCGACGATCTCCACGACCTCGAACACGCCCCCGAGCATGGGCAGGATGGCGAGACGGATGAATCCGCCATCCTGTCTTCGGCGATTCAAATCGGCACCGGCAACTCGGGCGTCATGTCGCCGAGCGATGTGATTCCGATCGACGAATGGGCCGATGCCGGAGCCGCATCGCTCGTCGGCATGCCCGATTTGGGCGGCGAGCCTTCTGCTGCGGATTCCGCCGATGAGCCGGCCGTCGATGCATTCAGCTTCGGCGAAGTGGAGGCCGACGAGGATCAGGCCGGGGAGTCACCTGCCTTCGGCATCGCCGAAGACGACGCCAACGATTTCGGCGACGCAGACTTCGGCATGGAGGAGGCGGCTGCGGCCGTCGGAGGCGGGCTCGCCGTGGCCGGCGCCGAAGCCGTGGGCGAAGCCGCGGCGCCCGCCCCGGCAGCCAAGAAGAAGACAAAGGCCCCGAAGGCGGCCAAGTCGAGCGGTGGCGGCATCGGCCAGATGATCGGCATCGTGCTCGGCGGCCTGATGGCATTGCCGATCACCTATGCGATCCTCGTCTGGGGATTCCAAAAGGATCCGTTCAAATTCACGAAGATGGTTCCGCCGGGCATGGCGTTCCTGCTTCCCGAAAAGTTTCAGCCGGGCTTCAGGAAGCCGTTGGCCGCCGGTGGGCCGAAGCTTGATCAGGCCGCATCGCTCGACTCGCTTGCCAACGCAGACCAGGGCATCGAGCCCCCCATGGCGACCGAAGCGGAGGCGGTCAACGAAGCGGCGGCGGCTGCCGAGGATGCCGGCGCTGCGGTGGCAGCCGACGAAGCCCTTGCCAAAGCCACTCCGCCTGCCGAACCGGTCGAACAGCCTGCGGCGCCGGCGGAAGACCTCTTCACGGAGGAGCCCGCGAAGGAACCGGCAACGCCCGTCGTGCCCGAACCCGAGCCGCTCGATTACTCGGCGCTCGAGGCGGCGATCGCGAAGGCGAACGACTCGTTCGAAGAGCTTTCCGGCATCGCCGATCCCGAGGATCCGGCCCGCAAGAAACTGCTCGTCGGCTGGTACAAGAATCTCGCCGCCGTCGCCGAGCAGATGGTCTTCCTCGAGACCGCGGCGGCAGACTCGGCAAGGCCGCTGGAGAAGGCCCCCGAGCAGATGGAGGCGGTGATCGCGAAACTCGTGGGCAGCGACACGCTGGTCGGCGATCTCGGCCGGCTCAGCGGCATGTGGCTTTCGTCAAAGAAGCGGCCCGTGGATGGCGCCGTGCTGGTGGCGACGTTCAACGACAAGCGTCAGGTGGGTCCGTATTGGTCGTCGTCGATCACGGTCAGCGGCAAGGAGCCGAAGACAGTCGCGATCATTTCGCGCCGCGAGCCGTCGGCCTCGGCGGGTGAGCAGGTGCTCGTCACGGGCGTGCTCTTCGACGGCGATGCGCTCTGGGCGGCCGACTGCCGCCGGCTGGAGAAGGCCGCGGCGGCCGAGGACCTTTTCTGAGTGGGCGTCGCGAGCGGATCGGCCGCGGAGATCGCCGAGGCCGTCGCTGCGGGGCAGCTGCGGGCCGGCGATGCCCTGGCGGCCCACATCTCCCGTTGGCGAGAGACCCATGCGCGGCTCAATGCGCTCGTGCAGCCGCGGCATGACGAGGCGGCCGCGGAAGCGGCCCGGATCGAACCGGGGGACGGGCGGCCGCTCGCCGGAGTGCCGGTGAGCGTGAAGGAGTGTTTTCCCGTCCGCGGTCTCCTGACGACGCTCGGGATCGAACCGCGTCGCGATGCCCGCGACGAAGCCACCGCCTGGCTCGTCGAGCGGTTGCAGGCGGCAGGCGCCGTGGTCGTGGGCAAAGACAACGTGCCGCAGGCGATGTATCTCCACGAGACTGATAATCCCGTCTTCGGGCGGACGAATCATCCGCACGCCGCGGATCGCGGTCCCGGCGGGTCGAGCGGCGGTGCGGCGGCGGTCGTGGCGGCTGGCGTCGTGCCGCTCTCCGTCGGAAACGATCTGGCCGGCAGCATCCGCCAGCCTGCCCACGCCTGCGGCATCGCCGGCATCATGCCGCGATCGACCGTGCTCGGCGAAGGGGGCGCCTTCAACACGATGCCGCACCTCGAGGCGGTGCGGCCGCGGGCGGGCTTCCTCGCCCGTTCGGTGGACGATCTCGAACTGGCGCTCGGGGCCGTCGGCGTGGCGGCCGAGCCCCGCACGCGCGGCAACCCCTTGAGGATCGCCTGGTGGGACGACGCCGGGCCGCTCGAGCCATCGCCGGCCGTGCGGCGGGCGGTGCGCGAGGCGGTGGGCCGGCTGCAGGCGGCCGGAGCCGTCGCGAGCGAGTGCGACGGCGTGATCGCCCGCGACGCGGCCTGGCTGCATCTGGCCATTCTCTCGGCAGACGGCGGAGCCGATGTGCGCCGGCTTTTCGCCGGCTCGCGGCCGATCTGGCCCGTCGCCCGGCTCTTGCGGCTCGCGGGCGTGCCGCGGTCAATGCGGCCGTGGCTCGCAGGATTCGTGCGGCTGATGGGGCGGCGGATCGAGGCGGAGGGACTGCTGGCGACCGGGCCGCGGCAAGGCGCCGGCTTCGAGCAGCTCCTGCACGAGCGGGCAGGCATCGCCGAGCGCGTAGCAGCGCTTGCCGCCGGCTACGACGTGATTGTCTGCCCCGTCTCGGCCGTACCGGCGCTGCGGCACGGCACCGCGGCGAAGCTGATCGTCGCCGCCGCGCCCTGTCTGCTGGCCAACCTCCTCGACCTCGCGGCGGGCACGGTCCCTGTGACGACCGTGCGGCCCGAGGAGCAGACCGGCCGGGCCCGCTCGCGCGACCCGGTCGTCCGCGCCGCGATCGAATGCGACCGCGGAAGCGCGGGGCTGCCGGTGGGCGTGCAGGTGATCGCGCTCGCGGGCGGTGAATCGACCGTCCTCGAGGTGATGCGATTGATCGAGCGCACGTAGGACGGTTGCGTAGCAAGCGGTCTACGCAGGGGCGCCGGCTCGCGGGCGGCAGAAGTCTCGTCGCAAAGAAACTTTCTCCTTCCACGACCTACGGAGCTTCATTCCCCAGAAGGTCGAAAGTTCCTAACGCTCCTCGAGCTTCCGCCGACCCGCGAGCCTTCCCGCAACGAGGGACGAATCAAATTGCTGCTTCGATTGCAGGGGCATCGATTTGGAGGCTTTGAACGGGAGGCTCGGGGCTGCCCATGCCCCAGGAGCCCGCGTAGGTGACAAGCGCAGGCAGGATGCCGGAGCGTAGTCACCTCCGAGTGAGCGAAGGGCAGGATGCCCGCAGAGAACGTCCGGCGACGGGGCGTGGGCAGCCGCGAGCCGGCGCGACACTGTGCGTATTCGCCCGCGAGCCGGTGGTGTATCGAGACGCTGTGCGCTACGCCATCCGCTGGATGATCGATCGGGAGATCTGCTCGACGCCGAGCACCTCGCACGCGGCTCCAAGATCGATGCCCGCTTTCGGCATGCTCCAGACCACGCTCGAGGCCTCGTTCTGCGCGATGGTGTGCCAGCCGCGGGTGCGGAGCTTGAGCAGCCCCTTCGCGCCGTCCTTCCCCATGCCCGTCAGCAGGAGCGCCGTCCCCGTCTGCGGCCAGTGTTCGGCGACGCTTTCGAAGAAGACGTCGACGCTGGGGCGGAAGAAGACCTCCTTGGGCTCGACGGAGTATTCGAGGCCGCGGCCCTTGCCGAGCACGAGGTGGTCGTTGGTGCCGGCGAGCAGCACGTCGCCGGCCTGCGGCTGCTGCCCATGCTCGGCCACCCGCACTGGCCGGCCGGTGCGGTCGCCGAGCCACTTCGCGAGCCCCTGCGAGAAGGCGACATCCACGTGCTGGACGATGACCGTGGCCACGTTCCAATCGCGGGGCAGCGGCAGGAGGAGATCGGCGATCGCCTTCGGGCCGCCGGTGGAGGCGCCGATCAGGAGCAGCCGCGGAGGCCCGGCGCTGGCGGCCGGCCGCACGGGCTTTCGCGATTCTCCCGTGGCGCCCACGAGCTTGGCGATCACGCCGATCTTCTCGACGAGCGCCCCGGCGCCGCTCACCTCGCCGGCCGGGCCGAGCATCGGCGTATCGACGGCATCGAGCGCGCCGTAGCCCATGGCGTCGTAGACGAGCGAGATGTTGCCGCTCACGGTCGCGGTGACCACGAGGATCGCGCAGGGAGCCGACGCCATGATCTGACGCGTGGCCTGCACGCCGTCGAGGTGCGGCATGATCAGGTCCATCAGGATGAGGTCGGGCCGATCGCGCTTCGCCATCGCGATCGCCTCGACGCCGTCGTTGGCCGTCCAGGCGATCTCGTGGTCGGGCAGGCTGTCGACGACGCGCCGCA
Organism: Pirellulales bacterium; assembly: GCA_044342075.1. Classification (GTDB taxonomy): domain Bacteria; phylum Planctomycetota; class Planctomycetia; order Pirellulales; family UBA1268; genus RGVT01. The sequence goes on from JBIIQM010000023.1 coordinate 13,857, forward strand.
GCGCCTCGCAGGCCGCCCGCATGTCGTTCACGATCCCGATCCGCATGTCCACGCCTCCCGCACGGAGCAAGCCCGTGCCGCGCTACTCTCCGATCAGGTCGGTGATCGTATGCACGAATGTCTCGTCATGGAAGGAGCTCTTCGTGAGATAGCGGTTCGCGCCGGCGTCGAGGCCGCGGAGGCGGTCTTCCTCGCGGTCCTTGTAGGAGACGATCACCACCGGAATGTCCTTGCGGGCAGGGTCGTTCTTGATGAGGGAGACCAGGCCGATGCCGTCCATTCGCGGCATGTCGACGTCGGTGACGACGAGGTCGTAGTGGGCGCCGCGGATCGCGTTCCAGCCGTCCATGCCGTCCACCGCGACGTCCACGGCATAGCCCCGCGATTGCAGCAGCTGCCGCTCGAGTTCGCGGACCGTGATCGAATCGTCGACGACGAGGATCCGCTTCCGTTGCCGGGCCTGCTCGGCCATCTTCTCGAATTCCACCCGCGTGAGTCGGCGGCCCATCAGCACGTTGTCGATCGAGCGGACGAGGTCCTCCACGTCGACGATCAGCACCGGGTTGCCGTTCTCGAGCAGCGAGGCGCTGTTGATGTTTGGCACCTTGCCGAGCCGGCGGTCGAGCGGCCGAACCTCCAGATCGCGCTCGCCCAGGAAGGCGTCGACGATCATGCCGAACTGCTGGCCGCGGTCGCTGATCACGACGACGGGCATCGGGTCGGCCGGGGCAGTCTGGCTGCCGAGTTCGAGGATCTGCGGGGCCACCACCAGGCCGATCGAGACGCCATCGCGCTCGAAATACTGTCGGCCCTCGACCGTGCGGACGTCGGCGTGGGCGCAGAAGAGGATGTTGTCGATGCGGGTGAGGGGAAAGGCGTAGGGTTCGCCGCCGATCTCGACCAACAGCGCCCGGATCACCGACATCGTGATCGGCAACTGCAGCGTGAACACCGTCTGCCGGCCGGGCTGGGTCGCCACGCGCACGGTGCCCCCCACCGCCTTGACCATGCTCTGCACCACGTCGAGACCGACGCCGCGGCCGGAAATCTCGGTGACCTCTTCCTTCGTGGAGAAGCCGGGCAGAAAGAGAAACTCGAGCAGTTCGAGTTCCGTGAGCTGGTCGGCGACCTGCCGGGCGACGAGTCCGCGGGAGACGGCCTTCGCCCGCAGCCTCTCGACGTCGATGCCGCGGCCGTCGTCGGTGAGCGTGATGTGGAGCATTCCCGCGCGGTGGCGGGCCTCGAGCCGGATCGTGCCGACCGGCGGCTTGCCGGCGGCCTCCCGCTCGGCCGTGGGCTCGAGGCCGTGGTCGAGGGCGTTGCGGACGAGATGGGAGAGCGGCGACTCGAGCTTGTCGAGGATGTCGCGATCGACGCCCGTCTGCTCGCCGCGCACCTCCCAGCGCACCTGCTTGCCCAGCGTGCGGGCGACGTCGCGGACGAGCCGGGGGAAGCCGCGGATTCCGTCGGCCAGCGGCCGCATGCGGCTGACGATGACTTCGTGATGGAGCCGGCCGGAAAGATCCTCGTTGCGCCGGGCGAAGCTCTCGAAATCCTCGACCTGCTTCATCAGGCTCGCAAGGCAGGCGTCGGCACGCTCGCGCACGCGGGCCAGCAGACCGAGCAGGGACGCCGACACCGAGGCATCATCGGATTTGAATCGCTCTTCGGTCGCCGCGATCGTGTCGCAGAGATCCACTTGCGCGGCCCGCAACGTGAGCAGCGAGTCGACGAACGGCCGCAACTGGCGGGTCTCCACGAGCGATTCGCCGGCGAGCCCCACGAGCCGGGTGAGGCTGTCGGCGGAAACGCGGACGACGCGGTCGGCCTGCTCGACCGCCCGGGCCGCGGATGCGGCAGGGGCGGGCGCGTGGGGGGCGCCGGCTTCCTCTGGAGCGGCTGCGGGCCGGGCGGGGGGCTCCGGGGCGGCGATCTCCTCGGTAGCGGCGGGTTCGGTGTTGGCGGCCGGCGCGGCCGGTGCGGCCGGTGCGGCCGGTGCGGTCAGGAGCGCGCCGAGTTCGGCGACGAGCGCGTCCGCCGTGCGCGGCCAGTCGCTCTTCGGAGAGATCGCGTCGTCGGCCTTGGCGATCGACGAAAGAAAGTCGATGCTCGCGAGCAGCAGATCGACGTGCTCCGGCCGCACGCGAAACGTTCCCTTGCCGGCGGCCACGAAGCAATCCTCCATCGCGTGGGCCACGCGCACCGCGGGATCGAGCCCGACGATCCGGGCCGCGCCCTTGAGCGAATGGGCCGCCCGCATCATCGACTCGATGGTCTCGGGGGAGCGTTCGAATTCCTCGACGGCCAGCACGCCTGCCGAAAGGATCGCCGTCTGGCTCTCGGCCTCGAGCCGAAACAGCTCGAGCATCGAAAATCCGCTCAGGTCTTCCGCCACGAGAAACCTCCTCTCCTTCAGCCGCCCACCGCGCCGCAGAGCCCGTCGAACACCCGCGCTTCGTCGAGCAAGCCGACGGCCCGTCCCTGCCAGTCGAAGAGGGCCTGGCAATGCCGCGTGCCGGACTGGCTCACGGTCGAGGGCACGGCCCGCAGCGCCGACTTGATCGCGCGGTGCACTCCCGCCACTTCGTCCACGCCGAAGACCCAGCGCTCGGTTCCCTGTTCGCCGGACCGTTCGATGACGAGGAGCCGCGCCGCGGTCAGCGCCGCGTCGGCCGCGGCCGAAGGCATGAGCGTGGGCTTGCCCTCGAGGCCGAGGAGGCCGTGCAGGGAGACGCACAACTGCAGCTGGCCGCGGATGTTCACCAGTCCCTCGAGCACCCCGCCCGTCCGGTGCGGCACCCGATGCAGCGGCCGCAGCGTCGTCACCTCCACGAGCGCGGTGGCGGGGAGCGCGAGCCATTCCCGATCGAGACGGAAGACGAGCACGCTCGTCGAGTCGGGATCGATCGCCTCCTCCGGCTCCTCGAGGATGCGGCTCCACGCCTCGAGATAGCCTTCGGGAGCCTCGCGGTCGAAGAACGTGCGGGCCGCTTCAGCCATCACTGGGCAATTGCGGCAGTGGATGAACGTCTCGAGCTCAGGGCAACTGCGGTCGCCGGCCACGCCGATTCGGCGCCAGCATTCCTCCATCGGAGCTTCGATCACCGGGAGCGATCCGCTCATGGCGCCTCCTTCCGCGCGAGCACCCGCGCCGCCGACTGGCGGTATTTGGCGGCCATGGCCGTGTCGCCGCGCTGCGCCGCCAGGAGCGCCAGTGCGAGCAGCGCCTCCTCATGGGCGGCGTCGAGATAGAGCGTCTTGTGCAAGCAGCCTTCCGCGCGGTCCAGATCGCCCGCCGACTGATGAAGCATGCCCATCAGGAAGAAGAGCGCAGGCTCGGGGCCGAGACGCTTGAGGTGCTCCTCGCAATGCGCGAGCGCCTCGCTGAACCGGCGGGCATTGGCGAGCAGGCCCGCCTCGTGCAGCACCTCGTCGAGCGTGGGGGGCGGGGCGGGGGGCTCGGGGGCCGTCGCAGGAGCGGACTTCTCCGCGGAGGCCGGCCGCGCGGCCGCCACGTGCCGCGCCGGCGCCGGCTTGCGGGGCGACGTTGCGGGCGGGGCGGTGCGAGCAAGTTCGCGCACGCCGCGGCGCAGCGCAAAGACCGACGTGTCGGCGGCGGGGATCCAGTCTCCCTTCATGATCGGCGGCTCGGCGGCGCCGAGCAGGAGCAGGCCGTCGGGGCGGAGGAGACGGTCGATCGCCTGCTCGACGCGGGTCCGTGCGGCGGGTGTGAGGTAGATGAGCAGGTTGCGGCAGAAGATCACGTCGTACGGGGCGCGGCCCGAGCCCAGGCTCTCGTTCACGAAGGCCTCGTCGAGCAGGTTGGCCCATTGGAAGCGCACGCAGCGGCGGACGGCCTCGTCGAGCACCGCGCCGCCCCGGTCGCTGCGGAACCAGCGATCGCGAAACGAGAGATCGGCATTGCGGAAGGCATTGGCCGAGTAGATGCCCTGCCGGGCGCGGTCGAGCGCCGCACGGCTGATGTCGATCGCGTCGATCGAGAATTGCTCCGGTGCGAGCCCGGCGTCGAGGAGGGCCATCGCGAGGGAGTAGGGCTCCTCGCCGGCGGCGCAGGGGGCGCTCAGGATCCGCACAGGCTGCCGCCCCGGCAGGGCCCCGAGCGTGGCGACGAACCGACGCACGAATTGAAACACCTGCGGATCACGGAAGAACCAGCTCTCGGCGACGATCACCTCCTCGACGAGACGGTCGCGCTCGACGGCATCGCTGGCGGCAAGGTCGGCGAAGGCGTCGTCGTCGTCGAGGCCCAACGCCTTCATGCGCTGCCGCACCGCGCGGTCGATGGCGGCGGAGCCGATCGTGGAGGGGTCGAGACCGAGCCAGCGCTCGAGAACCGCCTCGGCGCCGGCGAGCGGATGCGATCGATTCGGATGGCTCGGCTGCGGGCGGTTCATGGGGCCGGCACCTCCTCGGGCGGTGCATCCAGCGGCCGGGAGGGCGCCGGGAAAAGCCCCGCCAGGAGATCGGGGGGCAGGAGCCGCTCCACGGCGATCATCTGCACCGTCTGGCCACCGAGGCGCAGCACCCGCCCGAGGAACGGCGCGTGGCTCAGGGCCATCTCCGCCGTCGTGCTGTCGGCGTCTTCGGCGGAGCGGATCGACACCACGTTCTCCGCGACGAGCCCCAGTCGGACGGGATGCGGAGCCTCATCCTCCGCCGCCAGAAACTCCACGACGATCACCCGCGTGCTCAGTCGGTCGGGCCGCTTTTCTGCCGCATCGACGGCCGCGAACCGGCGGCCGAGGTCGATGAGCGGCACGAGGCGTCCGCGGTAGGTGAAGATGCCGCGCACGAAATCGGGCATGAGCGGCAGCGGCCGCGCCGGCACCAAGGGCAGCACCTCGATCACGCTGCGCGACGGAATCGCGTAGGGCGCGCCGGCCACGGTGAACGTGAGGATTTGCATGGCTGCCCGGCGTCAGATGGTGAAGCGGGAGACCTCCTGCTTGAGGTCGCCGACCGCCTCGCGCAGGTGGGTCGTGGCCGTGTTGAACTCGTTGAGCGACGACGCCGTGCGAGAGGCGCCCTCCGCGAGCCGCACCATCGCCTCGCGAATCTGCTCGGCCCCCTGCGACTGCGCCCGCATCCCCTCCGTGACCTGCCCGAAGCGGCCGGAGATGCCCTGCACGGCGTTGATGATCTCCCCCAGTTTCTCGGAGATGTCGGCGATCTCGCGGACGCCGCCGCGGACCTGCTCGGCGAATTTGTCCATCTCCATCACGCCCGCGGAGACGCTGTATTGCATCTCCTTCACCATCCGCTCGATGTCGAGCGAGGCGACGGCCGTCTGATCGGCGAGGCGGCGGATCTCGCGTGCCACCACGAGGAAGCCCAGGCCGTATTCGCCCGCCTTCTCGGCCTCGATCGCCGCGTTGATCGAGAGCAGGTTCGTCTGGTCGGCCACCTTGGTGATCGTGGTCACCGCGAGGTTGATGTTGGCGGCGCGTTCGCTGATCACGCCCAGTTTCGCGCCGAACGACGACGTGCTTTCCGCGAGTTGGCGCATCGTGGTTCCCATGTTCGCGAGGTTGCCGCGTCCCTCGGCCGCCATGGCGCCGGTGTGGGCCGCCATGTCGTTCACCTCGGTCATCGTCCGCACCAATTCCTGGCTCGTGACGGAGATTTCCTTCACGGCGGCGACCGCCTGGCTCGTCGAGGCGCCGTAGTCGGCGATCACCTGTTGCTGTTCGCTGCTCGTGGCCTGGATCGCCGTGGCGGTGGAGATCAGCGCCACCGACGATTTCTGGATGCGGCCGATGAGCCCCCGGAGGTCGTTGGTCATCGTCTGGATGGCGGCCAGCAGGGCGCCCGTCTCGTCGTCGGAGGTGACGCCCACCTTCGCCCGCAGGTCGCCCCCCGCGACCTGCTTGGCCACGTCGACGGCCGTGCGGATCGGGTTCGAGATCGTGCGGGCCACGACGAGCGCCGCGAGCGTGACGCCCAGGATCGTCGCCAGCGAAAGGCCGATGATCGCGGCCCGCTGAAAGTTCACCAGCGCGAAGGCCTCCTTGGCGTCCTGCTTCACGTTCATGCCCCAACGAAAGCTCGGCAGGTAGCACCAGGCGGCGACGACCTCCTCGCCGCGGTAGTCGCGGACGGTCCCGTAGCCACGGTCACCGCTGGCGGCCCTCTGCGTCGCGGCGGCCTGATCGCCGCCGATCGGGATCTGCATCTTGAACGCGGCGTCCGGGGCGTGCCGGAGCGGCGTTGTCACCGTCACCGTGTCCCCGTTCCGCTGCCCCGTGACGATCTCGCCGGTTTCACCGAGCCCCGTGAGGTCGGAGAGCACCTGCCAGACCTTCTGCGGCCCGAGTCCCATCGCCAGCACCCCGATCACGCGGCCCTCGTCGAAGATCGGGCTTGTGACGAAGGCGAGCGGCTGCGGGGAGCCACTGTAGCGCTGAAAGCCGGAGAGCTCCGACTGCAGGAGCGTTCGCGAGCGATCGAAGGCGGCCGCGAGTTCCGACGAGGCGACGCCCCCCGACAGGATCGTGGAACCGGTGGGGAAGGTCTGGTCGAGTGAAAAGAGCACGCGCCCCTCGAGGTCGAGCACCAGGAGCTGCGAATAGTCGAACGATATCGAGACATAGCGCAGGAACGGCTCGAACTCCGGCGCGGCCTTGGCGAGCGTCTCCGCCTGCGCCGCGGGGGTCGCCTTCTCGTCGATGGCCGCCGAAAGCTGCCGGACGGCGCGGACGAGCGTCGGGCCGCGGGCGAGCGCCGTGCCGTCGCGGACACGTTCGAGTGCGTAGGCCTCCATTTCGCCCGCCTTGGCGGCGGCGATCTTCACAAGATTGCTGCGGACGGAGTTTTCGAGCGCCCGCGTGGCGATCCGGGCCGTGATCGCCGTGAGGATCGCGCAGGGGATCAGCGCGATCACGAGAAACCAAAAGAGCAGCCGGCCGGCGATCGACCGCTGCATCGCACCTTCACCGGAGAGGGTTTCGCTCGTCATGTCGGTGTCAACGCCGCTCCTGCGGACGGGCGGTGCTCCTGGCGGGTGTCGGTGTTCCCGAGGCGTTGCTCCACTGGCCTCCCCACGCTTCGTGCAGATCCTTGACGAATCGCTCCCACTCCTCGCGCGAGCGGGAGATGGGGAAGGGGACGGGCCGCACGGCGGTCCGGCTCGACCAGACGATGTCGAACTGGCCGTCCGGCCGGATTTTGCCGATCGATACAGGCCGCCAGGTGTGCTGCGTGGCGGCGTCGACGGCGATGATGCCCTCCGGGGCGTCGAGGCTCTGCTGCCGAAGGGCGTTGCGCACCTGCCGCACGTCGGTGGTGCCGGCCTCCTCGACGGCCTGCGCCCAGAGCTTCACGCTCACGTAGGCCGCGGCGATGACGTCGGAAGTCGTCCGATCGCTGCCGTAGCGGGCCTTGAAGCCACGGACAAACGCCTGGTTTTCCGGTCGGTCGATGCTCTGGAAGTAGTTCCAGGCGGCGTAGTGGCCGGCGAAATCCTCGCGGGGGGCCGACCGCAGTTCGTCCTCGGCGATCGCGAATGTCACGACGGGCGTCTGGTCGGGGCGAATGCCCGCCTCCCGGAGCTTTCTTGCGAGGGCGATCGCCGAGTCACCCACGACGCTACTGAGCACGACGTCGGGCTTGGCTGCCACGATCGACCGCACCGCCGCATCGACATCGCTGCTGCCGAACGGGACGTATTCCTCGCCGACGCACTCGGCGCCGAGCCCCGCGATCTGGTCGGTGGCGATGGCATTCACGCAATGCGGCCAGATGTAGTCGGAGCCGACGAGGAAGAAACGGCGGGCGCCGAGCGTGTCGTGGCACCACTGCACGGCCGGCGTGATCTGCTGGTTGGGGGCGGCGCCGATATAGATGACGTTGGGCGACTGCTCGAGCCCCTCGTAGGCCATCGGGTAGACGAGCAGGTGGTCGGCCGCCTCGAAGACCGGCAGCACGCTCTTGCGGCTGGCGCTCGTCCAGCAGCCGAAGACGACGACCGCCTTGTCGTCTCGAATCAGCTTCTCGGCCTGTCGCGCGAACGTGGGCCAGTCGGACGCACCGTCGGCGACCACCCAGCGGACCTGCCTGCCGAGAAGACCGCCGGCCTTGTTGATCTCCTCGAGCGCGAGCACCTCGGCGTCGATCATCGATCGTTCGCTGACCGCCATCGGCCCGGTCTGCGAGTGGAGGATGCCCACGATGATCGGGCTGCGATCGACGAGCAGTCGGTCGATGCCAAACCAGGCGAGGCCGGCCAGCGCAGCGAGCGCCGGGAAGAGCACGCGATTGCGGAGCCGCCGCCGCCGAGTCATGGCACGGGCATCGGGGATCTGGTCAGGAGTGGTCATCCTCCAATCTTGGCCCATCTTTCCCCGCCGGGCGACCGGCGGGAGCGAAATTTTTCCCGGGATCGTCACGACCGGAAAAACCGGCACAGGGCGGCGGGGGTCGCTGGCGACGGCAGCGGTATGGCGATATGATCCTGGCTGCTCGGGGCGGACCGGCGGGGCCCGTCCAGGGGGCTTTTCCGGTTTGAAGCAGGCATCACACTCAGCCGACGCGCATGGGTACCGCCCAGAAACGCCCCGCGACGAGCTACGGCATCGAAGAGATCGCCGGCGTCTCTCCATGGGCTGAGCAGGTTCGTAAGGCGATCGAACTCGTCGCCGCGCACCAGTCCAGCGTGCTCATCCTGGGCCCGAGCGGCACCGGCAAGGAATTGATCGCCCGCGCGATCCACGGCTGTGGCAATCGGGCCGCGAAGCCGTTCATTCCCGTCGACTGTGCGGTCACGACGGGCACGCTCTTCGCAAGCCACATGTTCGGGCACGTGAAGGGATCGTTCACCGGCGCCACCTCGTCCACCCTCGGCTGCTTCCGCGCGGCCGATGGCGGCACGATCTTTCTCGACGAGATCGGGGAGATGGAACTGGAACTCCAGGCCAAGCTGCTCCGGGTGCTGCAGCAGCGGACCGTGGTGCCCGTGGGAAGCCACGAAGAGATCCCGGTCAATGTTCGCGTGGTAGCCGCCACGAATCGCGATCTCGGCCGCGAGGTGAGCGCCGGCCGGTTTCGCGAGGATCTCTTCTACCGGCTCAACGTGGTGACGATCCGCACGCTGCCGCTGAAAGACCGGCCGGAAGACGTCCCCGTACTGGCGGCTCGTTACCTCGCGCTGCTCGCCGGAAGGCACGGCCTGCCGCTCTGCACGCTCTCGGCGACGGCGATCGAGGTGCTGCAGCGGTATGCCTGGCCGGGCAACGTTCGCGAGTTGGAAAATGTGCTCGAGCGGGCCGTCATGTTTTCCTCGAGCGAAGAGATCGAACCGGATGCCCTGACCGGCATCATGGCAGCTCCCGAAGCGGTCGGTGACGCATCCACACCCACGGCGTCGATCCAGGCGGTGGGGCCCGCATCACAGCTCGTGCGGGCGGCATCGGAGGGAATCCTCTCGCCCACGACGGTGCCCGGCGTCTTCAGGGTCGAGCCGGTGGTACAGCGCGCGGCGGCAGCCGCCGCACCGTTGCCGGAGTCGCCTGCCGTGGCGTCGGGCGAAGGCAACGGAGGCTCCTCCGCGGGCTGGCTCACGCTTGCCGACGTCGAGCGGCTCCACCTCGAGCGCACCCTGGCCGCTACCATGCAAAACAAATCGTTGGCCGCGAAGCTGCTCGGTATCGACCGATCGGTGCTGCGGAGAAAATTGCAGCGGTATGGCCTGACGGGCGCGGAGCCTACGGCCTCTGAAGGGCCTGATGCCGACGGCGACGCGGAGCCCGCTTGATTGCGGAGCGCACCGGCTCAGCCGGCCTTCGCCTGGCTCAACCGGCCTTCGACTGGCTCAACCGGCCTTCGACTGGCTCAACCGGCCTTCGCCTTGACCGCGGCGTTATCCTCGTCGGGCACCCGAATGCGGAGCGTGGCGGCCGGCGGCGAGCGACGCTCCTGTGCGAAGCCGCGGGTGCCTGCCGAGAGGAACTCGAAGAGGTGGCGGGCCGGACCGCCCTTGAATTCCGCCTGGAGCGCCTCGAGCACGTCTTTCCAGGGAAGGCCGCGCCGATAGATGGTGCGGTAGGCGTTCTTCAGCTCGGCGATGTCGTCGCTCGAATGGCCGCTGCGGCGCAGGCCCACGATGTTGAGCCCCACGATGCATCCGGTCTGACCGTCCACGAGCATGTAGGGCGGGATGTCTTGAACGACGCGAGCGTGTCCCCCCACCATCGCCAGCCGGCCGACGCGGCAAAACTGGTGCACGGCCACGGCGCCGGAGACGAAGGCCCGGTCTTCGACGGTCACATGGCCACCGAGCAGGGCCCCATTGGCGCAGATGCAATTGTTGCCGACGACCACATCATGGCCGAAGTGCGAACTCGCCATGACGTAATTGTTGTCGCCGACCGTCGTCGCCGTGCCCGGCTTCAACGCGCGGTGAATCGTGACGTGTTCGCGAAACACGTTGTGGTCGCCGATCACGACCGCGCCGATCTGCTTCGGCCTTCCCGCGTGTTGCGGCGCGCCGCCGATCACGACGTGCTCGCAGAATTCGTTGTGGCAGCCCGCCTTCACGCCCGTCTTCACGACGGCGCCCGACGCGACCGTGCAAAAGTCGCCGAGCTCGACCCCCGCTTCGACCGTGGCGAAAGCCCCCACTGTGACACCCACTCCCAGGCGGGCCTCGGGACTCACGGCGGCCAGCGGGTGGATGCTCACGGATTGCCTTCCAAATGAGGGAGGAAACGGTGCTGCCATCGCGGATGCGGCGCAGCGGTCCGCCGACTTCACGGCAGGCGGTTTATCGGCTCAGCCATCAGGTGGATTCAATGGCAATTTCACGCCGGGCTCACAGTTTCCCCCGCCCCCCTGTTTCGCGTTCTTTTTGGGATTCGCCACGGCCGCTGAGCCTCGTCAGTGCGGCAGAGACCCGCTACACTCCCCAGTGTGACGCGGCCGGTGGGCCGCGGCTGACGCGAACAGCCCCTGCTGGAGACGGCGATGTCGATTCCTGAAGCGGACACGAGCCGCGAAGCGCGGTACGAGGCGGCCGAGGCCCTCAAGAACCAGGGCAGTCTGGCCGAAGCGGTCGCCGCGCTCGAAGGCGTCGTCGCCGACCATCCCGATTTTGCCCTCGCCCACTCGGCTCTCGCGGCGTGGTGCACTCGTCTCGAGCGGCACGAGGAGGCCGTGAAGCACGCCCGGCGCGTGTGCGAACTGGAGCCCAAGGATCCCTTCAGCTACACGGCGCTCAGCGTGGCCTGCATGCGCGGCGGCCGCATCGCCGAGGCCGAAGACGCGCTCGCCCGGTCGCGCATGCTGCAGGGCGGGTAGCGCGGTTCTCGTTCGGCGGCGCACCGGCTCAGGGACGGCAGAAGTCGCCTCGCGGAGAAACTTTCTCCTTCCACGACCTACGGCGATTCATTTACCAGAAGGTCGAAAGTTCCTAACGCTCGTCGAGCTTCAGCCGATCCCTTCGCCTCCCCGCTTGGCAAGCGGTCTACTTTGCGATCACGCGCCCTTGCCGCCGACGGCGGCTTCGACCCGCTCGAGCCGGGCGCGGTCGGCGGGCGTGAGCAGTGCCCGGTCGAGGCCTCGCTTCCTCGCCTGCTCCAGTGACCGGCGCGCTGCGAGCGTCTGCTTGTCTTCGGCCTGGGCAAGCGCGAGGTGAAGGAGCTTCAACGGCGACGGGCTGAGCGTCGCCTCCTCGAGATCCGCGATGGCCCGTCGGGCATCGCCGGCCGCGAGTCGCACCACGCCGCGGGTGTCGAGCAGGTCGGGGTGCGGCCCAAGTTCGGCGATCGCCGAATCGATCAGTGTGATGGCCTCCGCGGCGGTCTCGGGGCGGGCCAGATGGAACGCGAGGTTGTTGGCCACGATCGCAGCCTGCGTCGGAGCGAGATCCTTGCGGGCGAGCAGATCGCGGTAGAGCGATTCCACTTCGTCGGACCGCCCCTGCAGCTCGCGGAGTTCCGCCTGCAGGAGCGCAATCACGACCGAATCCGGGTCTTCCCGCAGCGCCTTCTTGAACCACTGGTCGAGCCGCGCGGTCATCTCCGGGCTCGGCCTGTCACCCTTGCCGCGGATCACCGTTAGGCCCGCCTGAAGCACCCGCTCGAGCGGCAGTCGGTTCCAGGCCGTCTCCAGCAGATCGAGCGCCTCGCCCGTCCGCTTCTGCCGGCCGAGAAATTCGGCGCGGGCCACGATCCCGTCCACCGAGCGGCCGGCATATTCGGTGAGAATCTTGTCGGCCGCCTTGGGAAACTCGAGATCCTCCATGAGCCGCGCGACGTCCCGGAGCTGGCCCACCTGTTCGAGCGGAACCGGGCCGGAGGGCATGAGCTTGCGGGCTGCCGCCACCGCGGTCGGGCGGTCGTCTTCGGCCATCGCGAGTTTCGCCTCCAAGGCGAGGGTCACGGGGGCGTCGGGGGCGAGCGAACGGAGTTTCGTGAGCCAGGTGCGGGCCGACGACAGTTCGCCATGTTCGATCAGCTTTTCGACCAAGAGCGCGTAGAGCGCCGGTGGCGTGTTGGGGGCCGCGACCAGCGAGACGAGATCGCTGCGGCACTCTTCCCAGCGGCCCGCCCGCTCGCGGAGCTGAGCCAGCTGCAGCCGCTGCGCCGCCGACAGCGGCTGCGAGGCCGCCAGCGTCTCGAGCAGCTTGGCGGCCCGCCGCCAACTCGCCGGTTCGGGCCTGACGGCCAGCATCGAGACGAGCAGCGAGACATCGTCCGGCGAGAGCTTTCCGTCGCTGCCGACATTCTTCTCGACGAGCGCGACTGCCTGCTCGAGCGCGCGGTAGCCGCCCGATTCGGCGGTCAGCTGCGCGAGCGTGCGTCGTGCCCAGCGCTGGATGCCGCGGGACGAGGAATCGTCGGCCTTCGCGTCGATGATCCCGCGCAATTCTTCCCGGGCGGGATTGAGCCGTCCGCGGCGCACGAGGAAAGCCGCCAGACTGCGGGAGGCCGAGAGATCGCCCGGGCTCGCCGTCACGGCCTCGCGATACTCGCGCTCCGCGTCGGGGAATCGCCCGAGCATTTCGTAGCCCTGCGCCAGCACCAGTTGCCTGGCCGGCTCGGGGAGCCGGTCTGCAGCCCGATCGAGCGTGTTTTCGGCCGGCTTTCTCTCCCCGGAAGCAAGTTGGTGGGAGAAGAGCGTGAGCCAGGTTTCCGGCTGCTCGGGGGCGGCCTCCACGGCCCGCTGCAGCACGTCCGATGCACGATCCGCTTTGCCCGAACGGCTGAGGAGCTGCCCCAGCCAGAGCAAGTCGCGCGGATTTTTCGAATCCTTCGAAACCGACCGCTCGGCGAGCGCCACGGCATCGTCGAACTTGCCCGACCGCATCTCCATCTCGGCGGTGATCCGTTCGAACCCTTCAAGGCCGTCCGGTCCGAGGCGGGCCAGAGCCTGCTGCGCCTCGTCGACCCGGTTCGATGCATAGAGCAGGGCGACCAATTGCCGCACCACCGCGGGATTGGCGGGGCCCATGCGCACCGCCCGCTGGAGATGCTCGATCGCCGCGGGCATGTCGCCGCGGAGGCCGTCGATCTCGGCGAAGAGTTGCTGGATCTGGTGCCAGCCGGGGCGGTCGTTCTCCGCCTCGATGAGCAGGTTGCGGGCTTGATCAAGATCACGGCGCTCGGCGGCGTCGAGTTCGATCGAGGCGTCGCCGGCGGAGGTTTTCTTTTTCTGCGACTCGCGCACGCCGAGGATCAGCGTGCCCGCCTGGGCGAGCCGCGCCTGCGGGCTCGTCGGTCCCGCGACGAGCGCGAGGTCGTCGGCGCGGGCCTTGGCCTTCTCGGCATTGCCCTGCTCGCGCGCCAATTCATAGAGCGCCGTCCGCACGCGCAGGTCGTCCGGGGCCTTCTCGGCAACGGCCTTCCAGAGCCGCTCGGCTTCGTCGGCTTTGCCCAGGCCCAACTGAATCGAGGCCAGCGCGGAGAGGATTCGAGCCGAGTCGTCCGGAGGCAGCTTCTGGGCGCGGGCTTCGATGGCGGCCAGTTCTTTCGCGGCCGTTTCCGCCGGCTCGCGGGCCGCGATCTGCGCCGCAATCAGCAGGATGTTCGGCGCGTCGGCGATTGCCGGCGGGACCCGTGCGAGCACGGCGCGGGCCTGCGTCGGACCCTGCCCCTGCAGTTCGAGCGTGGCAAGCCCCGCCCAGAGCTGCGGCTCTTTCGGATCGGCCTTCGTGGCGTCGTCGAGCAGGTCGGCCGCCGCCTCCACCTCCCCCTTGCGCACGAGGATATCGGCCCGCAAAAGAGCCATCTGCGTGCTCGAAATGCCGGGCGACTGTTGCAGCAGATCGAGCAATTCATCCACGGAAGACCAGTCGCGGTCGGCGACGGGCCGCTTCATCTGGGCGGCCACCCGCAATTGCAGGAGCGGGCTCCAGAGCTGAGGGATCGCCGGCAGTCGATCCTTGGGGATGGCCCGGGCCACGAGTTCGAATTCCTCGATCGCCTCATCCGACTTGCCGGCGGCCAGCAGGGCCGACGCGGCGCCGACGCGGGCCGCGAGGGATGTCGGGTCATCGGTGAGCACGCGGCGATTCGCCTCGAGTTGCTCGTCGAATTGCCCGAGCCGCTCGTAGCATTGGCCGAGGTAAAGATCGACCTGTCGCGTCAGTTCGTCCGACCCGGCGACGAGCGGCCGCAGCGACTCGAGCCGCGACTTGGCCTGCAGCCATTTGCCCTGGGCGACGAGCGAACGCGACTCGAGCAAGCCCACCGCGGGGCTGGATTTCCCGATCGTCTCCTTCAGCTTGGCGATGGTCACGTCCAGGGCCGGCAGCCGGTTTGCCTGAAGCTGGGCATCGCCGAGCATGAGCAGAAGCGTGGGTTGGCCGGGGGTTGCATCGAGGGCCTCCTCCAGAATCTCGATCGCCTTTTCCGGCGCCTGCTCCTGCATCGCGAGCACGGCTCTCCCCCGCACGATGCGTTCGTCGTCGGGGGCGATCTCGAGGCCGCGGCGGATCGTCTCTCCAGCCCGCGCCAGGTTCTTGTCGATCAGCGCCAGTTCGAATGCGGCGAGAATGACGTTGATGTCCTTGGGAGCGATCGCCTCGGCCTGCGCCACGTCCTTCTTGGCCGCGGCAAGGTCACCGCGTTGCCGGTGCCAGCTGGAGAGCGCCAGCCAGGCCTTGGGATCGGCGGCGTTCGCCTTGACCAACTGCTCGAGCAGGGCATTGGCCGTGGCGGGATCCTTGAATTTCTCCTCGAGGATGGCAGCCAGCAGGATGAAGGCCTCCGTGTTGTCGGGAGCCGACTTCTTTTTCGGGTCGAACGACTTCTTCGCGAGGTCGAATCCGATCAGGCCGCTCGCGATGGCCGCGGCCTCGTCGAAGTTGCCAGTGCCGGCGTGCGCCCGCGCGAGCAGGAGTTCGATCTCGGTGCGGTCGAGCGGTCGAGCGCCCTCTGCTTTCGGCGCATCGGCGGCGGGCTTCGTGGCTGAGGGGGATTCGGCCGGCAGCCGCTCCCTCAGCGTCTGCAGGTGCTGGCGGGCATCGACGAACCGGCCGATCTTCATTTCGAAGGCAGCGAGCCGCCGCCGGAGATCATCGTCCGCCGGGTTCTTGCGGACGGCGGTCTCCAAGACGCTGTAGGCGCGCGAAATGTCGCCGCGGTTGGCCATCGGCGACTCGGCCCGCTCCAGCACGAGCCTCGCAAACTCTCCGTAGGCCTCGTCATCTTCCGGCCGGAAGTTCACGTAGCGGGCGAAGAGCATGAGCGCTTCGTCCTTCTTTCCCTCGGAGAGCCGCAGCCGCGCGAGTTTCGCGAGGCTGCCGGCATTGCGGTTCACCTGGTAACGGTGCAGCAGGAAGACGCCCACGATGCCGCCGACGACGACCGCCACGAGCAGGAGCAGGAGCCGGATGTTGACCGTCTTCATCGCTTTCATCGCGAAACCGTTCCGGGAGAGGCTGGCCGTTGGGAGACGGAGAGGATAACCGCCCCGCCGATTCCCCCCATTCTAAAGCGAGGCCCCCATCCCGGAACCTGCCCAGTCTTCCCCGCCGCCGCCAGCCGCCGATCTGAGTCCGATCTGGGGCCGAAACCGCGTTGTTGGTCGCCTTCCCGTCAAAGATCACCGGGCCCCGCGGACGATAGAACGTCCGGCTCGAAGATTCCGATTGCGTTGACTTTGACGCTGCCGCGATCCGCTCCCCCAGAAGCAAAGCCATGTGCTCGAATCCCCGCGATCCTCTTGCCGTCCGACTGTCACCCGCCTTTGGGCTGGCGATCGTCATCGTGGTCGCGATGACGCGGCCGGTGACAGCGAGCGAAATCATGGCCGCCGTTCCGCCGAAGTCTGCCCCGCGGTCGCTGATCAAAAGCCCTGCCCGAGAGCGGCGGCCCGGCGGCGACTGTCAAAGCGGGCAGTGCGCGGCAGGCAAGCAGCATCAGCGTCATGCGGAGCGCTGTGAAGGCCGCTGCGCGAACGGCGGCTGCGGGAAGCCCGGCTGCCCGGCCCAATGCCCGGTCCGGCCCGATCGATTCGGCTTCTACGGCACTCAATGGCGGAGCTGGCCAGGCCAGGGCGTCGTGCAGGCTTCATTCACTGAAGCGGCCACGCCGGTGCGCCCTCCCAAGTCGGAGATACCGGCTGCCGACGAGGAGTCGCCGCGATCGGCGCTTGAACTGCCGACGGACGATGAGCCGCAAGCCGAAGAATCGCGCGATGAGGAGCCCGCGGCCGAGCCGCTGCCCCCCGCGAAAGTCCCCGCCCAGCCACGGTCCGAGGAAAAAGACTCCGAGCCCCTCGAATCGCCGTTCGCCGACGAGCCCGCGGCTCAGCCCGACGTGAAGAAGCCGGCAGCGAAGGAGCCCGCGATGGAGAAGCCGGCGACGCCGGCCGCGGAAGAAAACCTCTTCGACGAGGCGTCGCATCGCCGTCGCCGCCACGAACTCCTCGCCAGCCTTCAGCAGTCGGCCATGCGCACGGAACTCGCCCGCCAGGAGGCGCTTCGCCAGCAGGCCCGCCAGGCCCACGCCGGCGCAGTTTCCAGCCTGCCGCAGACGAACTCGATGGCGACGCCGTCGGCGGTGCGCACGGTCTCCCACGAGGAGCCGGTCACGCCGAGCGAGCCGCCGTCGCGAGTGAATCCGCTGCGTTAGCGGACCGCAAGCCACGTCGATCGCCACGCGATGCGAGAGGCGGGAGTCGAACCCGCACGCCTTTCGGCACTGGAACCTAAATCCAGCGCGTCTGCCAGTTTCGCCACTCTCGCGAGCTGCCACGAGGGCACGCCAAGCGAAGTGTGCCACCGCAGGCCCACCTTCGCAAACCGGCGGGGTTTCTTTTGACAGGCTGAAGCCTGTCCTACTTGTGCGCAGCGTCCGATCCGTCGGCCCGCTCGTCGAGCCAGCGATCGAGGCTGCCGCGGCCAGCGGCGTTTCGCGGCGGCCACGTCGCGAGCAAGAGTTCGTGGAGCGTGCCCGGGACCGGATCGCTCGAGATCCGCGCGAACCGGATCTCGAGTGACCGCACCTGCTCCCCCTCCGCGTGGCGGCGGTTCCAGTCGCGGGCGAGCGCGCTGGCGATGCCCGGCGAGAAGATCCGCTCCGTCGGCTTCGGCAGTTCCCAGAAGATCTTTTGCCAACGGTGGTTGGGCAGCGACAGGAAGCCGCCGGAGGGCAGCACCGGCTCGAGGGGCCGGCCGCCGCGAATCAGGTCCACGACGCGTCCATCGGCGAGCTCCGCACGGCCATAGACCCACTGCTGCTGCCGCGGCACGTCGCCAAACATAGCCCAGTCCTGCTCCAGGCAGAGCAGCTGCACGGCCGCCTGCAATGGTGCCGGCAGGGGCCGCTCGCGCCACGGCGTGTTGGCATGCAGGAAAGCAATCGCAGCGACGCAGAGCGCCACCGCACAGGCGACATTGGCTGCAGTTCGGTTCGTCGGCGCAGGTCCTTGGCGGGCGTTCGCCCTCGCCCCATCCCAAAACTCGCCCGGCAGGATGGCCAGCCATGCCGCCATGCCCACGTAGGCGAAGAGCCCCACCGACATGAGCACCGCCACCGCCGCATGAAAGCCGATAAAGAGAACCGCCACCAAGGTGCGGACGCGCGGCCGCGGCGCCGCGAGCAGGAGGCAGGGGCCGAGGATCTCCGTGGCGACGACACTCCACGAGAGGAGCTTGGTGAGCGGCGTGGAAGCGGCGAGGCGGCTCCCCAGATACGACCCATGGTCGTGCAGCGAGAGGGCGCAGGAGACGGCGTCGCCCGACAGCCAGGTGTCGTTGAGCTTCGCGAGGCCGGCCGACAGGTAGACGGCCGCGACTTGGAGCAAAAGCGCGATCGACGCCATTCGCGAAGCGGGAGCGGGCGGCGCATCGCCGTGGCGGCATCTCGCGGCGTCGACCGACCAGACGGCGCCGAGCGGCAGAAACATTCCCCAGAAGAGCAGGCAGGCGAGCAGCGGATCACCTGCGTTCGCGGCCGGCAGCGTCCGCTGCATCACGCTTACGACGGCGACCCAGGCCGCGAAGGTGGCGAGCCGCGTGCCGATGCCGAGCGCGAGCGCCGCCCCGGCGATCCCCTCGAGCGCGAGCACGGACGCATTCCACCAGTCGGCGTCGACGAGCAGGCCGAGCGACCAAGACCAGCCGTCGCCGAAGTGGCGGCGGAGCACGTCCGGCGGAAACATTCCGTCGGTTCCGAACATCAGCCCGAAGTCGCGGGTGCGCAGCAAGGCATCGGCGCAGACGACCGCGCCGATCGCGATCCGGAATGCGGCGAGGCTGCGGAGGTCGAGCGTCATCGAGCACCACCAGGCCGCGGGCCGTCCGTGCCCGCCGGAGGTTTCTTGCCGGGAACCGCCGACGAAACTACAACAAGCCGGTCATTTCGAGGAACCCTGCGGCCGCGTGGCTGGCAGGGCACGCGAGAATCCGCGCCCTCGGCGCGAGAGGAGTGAAGAACAAGATGCACGTTCCGCTGGTGGTGCTGGGTGGCGGTCCGGGAGGCTACGCAGCCGCTTTTTTGGCGGCGGATCTCGGGATGCAGGTGGCGATCGTGGAGCGAGACGAGCGGCTCGGCGGCACCTGCCTGCTGCGCGGTTGCATCCCGTCGAAGGCCCTCCTCCACGTCGGCCGGGTGCTCGCCGAGGCGCGGGAGATGGAGGCCTGGGGCATCCACTTCGAGAAGCCCTCGATCGACATCAGCCTGCTGCGCGGCCGCAAGGAGAAGGTGATCTCCACGCTCACGGGAGGCCTCGCCCAGCTCGCCAAGCGGCGCAATGTGACGATCGTCCACGGCAATGCCCGGTTCATCGACTCCTCGACGCTCGAGGTGGCGCCGACCGCGCCCGGCGGCGCGAGCCAGCGGATCACGTTCGACCACTGCATCCTCGCCAGCGGCTCGCGGCCGGCGAAGATCCCGGCGTTCGACCTGCCCACGCCACGCGTGATGGATTCGACCAAGGCGCTCGAGATGGCCGACGTGCCGGAGTCGTTGCTCGTGGTGGGCGGCGGCTACATCGGCCTCGAGATGGGCACGGTCTACGCCGAACTCGGGTCGCGGGTCTCGGTCGTGGAGCTCACCGACACGCTCCTGCCCGGAGCCGATCGCGACCTCGTGAAGCCGCTGCAGCAGCGGCTCGAGAAGCTCTTCGAGAAGATCCACCTGCGCACGAAGGTGGTGAAGCTCGAAGACAAGGGTGAATCGATCCAGGTCCACTTCGAGGGGCCGGAGGGGCCGAGCAGCCGCGAGTTTTCGCGGGTGCTGGTGGCGGTTGGCCGCCGTCCCAACTCCGACGGCCTCGGCCTCGAGAACACCAAGGTGGTGGTCAACCCGAAGGGTTTCGTGGAGGTGGACGGCCGGCAGCGGACCGCCGACCCGAAGATCCTGGCGATCGGCGACGTCTGCGGCGAGCCGATGCTGGCCCACCGCGCGAGCCATCAGGGCAAGGTGGCCGTCGAGTCGCTCCATGGGGAGCCGGCGCTCTTCGCGCCGCGGGCGATCCCCGCCGTCGTCTTCACCGATCCCGAAATTGCGTGGGCCGGCCTGACCGAGAGCGAAGCCACGGCGCAGGGCCGCGCGGTCGAGATCAGCCGCTATCCGTGGGCCGCCAGCGGCCGCGCCCAGGCGCTCGGTCGCACCGAGGGGATGACGAAGATCCTCGTCGATCCCGAGACCGACACCGTGCTCGGCGTGGGCATGGTCGGGCCGGGAGCGGGCGAACTCGTCGCCGAGGGGGCGCTCGCCATCGAGATGGGCTGCTCGGCTCGGGACCTTTCCGAGACGATCCACCCGCATCCAACGCTCGGCGAGACCGTCGCGTTCTCCGCCGAAAACTATTTCGGCCTGGCCACGGAAATCTACCGGCCAAGAGCGGAGATGTAAGGAGCGTCCGCGGCGAATCAATCGGCCTTTACGGGGCTCCGAACCATCGGAATAATGGGCAAAGTTCGCCCATCTTCCCGGAGATCCCCATGGCCAGCCCCGAGATCGACCAGACCGGCAGCGAGATCGACCAGGCCCAGAGCCTCCCGCCTGGCGCCCACGCCCCCATGTCGATCGGCCAGGTGAGCGACACGGCCTCCGGACAGCCAGAACGCGTCGATGGCGTGTCGGCCGTTGATTCCGACCCGACCGAAACCCGGGAATGGCTCGACTCGCTGCGGTACGTGATCAACAGCCGCGGCGGCGACCGGGCCGCCTACCTCCTCCAGGCGATCGAGCAGGAAGCCTACCGCCTGGGCGTGCAGATCCCGTTCTCGGCCACGACGCCCTACATCAACACGATTCCCGCCGACCGGCAGCCGCCGTTCCCGGGCAATCGCGAGATCGAGCGGCGGATCAAGAGCATCATCCGCTGGAACGCGATGGCGATGGTCGTCCGCGCCAACCGCGAAGACAAGAGCATCGGCGGCCACATCTCGACGTTCGCCTCGTCGGCCACGCTCGTCGAGGTCGCGATGAACCACTTCATCCGCGGCCGCGGCGACGACTACTCCGGCGACCAGGTCTACTTCCAGGGCCACGCCTCGCCGGGCATCTATTCCCGCGCGTTTCTCGAGGGGCGGCTCACCGAGAAGCAGCTCGAAAACTTCCGCCGCGAGTTGGCGGAAGGGGGCGGCCTGTCGAGTTATCCCCACCCCTGGCTGATGCCGGAGTTCTGGGAATTCCCGACGGTGTCGATGGGCCTCGGCCCGCTCATGGCGATCTATCAGGCGCGGTTCAACAAGTATCTGCAGGATCGCGGCATCAAGGACACGAGCAAGCAGCACGTCTGGTGCTTCATCGGTGACGGCGAATGCGACGAGCCCGAGACGCTCGGCGCGATCTCGCTCGCATCCCGCGAAAAGCTCGACAACCTGGTCTTCGTGATCAATTGCAACCTGCAGCGGCTCGACGGGCCGGTGCGGGGCAACGGCAAGATCATCCAGGAGCTGGAAGGCTGCTTCCGCGGCGCCGGCTGGAACGTCGTCAAGGTGATCTGGGGCGAGGAGTGGGATCCGCTCCTCGACAAGGACGACAAGGGCCTGCTCGTCAAGCGGATGAACGAAGTGGTCGACGGGCAGTACCAGAAATACGTCGTCATGCCCGGCGGCTACATCCGCGAGCACTTCTTCGGCGCGGATCCCGAGATGCTCGAGATGGTAGCCCACCTTTCCGACGAGAAGCTCAAGAAACTCCGCCGCGGCGGACACGATCCCGAGAAGGTGTATGCCGCCTACGACGCGGCGATGAAGTGCCACGGCAAGCCGACGGTGATCATCGCCAAGACGATCAAGGGCTACGGGCTCGGCGAGGTCGGCGAGGGCCGCAACGTCACCCACCAGCAGAAGAAGCTCAACGAGGACGAACTGCGGGCCTTCCGCAGCCGCTTCGGCATCCCGATCTCCGACGACGAGGTGGCGAAGGCGCCGTTCTACCGGCCGCCGGAGGATTCCGAGGAGATTCGCTACCTGCGGGAGCGTCGCGCCGCGCTCGGCGGCGCCGTGCCGAGCCGCCCGAAGGATGCGCCGCGGCTCAAGACGCCCTCGCTTGCGGAATACGCCGGCTTCATCGAGAAGAGCGCGGGCCGCGAGGTCTCGACGACGACGGGCGTGGTCACGCTGATGGCGTCGCTGCTCAAGGACAAGCACGTGGGCAAGTACATCGTGCCGATCGTGCCCGACGAGTCGCGGACGTTCGGCATGGATCCGCTCTTCAAGCAGTGCGGCATCTACGCCCACACCGGACAGCTCTACGAGCCGGTCGACTCCGACCAGTTGCTCTACTACCGCGAGGCCAAGGACGGCCAGATTCTCGAGGAGGGCATCACCGAGGCGGGGAGCATTTCGAGCTTCATCGCCGCGGGCACCGCCTACGCCAGCCACGGCGTGCCGATGATCCCGATGTTCATCTACTACTCGATGTTCGGCTTCCAGCGGATCGGCGACCAGATCTGGGCGGCCTGCGATTGCCGCGCCCGCGGCTTCCTGCTCGGCGGCACCGCCGGCCGCACGACGCTCGCCGGCGAGGGGCTCCAGCATCAGGATGGCCACAGCCACCTCTTCGCGATGGCCTACCCGACGGTGCGCGCCTACGATCCGGCGTTCGTCTACGAGGCCACGGTGATCATGCTCGACGGCATGGAGCGGATGTACGCCAAGGGCGAGGACTGGATCTACTACATCACCGTCTACAACGAAAATTACGAGATGCCTCCGATGCCGCCGGGCTGCGAGGAGGGCATTCTCAAGGGGGCCTACAAGCTCCGCGAGGTTCCGGCCAAGGCAAAGCCCAAGGCCAAGCTGCCTCCTGTCCAACTGCTCGGCTCCGGCGCGATCCTGCGCGAGGTGATCCGGGCCGCGGAGCTGCTCTCCGAGCACTGGGGCGTGGCGAGCAACGTCTGGAGCGTGACGAGCTGGAAGGAGCTCCGGCGCGAGGCGCAGGAGTGTCGCCGCTGGAACATGCTCCATCCCACCGAGACCCCGCGCCGCAGCTATCTCGAGAAGACGCTCGGCGACTGCGACGGCTTGTTCGTGGCGGCGAGCGACCACGTGCGGGCCGTGCCCGAGCAGCTCGATCCGTGGATTCCCGGTGGTCTCTTCGTCCTCGGCACCGACGGCTTCGGCCGCAGCGACACCCGCGGTCCGCTCCGCCGTCACTTCGAGGTCGATGCCGAGTGCATTGCGATCGGCACGCTCTCCCGCCTGGCGGCGGCCGGTGCGATCGGCGCCGACGTCGTCGCCGAGGCGATCAAGCGTCTCGGCGTGAATCCCGACAAGATCGACGCGGCCCTCGCGTGAGCCGGCCGCGACCCCCTCTTCACCCTTTGAAACTGGAACCCACTCTCGACCATGGCCACTGAATTCAAGCTGCCCGACCTTGGTGAAAACATCGCTTCAGGCGACGTCGTGACGGTCTTCGTCTCGCCGGGAGATGTCGTGAAGCCCGGGCAGGCGTTGCTCGAAGTGGAGACCGACAAGGCGGTGATCGAAGTGCCGTGCCCTCCGGGTGGCCGGATCGCGAGCGTCTTGGTGAAGAAGGGCGACACCGTGAAGGTCGGCCAGGCGCTCGTGACGCTCGAGCCCGCCGGGGCGGCCGCCTCCGCGCCTGCCGCCCCCGCCAAGCAGGCAGCGGCTCCCGCCGCAGCCTCCGCGCCAGCCCCTGCTGCCGTTGCGGCGCCGGCGAAGAAGGCCGAGCCGGCCCCCGCGCCGCGTCCGTCGCCCGTCGCGGTGGCCGCGCCGCCGCAGCCTGTCGAATTGGAGCCGGAGCCCGTCGCGGCCGCAGCGGCCGTGGAGCCGGCCGGTCCGGCGGTCCGTCGGCTCGCCCGCGAGCTGGGTGTGGATCTTGCGCGGGTTCGCGGCACCGGCCCCGGTGGCCGGATCGTGCGCGAGGACGTCGTGGCCGCCGTCCGGCAGGCGAGTGCCCAAGGGCCGTCGGTGCGCCGCAGCGATTCCACCGCCACCGAGCGGGATGACTGGGGCCCGATCCGCCGCGAGCAGATGTCGCGGATGCGGAAGACGATCGCGGCCAACATGGTGCGCAGCGTGCAGACGATCCCGCACCTCACGAACTTCGACGATGCCGACGTCACGGAGCTCGAGCACCTGCGGAAGGCGAGCGCCGCGGAATACGCCAAGAGCAACCTCAAACTCACGGCGCTGGCCTTCGTGATCAAGGCGGTGAGCCTGTCGCTCCGCCAGCACCCGACGGTGAATGCCTCGATCGATCCCGAGAAGGGGGAGATCGTCTACAAGGATTACGTGAACGTGGGCCTGGCGGTGGACACGCCGCGTGGGCTCGTCGTGCCGGTGCTTCGCGACTGCGACCAGCTTTCGATCCCCCAGATCGCACAGGCCATCGCCGACACCGCCGAGAAGGCCAAAAACTCGCAGTATGGCATCGAAGACCTGCGCGGGGGCACGTTCACCATCAGCAATCTGGGGGCGGTCGGCGGCGCCTATTCGACGCCCATCATCAACTGGCCCGAGGTGGCGATCCTGCTGCTCGGCCGGTCGCGAAAGATGCCGGTCATCCACGAAGACAAGATCGAGCCGCGGCTCATGATGCCGCTCTCGCTTTCCTACGACCACCGGATCATCGACGGTGCGATGGCCGCGCGGTTCCTCAACGAAGTGATCGGTTATCTCGAGAGCCCGGGCCGGCTGCTGCTGGCGATGTGACGAAAAGCCACGAATCACGAGGATCATGAGCACCACTGAAACCAACGGTCCGGCCGGCAGCGTCGATCTGACCGGAACCGCCAGCCTGGCATTTCTCGAGGAACTTTTCGCGCAGTACCAGGCCGATCCTGCGAGCGTCGATCCCGATTGGCGGGCCTACTTCGAGTCGCTCGGATCGGGTGCAGCGGTCGCCGTGTCGCCGCTGCCCAAGCCGGGTGGCAATGGCCATGCCGCCGCGGCGCAAGTCACATCCCACGCGCCGGTCAAGCGGCTCGTCACCCCGGACGGCATCGCCACCGGCCATGCCGTTGCGATCTCCAACGGCGATGTCAGGCTGCCGGCCGCGCCCGCCGGTGAGGCGATGCCGCTGCCGCTGCCGCCGGTGGCCACCGGCACTCGCGGTGAGGAGCGCGTCGCCTTCCTTCAGGATCGCGTCGACCAGCTCGTGCGGGCGTATCGCGTCCGCGGCCACCTGATGGCGGAGATTGACCCGCTGGGCCGGCCACGGCCGGGGCTGCCGGAGCTCGACCCGCAGTTCTATCACCTCACCGAGGAGGACATGGACCGGTCCTTCTCGACCGACACGATCGAGGGGCCGCAGTCGATGTCGCTGCGGCAGATCATCAAGCGGCTGCGCAACACCTATTGCCGCGCGATCGGCGTGCAGTTCATGCACATGGACGACCTGCGGGTGCGCCAGTGGCTGCAGGTGCGGATGGAGGGCTGCGAAAACCGCATCCAGCTCGACCGTCGCCAGCAGCTGCGCATCTACCGCCAGATGACGACGGCAGCCGTCTTCGAGGAGTTCATCCAGAAGCGGTTTCTCGGCGCGAAGAGTTTCTCGCTCGAGGGCTCGGAGAGCCTGATTCCGCTCCTCGAGATGGCGATCGAGCGGGCGGCGTCGCAGGAGATCGGCGACGTCGTGATGGGCATGGCCCACCGCGGCCGGCTCAACGTGCTCGCCAACATCATGGGCAAGAGCCCGCAGCGGATCTTCCGCGAGTTCGCCGACATCGACCCGGAGATGCACGTCGGTCGCGGCGACGTCAAGTATCACCTCGGCCACTCCACCGATTACCGCGCGGCCAACGGCCGCAATGTCCACCTGACGCTCTGTTTCAATCCGAGTCATCTCGAATTCGTAAACCCCGTCGCGATCGGCCGCATGCGGTCGCGGCAGGATCGCTCCTCCGACTACGGTCGCCAGAACGGCATGGTGATCCTGATCCACGGCGACGCGGCGTTCGCCGGCGAGGGGATCATTCAGGAGACGCTCAACCTCAGCGAGCTCGATGCCTACCGCATCGGCGGCACGCTCCACGTGATCGTCAACAACCAGATCGGGTTCACGACGGGGCCCCGGGAAGCCCGCAGCTGCATGTATGCGACCGACGTCGCGAAGATGCTCCAGATCCCGATCTTCCACGTCAACGGCGAGGATCCGGAGGCGGTGGCGCAGGTGGTGAACCTGGCGATGGACTTCCGCCGCGAATTCCAACGCGATGTCGTGATCGACATGTATTGCTTCCGTCGGCGCGGCCACAACGAGGCCGACGAGCCGGCCTTCACGCAGCCGGCGCTCTACCGCGTGATCGAGCGGCGGCCGAGCGTGCACGAAAGCTACCTCGAGAAGCTCCTCAAGCTCGGCGACGTGGCCCGCGAGGAGGCGATGCAGATCGCCGACGAGCACCGGGCCAAGCTCGATGCCGAGCTCTCGGTGGCCAAGAGCGAAGATTACGTCCACAAGAGCGACCTGACGGGCGTCTGGTCCTTCTACATCGGCGGCCGCGAGCGGGAGGCGGCCGACGTGGAGACCGGCGTGCAGCGGGACGTGCTCGAGCACCTGCTCCGGCGGCTCGTCTCGCTGCCGGAGGGTTTTCAGCCGCACCCCAAGATTCAGAAGGTCCTCGAAGGTCGGCAGCTGATGGCCGAAGGGAAGCAGCCGCTCGACTGGTCGGCGGCCGAGGCGCTTGCAATGGCGAGCCTCGCGACGCAGGGGCTGCGCGTCCGGCTCTCCGGACAAGACAGCCAACGCGGCACGTTCAGCCACCGCCATGCCGTGATCCACGACGTGGTCACCGACGACACCTACTGCGCGCTGGAGCACCTCGCGAGCGACCAGGCGCCGGTCGAAATCTACAACAGCCCGCTTTCCGAGGCGGGCGTGCTCGGCTTCGAGTATGGCTACAGTCTCGACTGCCCGGACGGTCTCGTGATGTGGGAGGCCCAGTTCGGCGACTTCGTGAATGCCGCGCAGGTCGTCATCGACCAGTTCATCGTGAGCGCCGAAGACAAGTGGAACCGGCTTTCGGGCATCGTGATGCTTTTGCCGCACGGCTTCGAGGGGCAGGGGCCGGAGCATTCGAGCGCTCGGCTCGAGCGGTTTCTCTCGCTCGCGGCGAAGGACAACATCCAGGTCGTTGCGCCGACGACGCCCGCCCAGATCTTCCATTGCCTGCGGCGGCAGGTGCTCCGCGTCTGGCGCAAGCCCCTCGTCGTGATGACGCCGAAGAGCCTGCTGCGGCATCCCGGCTGCGTGTCCGACATGGAGGAGCTCACCAAGGGCACCTTCCAGCGGGTGATCGCCGATGCCTCCGACACGCCGCCGCGCGACATCCGCCGGATCCTGCTCTGCTCGGGCAAGATCGCCTACGAGCTCGAGAAGCGGCGGCAGGAGCTCGGCCGCCGCGATGTCGCCATCGTGCGGGTGGAGCAGCTCTACCCGCTGCCGAAGCGGTCCCTCGAGGAGGCGCTCGCCGCCTATGCCCCCGGCACCCCGGCCGTCTGGGTGCAGGAGGAGCCGGAGAACATGGGCGCCTGGCGATTCTTCAAGATTCACTTCGGCGAGAAGCTGCTCGAACGATTCCCGTTCACCGGCGTCTGCCGGCAGAGCGCCGCCAGCCCCGCCACCGGATCGAAGAAGAGCCACGACCTGGAGCAGAACGAACTGCTCACAGCCGCATTCCAGAGTTGATCCACCATCAAGAAAGCGAGAACGCGCCCCGCCATGGCACTCGAGCTCAAGGTCCCCGAAGTCGGCGAGTCGATCACCGAGGTCATGATCGGCACATGGAAGAAGCGCGAAGGGGATGCGGTCGCGATCGATGACGCCATCGTCGAGATCGAGAGCGACAAGGCCACGGTGGAACTGCCCGCGCCGACGCCCGGCACGATCACGAAGATCCTCAAGGCGTCCGGCGAGAAGGCCGTGGTCGGCGAGGTGATCGGCTACATGGAGCCCGGTGCCGCCGCGGTCTCCCCCGCCTCGGCTCCGGCATCGCAGCCCGTCGTGGGCGTAACAAAGAAGGAGGGCCGCACCGACATCGGCTCCGTGCAGATGCCCGCGGCTCCCGCCCCTGCCCAGCCGGCGCGGGTGATGCCTGCCGCGGCACGGGTGCTCGGAGAGGCGGGCGTCTCGCCGGCGGCCGTCGCCGGCTCAGGCCCCGGAGGCCGCATCACGAAGTCCGACGCGGTCGGCGCCGTGTCGCGGCCCGCCCCGGCTCCGGTGGCGAAGCCCGCCGCGCCGGCCCCGGCGGTGAAGCCAGCCCCGCTGCCGGCCGTGCCGACCATCGGCGGCACCCGCGAGGAACGCTACGTGCTCATCAGCCCGATTCGCCGCAAGATCGCCGAGCGGCTCGTCGAGGCCCAGCAACAGGCGGCCCTGTTGACGACGTTCAACGAGGTTGACATGTCGGCCGTGATGGCGCTGCGGGCCAAGTTCAAGGATTCGTTCGCCGAACGGTATGGCGTGAAGCTGGGCTTCATGTCGTTCTTCGTGCGGGCCGCCGTCGAGGCGCTGCGGGCCGTGCCACAGGTGAACGCCGAGTTTCGTGATCCCCACATCGTCTACCGCGATTACTGCGACATCGGCATCGCGGTCGGTGGCGGCAAGGGCCTCGTCGTGCCGGTGCTGCGGAATGCCGAACTGCTCTCGTTCGCCCAGATCGAGCAGGCGATCGGCGAATTCGCCCGCCGCGCCGCCGACAACAAGCTCAAGCTCGAGGAGCTTCAGGGGGGCACGTTCACGATCTCCAACGGCGGCGTCTATGGCTCGATGATGAGCACGCCGATCATCAATCCGCCGCAGAGCGGCATCCTCGGCCTGCACGCGATCCAAGACCGTCCGATGGCCGTCAACGGCCAGGTGGTGATCCGCCCGATGATGTACCTGGCGCTCACCTACGACCACAGGCTCGTCGACGGCCGAGAGGCGGTCACGTTCCTGAAGCGGATCAAGGAGACGATCGAGGATCCGGCGCGGTTGATGCTGGAGGTGTAGGCCGCGAGCCCCGTTCATCAATCGCCGGCTCGGGGGCGGCAAAAGTCTCGTCGCGGAGAAACTTTCTCCTTCCACGACCTACGGCGATTCGTTGCTCAGAAGGTCGAAAGTTCCTAACGCTCCTCGAGCTTTCGCCGACCCCCTCGCCTCGCCCGACTGGTGCTCTCATAAACGAGATGGATGTCAAATGAATCATGATCTGGTCGTGATCGGTGGTGGTCCCGGTGGCTACGTGGCGGCGATCCGGGCGGCCCAGCTCGGCATGTCGGCCGCGGTGATCGAGAAGGAGGAGAAGCTCGGCGGCACCTGCCTCCGCGTGGGCTGCATTCCCTCGAAGGCGCTCCTCGAATCGAGCCACAAATACGAGGAGGCCGGGCACGAATTCGCCCAGCACGGCATCCACGTGGGGGGCGTCTCGTTCGACCTGTCCGCCATGATGAAGCGCAAGGACGACGTCGTTTCGACGCTCTCCAAGGGGATCGAGGCTCTGCTCGTGAAGAACAAGGTGGCCCGCTACCGCGGCACCGGCCGGCTCGCGGGGCCCGGCCGTGTGGAGCTCACGGCGGCCGATGGCTCGAAGCGGACACTCGAGGCCGGGCGGATCATTCTCGCCGTCGGCAGCAAGAGCGTCGTGCTGCCCGGCATCGAAACCGACGGCAAGCTGGTCGGCACGAGCACCGAGGCGTTGGCCTTCGATTCGGTGCCTGCGCACCTGGTCGTGATCGGCGGTGGCTACATCGGCCTCGAGCTCGGCAGCGTGTGGCGGCGGCTGGGCTCGAAGGTGACGGTGCTCGAATATGCCGACAGGATCCTGACGGGCATCGATGCCGACATCGCCGCCGAGGCGCTCACGCTCTTCCGCAAGCAGGGGCTCGACATTCGTTTCGGCGCGAAGGTGAAGAGCGCGCGGGCCAGC
>JBIIQM010000140.1:0-4583 GCA_044342075.1 Pirellulales bacterium
GCGTGCCGTGGAATCCCTCCGGTTCGTCCTCCGCTTCCGGCCGCTCGCCGCGGGAAAGCTCCTCGCGGATCTTCTCGAAGGCCTCGTCCACCTGCGACCGCGGCTGCCCCGCGAGCAGCGCGTCGAGTAGAGCCACCTGGATGCGACCATACCGCAGCCGCCCGTCGTGCTTCGTGGCGAGCGCCGCCATCGGCTCGAACTGCTCCGCGAAGCCCTCGGGCAGGATGCCCACGGAGCCATCCGACAATTCGACCGACCGCTCGCCGCGGGCCAGCGCCTCGAGCAGGGCCGGCATCTCCGCCGTCACACCGCCAAAATCGATCGTGCCCGAGAGTTCGAACCAATCGATGCCGCTGGTCACGTTCCAGGCCACGCTGCCGGCGGGGCGATAGCGGCGGCCCGCCACTTCGACGGCCCAACCGGCGGCCGCGAGCGCCGGCACGGAGGCATCGAGCCGTGCCCGCGGAATCTCCACGTGATGCGTGATGATCTCGTCGTCGTCGCTCCGCTTGGGCGCGACGGCGCCATACCGCGGGAGCATTCCGAGCGCCTCCCGTTCGGCGGCGCGGTCGCGGCGGACGAAGATCCGCCGCGCGGTGTCGGCGGCGCCGCCGGCCGGATCGTCGGCGGCGATCTGCATGCCGCCGTAGTCGAACCAGATGCGGCCGGCGAGCTGCACCCGCGGCGCCGCGCGGCGCCGGCCACGGCGCGGCGCCGTCTCGCCCGGCTCCTCGTCGGTGGAAACGGCGGGCGAATCGTCGAGCACGAGCTTCGGCCGCGGCACGCCCGACTCGATCCGCCAGCCCGTCCAGGCCGGCAGCTCGAGCCGCGGCACTTCGGCGAGGCCGGCGAGCCGTTCGACGAGCCCGTCGGTCTGCGATCCCGCCAACTCGATCGGCCCGCGGCGCTCGAATTGCTCCATCCAGCCGGTCGCGGTGCTCCAGCCGCCCGATTCGCCGATGGCCAGCCGCGAGATTCGGTCCGAAAAAATCACGAGGCCCGACCGGAGGATCGCCCGCGGCTCCTTGAGGTCCTTCCGCTGGCTGCCGCGCACGAGCATGCCGCGCAGCGTGGCCTTGCTGGGCCGCGGCAGCTTCGGCTCCCCATCCGCGAGATCGGCCACGCTCTCCGCCTTGTAGCTCACCACGTCTTCCGGCTCGAGCACGAGCGCAAACTCCCACGGCCGGCCGCCGTCCCAGGTCATCGGGATCACGGTCTCAGGCGATCGGCGTGGCTCGGGCTGGATCACGAGCCGGCCCGTCTCGCAGAGCAGCGCGAGCTGCGCGGGGGCGGCCTGCGGGCTCACGGCGATCCGGGCAATCGTCCGGCGCTCGAGCGATTCAGCCGATCCCACCTCGCCGACCGCGGCGGTGCCGACGAGCTGCGAGAGGATCGAACGCTCCTGCGCGTCGAGCGATTCATATTCGGCGTCCTGCCCCGGTCCGATCACGATCGGCCGCGGCCGGCCGGAGGCATTGCCGGCCACGTCGAGCTGCATCCGACTCGGAATCAACACGGCGGCATGGCTGTCGCTCGACGCGCCGATGTCGAGCAGGAAGACGAGCGCGCCCGCCGACCGTCGGCCATCGGCAATCGCGAGCCCCGGGGCGCGCATCGCCGGCTCCACCAGCCGGCGCCGCTCTTCGAGATCGGTCGCCCAGGCGGGCTGGCGGGCGCCCGGCTTTGCGACGGGGCGGGCGACGGCGGCCGTCGTGCCCGCCGCCGACCGCGCAGGCGCACCGGATGGCTTCGTCGGCGGCACGATCTCGTCGGCCGGCTCCTGCTCGGGCTCGAAGGCCTCGTCTTCATCGACGACGTCGTCGGCCGGAACCACCTGGAGCGCGACGGGCGTGTGATCGTGGATGCTCGAGAAGATGCCGCGGCGATCGACCTCGAGCAAAACGGCGGCCAGCGTCGCGCACGGCTTGCCATGCCGCCCCTTCTCCGACGTGCTCGTGGTTTCGAGCGTCATGCCGCCGCGGCGGCCGGCCGAGAGTTCGAGCAGCACGTCCTGCGACTCCCCCGATTCGTCGGCGACGGTCGCCCGCACCTGCCCCACCCGCGGGCACGAGATCCGCACGGGGCCGAGCGATTTGGCCTTGGTGATGTCGGCCTTTTCGAAGAGGTGAAACAGCCGCTTTTCGAGACTCGTCATGCTGCACGCGCCCAGTGGTGATTCGGGTTTGCGCGCGACGAAACGGCAGGAATGCTCGCCCGGCGCGCAACACGCGAGCATACCCCGCCGGGTGCCGCGTTGGCGAGGGGCTCGCCGCGTCAGGCGCCTTTCACGGTGGCGATCAGTTCGAGAACGTTCTCGACGGGCGTCTGCGGCAAGACGCCATGCCCCAGATTGAAGATGTGGCCGGGCCGGCCGCCGGCCTGGGCGAGGATCTCCTGCGTGCGGCGGCGGACGGTGTCGCGGTCGGAAAGGAGCACCGCCGGATCGAGGTTGCCTTGCACGGCCCGATCGTGGCCGACGATCTTCCAGGCCTCGTCGAGGTCGATCCGCCAGTCGATGCCGATGACGGAGCCGCCCGCCT
Organism: Pirellulales bacterium; assembly: GCA_044342075.1. GTDB lineage: Bacteria > Planctomycetota > Planctomycetia > Pirellulales > UBA1268 > RGVT01. Next base: position 2,541 of record JBIIQM010000140.1, read on the forward strand.
CGCGCAGCAGCGGCAGGAGCGCCGGATTGCCGGTGGCGAAGTGGATCGCGGGCGCCCGCTTCGCGGCCTCGGCGAGCGCCGCGCGGCTGTGCGGCAGGACGTAGCGGCGATAGTCGGCCGGCGAAAGGCAGCCCACCCAGCTGTCGAAGAGCTGCACGATCTGGGCGCCGGCGTCGATCTGGGCGACGAGATAGCGGCTGATCGCGCGGGCGAGCCGGCCCATGAGATCGTGCCAGGCGGATTCGTGGCGATACATGAGCGTCTTCGTGTGGAGCCAGGCGCGGCTGCCGCCCCCCTCCACGCAGTAGCTGGCGAGCGTGAAGGGCGCGCCTGCGAAGCCGATCACGGGAATCGAGTCGTCGAGGCCGGCGCGGGTGGCCTGCACGACGTCCATCACGAACGACAATTGGTCGAGGTCGACGAGCTCCTTGAGCCTCGCCACCTCGGCCGCCTCGCGGATCGGGTTGTGGATCACCGGACCCTCGCCGGCGGCAAACTCCAGATCCATCCCCATCGGTTCGAGGATCGGCAGGAGGTCGCTGAAGATGATCGCGGCATCGACGCCGAGCCGGTTCACGGTGGCGATCATCACCTCGGCCGAGAGCCGCGGGTTCTTGCAGAGATCGAGAAAGCCCATCTTCTCCCGCACGCTGCGATACTCGGGCAGGTAGCGGCCGGCTTGCCGCATCAGCCAGACGGGCGTGCGCTCCACCGGCTCGAGCCGGCAGGCCCGCATCATCAATGACTGCCGACGGCGTTCGGCGGGCGAGGTGGTGTCGAGGGTGGATGACGCGGGGGGCATTTTAAAGAGTATACCCCGGGATCCAGTCCCGTTTGGATGGTGCGCCGGCTCAGGGACGGCAGAAGTCTCCTCGCGGAGGAACTTTCTCCGCTGACGACCTACGGCGATGCATTCCCCAGGAGGTCGAAAGTTCCTAACGCTCGTCGAGCTTCCGCCGATCCCTTCGCCTTCCCGCTCGCATTTAGTGGGCCTTCACTACAGCTCTTTGAAATGCGAACTAGAATGAGCTGATTCTGGGCCGGAGACGGGTCATCGGACCCTCGTGATTCACAATGCCTGAATTCGTGTCGCGCATCTCCGTTGTCTGCTTCGCTGCGAGCTACCTTGTGGCGCTGGCCTGCGAGGCTTCGCGGCTGGTGTTCCGCTCGGGCGTGCGCGGGGCGGTGATGGTCGCCTTCGCCTCTGCTGGTCTCTTCGCCCACACGCTCTTTCTGCTCTGGCGCGCGGTGAACACGCCGGCCGTGCCGCTTTCGAGCGCCTACGACTGGTATCTGCTCGCGGCCTGGGTGCTGGCCGGCGGCTATCTCTGGCTCATGGCGTCGAACCCGAAGACGCCGTTTGGGCTCTTCATGCTGCCGATCGTGCTCGGGCTCATCGGGGCGGCCCAGCTCTCGAGCCGCGAGCCTTTTCCGCAGAGCCCGGCGACGCAGATCTGGGGCACGATCCACGGCAGTTTCAATCTCGCGGCGAGCGTGGCCGTGGCGATCGGCGCGATCGCGGCGCTGATGTGGCTGATCCAGGCGGGGCGGCTCGCCCGGAAGCAGTCGCCCGCACAGGGCTTCCGCATGCCGAGCCTCGAGAAACTCTCGCTGACGGCCCGCCGCTCAGGCACGATCGCGGCCTGGACGGCGTCGGCCGGTTTTATCTCCGGCCTCGTGCTCAATGCCGTCAACCTTCGCCGCGGGCTGCTCGAGACGGTGCCCTGGAACGATCCCGTCGTGCTCCGCATGGGCGGGCTGGTCGCCTGGCTCGCGGTGGCGGCGATCGTGTCGCGTGGGGCGGCCCGGCGACCCGATGGCGCCCGCACCACGGCCTGGCTCTCGCTCGTGAGCTTCGCGGTGCTCACCGGCTCGATCCTCTGGGGCGTTTTGGGCTCCACGCGGCATGGCGTGCCACCGGTCGCGCCGACACCGGCCGCCAGCAGCGAGGCCGCGCCATGACGATCGCCTTCGTGGGTGGCACCCATCGCACCGTGCCGCTGCCTTTGCGAGAGCGGCTCGCTTTCTCGGCGGAGCAGGCGG
>JBIIQM010000078.1:0-15149 GCA_044342075.1 Pirellulales bacterium
GCCCGCCTTGAACTTCACGTATTCGTTCGCGTCTTCAAACGCCTTCTGCAGCCGGACGAACTGCTCGGGATCGCCGCCCCGGTCGGGGTGCATCGTGCGGGCCTTGACGAGATAGGCCTGCTTCACGTCTTCGAGCGTCACCGGCGGCATCAGTCCGAGGATTGCGATGCACTCGGGAGGCTGGTGATCGGCGGGCTTCGCGGCGGGGGCGTTCATGGGGGAGAGCCTAAACCAGCATCATGGGCCGCGGCAAACGCGGGCTCGTGGCTTTAGGGTCAACGCGCCCAACCCGGCTTCGGGTGACCCGTACCCCGTCGCCGGACGCTCGCTACGGGCATCCTGCCCTTCGCTCGCTCGGATGCTGACTGCGCTTCGCCATCCTGGCTGCGCTTGTCAGCATACGCCGGCTCCCGGGGCACGGGTCACCCGAAGCCTGCCCGTCTACACGAGCGCTAGGTCGTGAGTACCGGGGGTGAGGCGGCGAAGGTGTCGGCGACCGCGGCGGCCCAGGTGGTGTCGCCCTCGGCCGGGCCGATCGCGGCCAAGACGCGGCTGCGCAGGAGCACGCCCTTCTCGACGGCCGCGGAAAAGAGCCAGCAGGAGATCGAGCCGCGGCCGGCGCGGTGCTCGGAGGAAACCTTCTTTAGGTCGTCGGGATGCACGAGGATCAGCACCGATGTTTCGCCACCGCGCCGGGCCAAGACGCCGCCGGCGCCGACCGGGACGAGGTCCGTCGCCGCGACGCGTGACACGACGGCGATCGAGGAATCGCTTTCGAGCAGCGATGTCTGCGCCGAGATCACAAGCTCCCAGATCGCGACCCCACGAGGCAGCGCGGCCGCTGCGGAATCGAGCCGCCACATGGCCGTCGCCCGCAGCCGGCGGGCGTCGGTCGTTTCATACACCGCCGTGACGTCGCCGCCGCGGGCCCAGCGTTCCGCGAGCCGCGCGGCCGACCGCAGGTCGATGCCGAGCAGGTGGTCGGCGTCGGCAGCCCGCGCGGCAACGGCGATCCCGTCGGTCGGCCGGTCGAGATCGATCGACGCATCGCGCACGTGGCGCGCAGCGCGAGCGACGTGGTCCGTGAGCGTCCAGTGGGGGGCTGGGGGGGCTGCCATGCTATGATCCTGCGTCGCCGTGAGAAGCAATGTCATTCGAAGGCAGGATTGTAGCGTGGTCCGCGGCCATGCGATGGGTGTGCAAGAAGCATGAAGGATCATCTCGAGGTCTGTGAGGCCGCCGCGCGTGCCGGTGGCCGCGTGTTGCAGGATTGGCTCGGCAAGTTCGGCGTGTCGAACAAGGGGCCGCGCGATCTCGTCACCGAGGCCGACATCGCCTCGCAGCGCGAGATCAGGCGGATCGTCCTCGAGGCCTTTCCCGACCACGGGTTCATCGGCGAGGAAACGATCCACGACGATGGCCACGGCGGGGCGGGAGACGCGGGCGGTTTTCACTGGCACGTCGATCCGCTCGACGGCACCACCAACTATGTCCACGGCTTTCCGGCCTATTGCGTGTCGGTGGCGCTGGCGCGGGGAGACGAGATCCTCGCCGCGACGATCCACGATCCGGTGCACGACGAGTGCTTCACCGCGCGGGCCGGCGGCGGTGCCTTCTTGAACGGCCGCCGGATCGCCGCCGCCCGCAAGGAGGATCCGGTCGACGCGCTCGTGGCCGTGAGCTTCCCGCCGCATGTGGGCCGCGATTCGCAGGCCGTCGCCGATTTTCTCGCCGTGCTGCCCCACGTGCATGCCGTGCGGCGCACCGGATCGACCGCGATCAATCTCGCCTACGTGGCCTGCGGCCGGCTCGACGCCTTTTGGGTGCGGCGGATCGCCAGTTGGGATGTCGCGGCCGGCCTGCTCATCGCCGCCGAGGCGGGCGCGGCGATCGGTCCGTTTGCCGGTGGCTCGTCGGGCCCCGTCTCGCTGGAGGCGCCCTCGTTCATCACCGCCTGCACGCCACAACTGCTCGAATGCCTGCAGCGGTTCATGGACGGCTGCGAACGGTCCGGTTGAGCCGATTGTGCCGGGACTGCGGGCTGCGGAGCTGCCGGCCCTGAAACGTGACGGAAATGCGTGCGTGGGGGTAGTCTGCAAGCTACTGTCGAGGGGTGGGCTGCGCGTGGTCGCAGCGACCACCCTCCGTCGCGAATCCCCCCAGCCGCGAATCCCTGCAACCTTGATGCTATTCCCTCGTTTCACATCATCGCGGCCTTCCGGCGCAGTCGCCTTCACCATGCTGATCGCATGGCTCGTGGCGATCGGCGGCAGTGCGGCCGGGCAGTCGGCCGAGGGGCCTCCGCGCGGCGATGGCTCCGCCGCGGTGAGGCAGGTGGCGCCCGAGATCTATTATCTGCGCGACGACGCCGGCCAGCTCGTGCCCGTGCCCGGCTTTCGCTACCGCGACTTCGTCGATCTCCTGCGGCTCAAGGAGGGGCTGCCGGGACTGCCCGAGACACCGGCCGCGGTGCTCGAGAGCATCCAGGTGGCGGGCAATCTCGCGGAAGGCGGGCGATCGGGAGACGCATCGGCCCCGCTCACGGTCACGCTTACGGTGCGGCAGATCCGCGCGGGCTGGGTGAGCGTGCCGCTGGAGCTCGGCGGCTTCGTGATCACCGGCGAACCGAAGCACTCGGGGGAGGGCCGCTTTCTGCTGGCCGTCGATCCGGGGGCCGACGTCCAGGAGCGCGGCTACCAAGGATGGTTCGAGGGCAAGGCCGATGCGCGGCACAGCGTGGTGCTCGTCGGCACCGCCGCCGTCGAGGCCGCGCCGAATGCGGAATCGATCCGCCTGCGGCTGCCGGGCGCGACGGCATCGCTCGTCGAACTGCGCACGCCGCGGACCGATCCGGTGGTGACGGTGCGGCCGGCGGTGGTCGAGCCGCGGGTGGCTCCGGCGCAGGCCGGCGGCGGCAGCGTCATCTCCTGTGCCGGCCTGGCGGGCGCCACGCAGATTCGCGTGGCGGCGCGCGAGTCGGGGCAGTCGCCGAGCACGGCGTCGGCCCAGTCCGCGGTGGAAAGCCTGGTGCGGATCGACGGCCGCATCGCGGTCATCGACGCCGTGATCCGCCTCGACAACCTCCCGGCCGAAACCGAGACGATCCGGATCGCCCTGCCGCCGAAGGCCGCGCTCAAGGCGGTGCGTCCACCGGCGGCCCTCGTGGAACGCGCCGGCTCCGACGAGCAGCCGATCGCGGTGGTGCAGGTGGAACGGACGGCCACGGGCGCCGCGGTGGTGGAGCTCGCCTGCGAGCGGCCCATCGATGCGTCGGGCGGCGAGGCCTTCGAGCCGCAGGGCTTTGCGATCGAGGGCATTCCGTCATGGCGGCAGCGCGGCCGCACCAGCCTCGTCGTCGAGGGAGACTGGCAGCTGGAGTGGGACGAGTTTGCCCGCAATCGCCGGATCGATCCGCCGTCTTCGGCGCGGCAGCCGGGATTCGTGGCCGCCTTCGCCTACGAGTCGCAGCCGGCATCGCTGCCGCTGCGGGTGCGGCCCCGCGGCAGCCGCGTCGTCATGGAGCCCGAGTATCGCTATGAGATCGGCGCCACCCGCATCGCGCTGGAGGCGCGGTTTCGCGTGTCGGTGCGCGGGGCTCCGGTGTCGCGGATCGTCGTCGGCCTCGAGGGCTGGGGCATCGACGAGGTCGGCCCTTCGAGCCTCGTCGACACCTCCGCCGTGTCGGGCGAATCGAAAGCGCTCGTGATCCCATTCCTCCAGCCGCTCACGGGCGACGCCGTCGTCGAGATCCGCGCCGGTCGTTCCATCGAGCGGTCGGCCGACCGTCTTTCCTGGAAGACGCCCGTGCCGCGGGCCGACCTCGTCGGCCCCGCGAACGTCATCATCACGTCGCAGAGCGACATCGAGGTGCTTCCCGACACCGATGCCATCAAGGGGCTCGTGCGGCAGATCGCGTCTGCGGGACGGCGCGGCGACGGTGATCGTCCGACGATCGCCTACCGGCTCGACGGCGTCGAGGGCACTTTCGCGGCGTCGCGTCGGTTTCTGCCGCGGCGGGTCGATGCGACCGTTTCAACGCAGGCGACGATCGACGAGGCCGACACGATCGTCGAGCAGGCGGTGCGTTTCCAGGTCGCGCACGTGCCGCTCGAATTCATCGACCTCGTCGTGCCGGAGTCGATCGTGCGATCGCGCACGCTCGAAGTCCGCCAGGCAGGGCAGCTGCTGCAGCCGTTCGTCGCGGAAGAGCTGACCGAGCCCCGCGGAAGTGGCGACGAGGAAGGCGACTTCGAAAGCCCGCCCCCGGCGCAGACGCTGCTGCGCGCGATGTTGCCGGTGCCGCTCCTCGGCAGCGGCGAGCTCGCGATTCGATATTCGATTCCCACCGCGTCGATCCCCCCCGAGACGACCGTGGCCGAGGAACTGCCGATCGTGACTCCGGACGGGGTGCGAATCTCGCAGCAGACGTTCACGCTTTTCGCGCAGGATCAACTGGCCGTCGACGTGCGGGGCGACGCGTGGACCCGCGATGCGGGGTTGCAGTCGTCCGCGTCGGCCCGATCGTGGACGGCCGCCAAGCCGCAGACGATAGTGCCGCTGGCGATCTCGGCCCGGCAACGCTCGACGGCTGGAGAGACGGTGGTCGAGGCGGCCTGGCTCGAGACGCGGCTCCTGCCCGACCGCCGCGATGACATCTATACATATGCCGTCGCGACCTCCGCCGAGCGGATTTCGCTCTCGCTGCCGGAAGGCTTCCTGCCGCTGCGGGGCGGCGAAACCGATCCTGGCGCCGTGGAGGTGCGGCTCGATGGTCAGCTGGTGCCGGGGGCCGTGCGGCCCGACGGCCGCGTGACGGTCGAACTGCCGCGGCCGGTCGCGGTCAATCGTAGCGCGTGGCTCTTGCAGATCGCGTCGAGCCAAGAGCGCAGCGGGTTCTTCGGGATCAGCGCGGCGGGGATGCCCGCGGCGGCGGTGCTCGCTCCGCCGGTGTTCGCCGAGGGGGCGGTGTTGCGAAGGTTCTATTGGGAGCTGCGGCTGGAGGCCGATCAGCACGTGGTGGTGCCGCCGGCGCGGTGGACGGCCCAGCAGCAGTGGAGCTGGGGGGCGTTTGGGTTCGAGCGCGTCCCGGTCGTATCCCGCGAAGTGCTGGCCTCGTGGGTGCGCGCCGACACGGGCTCGAGCGGTGAACGGCTCGCGGCCGGTCTTGGCAGCGCGGGCTCTTTCGCGCCGCCGGTGGATGCGCCGCTCGCCGAGCGCCGGGCCGTCTATTCTGGTGTCGGGTTTACCAGCGCGGCCCGCGTCTGGATCGTGCCGACATGGCTCCTCGTGCTTGCCGTGTCGGGGCCGGCGCTCGCCCTCGGGCTCGCGTTCGTCTATCGGCCGGCGGTGCGCCGCACGTCGGTCGTGCTCGCGTTGGCGAGCGGGCTCGTGCTCGCGGCGGCGGCCATGCCGGAGCTCGCGCCGCTGTTCGCGCAGGCCGCGGTGCCGGGGCTCGTCTTCTCCCTCGTGGCGGCGGGCTTGCGTTTCTTCGTCGAGCGGCCGGCCGCGACCGGCCGTCCTCGGCTCGCGCCGATCGTGACGGGCGGGTCGTCGACCCGGTTCGTCCCCGCGGCGTCGCTCGTGATCGCCCCTTCGGCCATGCAATCCCACGAGAGCGCGACCGCGCCCGGCCGCTCGGCATCATGATCGGCACCGTCAACTGCATGGGATCGTCGTTTCGTCTGTGGCCGCGGGTCCGGGGCCTGCTCGTGACCGTGGCCGCGGGCTGGGTCGCGGCTTGCGCCGTGGCCCAAGAGCCTGCCGCACCGGGCGAGGCGGGGGATCGGCCGCTCACGTTCATGCGGGTGCACGTGCCGCGCGGCGCGATCGCCGACGTGCCGCTGGGCGACGAACGCTATGTGCCGATGTCGCTCCGCGAATTCGAGCAGGCGGTCGCGCAGCCCGGGACTGACCGGGCCGCAGCGGGCGCACCTGTCTTGCCGCTCGTGGCCGATGCCGCACGGTACGATGCCACCATCAGCGCTGATGGCGCGATCGACGGCACGCTCGAGTTCGAGATCGGCTTGGGCCTCGCGGGCGAGATGGCGCTGGGCACGCTCGGCGTGACGCGGGCCGAAGCCGTCACCGCCGCGGGCACCGGCGAGGTGGTCATCTTCGGCCGCGGCGACGGAAGCTTCGCGATCCCGGTCAAGCAGCCCGGCACCTACCGTTGTGTCTGGAGCGCGGCGGCGCAAGGCGGCATGGCCGAGGGATTCTCGCTGCCGATGGTGCCGGCCGTGCGATCGACCGTGACGTTCCGACTGCCGGCAGGCGTCCGGCCGATCGTGCGCGGTGCGAAGGCGATCCCCGTTCAGCCGAATGTGTGGCGGCTCGAGGTCGGGCCCACCAAGGCGCTCGACGTGATGCTCGTGGACGCTGACCGCGATCCTCCTGGGCTCGCGGTCTGGACCGACGCGCTGATCCGTGGCCGGCAGGCGCTGCTCTCCGCCAGGGTGATCCCCGCAACGGCGTGGACCGAGGACGTGCTCGAACTCGAGAAGGATCCGACGATCGACGTGCTGCGCGTCTTCGTGCCGGATCGCGAAGCGGCCACTGCGGCGGATGCCACCGCGCGGGAGCTCGTCTGGTCGGAATCGCCCGATCGCAGCACGGTTTCCATCACGCTGCCGGCTGCCGCGGCCGGCACGATGGAGAGCGTGGTGGTCGAAGCGGTCGCTCCGTTTGCCGCTGCGGCGAAGGGCGACGCTTCTGTCGCGCCGCTCCCGCTCGTCCGCGCTCCGCCGCCGCGCTGGGCCGGAGGAGGCATCGTGGTGCGGCTCGCACAGGATCTGTCGCTCGCGAAGATCGAGTTCGACGAGTGCCTGGCCGTCACGCCGGAAGCGGCCTCCGGCTGGCCGCTCGCGGTGGGCGCGGCGGGCGTGGCGGGCGAGGCGGCGGCCCCCTTCGGCGTGCGGCAGCCGACGGTGAACGTGGAGCAGCAGGGACCGCGGGCGATGGTGCGAGCGGCCGTCGCGCCCCGCGATCCCGAATGGGACGTGGCCCGGGTGACCACGATCGACATCACTCCCGCGATCGTGCTCGGCCGCGCCGCCTGCGACATCCGCGTGTTGCGCGGTGAGGCCTTCGACGTGAAGGCCCGCGTGGCCCCGGGGTGGATCATCGACTCGGTGGAGGCGGTGGAATGGCCGCAGGCCGGCGATCGGATCCTGCCGCCGCGGCGTCGCTCGGCGCCCGTCGCCGGCGAACCTGTGGAATGGAAGGTGGTGCGCGATGGCCCGCAGGCCACGCTGCGGGTCGGTCTGACGGTGGCGGCGACGCCCGCCCGCGGCCTCGGGCTCCGGATCACCGGGCATCGAGCCGGTGTTCCGCTCGATGCGAGCTTCTCGTCCGCCGACATCGACATGGTGTCGCTCGAAGGCGAAGCCGCGGATCAAGCGATCATTGCGTTCAAGACGAACCCCGATGCGACGGTCGAGCCGGTCGCAGGCCGATTCCTCGACGAACCACTCGCTCCACGGCTGGTGACACTCGCCGAAGACGGGGCCACGCGCGGCTGGGCCGCCGCCGGCGCCCGGCTGCCGGCTTGGGAGGCGCGGCTGGTGCGCCGTCGTCCGCCCCTTGATGCGTACGTGCAGGTGCGGCTCACCGCCCGCGATGATCGGCTCACCGAATCGTTCACGTTCGAATGCCGCCCCGACACCTCCGAGCTCGATGCCTTGGTCGTCCAGTTTTCCGAGCCGATGGACGGATTGCTGGAATGGTCGCTGCTCCCGCCGGCGACCGGCACCGTGACCGCGCGGCGGATCGAGTCGGCGCCCGGCGGCCGTCGCGGCGAGGCGAATGCCACCGCCGTCGCCGAATCGTGGCTGGTCGAGATCGCCCCGCCGGTCAGCGAGCCGCTGACGGTTCGCGCCATCCGCACGGTGCCGTTTGCAACGCCGCTGCCGGTGCCGCTCGCCTGGGTGGATGGCGCCGTGAGGCAGGCGGGGCAGGTGGTGATCCGCGACGGCGGCCGCACGCGGGCGCAGGTGCTCAACCATCGGCTCGGTGAATTGCCCCCTCGCGGCATCGCGCCGGAGGGGCAGCGCGGGGACGATGCCGAACAGCTCCCGGACACGATCGGAGAGTTTTCGTTTCCTTCGTCTCCCGCGGCGGTCGGCCCGCAGGAGACGGTCGCGGAAGTGATTCCGGGCGGTGGCGGCGACGACTCCCGCGCCTGGGCCTGGAGCGAGGAGACGAGGTTGTGGTGCCACACCTCGGGGCAGACCGAATACGAGACGGTCTACGACATCGAAAATCACGGCCGGTCTTCCGTCACGCTTTCGCTGCCGGCGGGCAGGCGGCTGCAGGGCATCCTGATCGACGGCGTGCGGCTTGCCTCCAATGACCGCCTCGACGAGGAAACGGTGACGATCGACCTGCCCGTGGGCCGCCGTCGCCTGCAGGCCATCGTGCGCAGTGTCGCGGACGCAGCGCCGGGGATCGGCGTCTGGCGGGTCGATCCGAGCCCGGGAGTGCTCGACCTGCCCGTGCTCGAGCGGACCTGGCGCGTGCTCATGCCGCCGCCGCTCGACGTGGCGGTGCCGGCGGCATGCCGTGGCGCCGGCTTTGAATCCCCCGATTGGATCGAGCGGCTCCTCGGCGCCCGGCTGCTCAGGCCAGCTTTCAACAGCGGCCGAAGCGAGCCACGCTCCGGCGAATCCCCGGCGGCGCCGGCCGCCTCGGCTTCGATCGTCGAGGGCTTTCGGGAACGGCTGCTCGTGCCGTCGGCCAGCGGGCAAGGAAGCTTGCTCGTGATCCGCGCCAGTCTCCTGCGCGGGTGTGCGATCCTGGCCGGCTTCGCCATCGCCCTCGTCTCTCTCGGGCTGGCACGGATTCGGTCCTGGCTGCCCTTTGCACTGTGCATCGTCACGGCGCTGACGGCGCTGTGGGTCGTGAGCCCCTACGAGATGATCGCGCGGGCGGCCTGGTGGGCCGCGGTGGCGGCATGGTGTCTCGAGGCGTGGAGGCTGCGCGATTCTCGCGCGCCGGTGCCGATGGCGGTGGCGACGGCGCTCATCGCCTGCCTCGTAGCGCCGTCGGCCCGCGCGGAGTCGCCGATGCGCGCGGAGGCGCTAAGGCGAGAGCCGCTGCGGGTCTTCATCACGCCCGTCGATGGCGGCGAGACGGCGCTCGTGCCGGAGTCGCTCTTTCGCATGCTCGTGCGCCAAGGCGGCGATCCATCCGCGGCGGTGCGCGTGATGCACGTGGACGTGCAGGCGAGCGTGGCGGCGGACGACAGCCTGCCGACCGCGGCCTGGCGGCTTGCGATCGACGTCGATGCGGATGCGGGCGCCATGCTCGTGCTCGGCCAGGGGGCCGCCGGCGGCCGCTGGGTCGCCTCGTCGGCGCTGATCAACGGCCGGCCTCTCGCGGTGCGGCCGGAAGCGGGCGATCGCAGCGTGCGATTGCGGCTGCCCGATGCCGGCCGGCATCGCATCGAGATCGACGTGGAGCCGGCGGTGACCCGGGCTGGTGACCTGGAATACACGCGGATCGACATCCCGCCGGCGCCGTCCGGAGCGCTCGTTCTTCGCGAGCCGGTCGGCGGGCAGATGGCGGCCGCGCCGGTCGTCTGCGAGCGCGGTCCACGGGATGGGCCGTTCACCGTGGCGCCGCGGCTCGCCGCGGATGGCGACGGTCGCACGCGGCATGATGTGTCGCGCGCCGCGGTCGTGCAGCTCGTGCGGTCGCTCGACGGCCGGACCGCGATCGCCGGGCTCGTGCGGTCGTCCGAGAGCCGCAACGACGTCTTCTGGGATCTCGATGCCTGTCGCGTGAACGCCGTCTACGAGATCGACGCGGCGGAGGAGATCCTCTCGTCGGTCGTCGTGGTGGCCGATCCGCGGCTCACCCTGATCGAGCCTCTCGAGCCGGGCATCGTGATTCGGCCGCTGGGTGGAAACCGCTTCTTCGTGGGTCGCTCGATCCCCGAACGCGGCGCGGTGCGGATCGAGATCCCGTTTCGCATGCCGCTCGTCGATCCGGTCGGCTCGTTCGACCTCCCGCAGGTCTGGCTCGAAGGAGTCGCCATCGATCGCCGCACGACCCGCCTGCTTCCGTCGCCGAGCCTCGCGGTCGAGGTGGCGCTGCCCGCCGCCGCGGTCACGCTGCCACCGCGGGAAAACGATCCCGCGCTCCAGACGCATGCCTGGTTCACGGAGCAGGTGCAGGCGGCGACCGTCGCGGAGGGTGGGGCGACGCTGGCCGCGGCGCCTGCGCTGCCCGACTCGGGCCGCATGCAGCGGGCGCGGATCACCACGGAGCGGCGCCGGCAGGCCCTGCCCGGCACGCAGAATCTTTCGGTGCGGCTATTCGAGGCGCAGACCCGCTTCGAGCTCGAGGCGCGGATCGACGCGAGCTCGGCCGCGCTCGTCGCGGTGCCGATCGATGTGCCGCGAGGCAGCGTGATCGACCGGATCAGCCTCTTCGAGGAGAGCCTGCAGCCGCTCGACCCGGTTGATCGCGGTGCGATCGACGTGCGCTGGACGCGAGTCGCAGCCGACCGCGTGGAGGCCGTCGTGCAGCAGCCGCGGGCTGGGCGGTTTCGACTCGAGCTCGCCGCCCATCTGCCCGTCGCGCCCGCCCGCGAGGGGCTGCTGCCGATCGTGCGGGCGGTGCTCGATGACAGCGTTCCGATGGCGGTGTCGTGGAACTCGGCGGCCCGGTCCACGATCCTCGACCGCTCGACCGAACTGTTCGCCGACGAGCGGCCGCCCGTCTACGTGTTGGACGATGAGCCCGCCGCCGATCCGTCGTCGGCGCAGGGCCGCCCGGCCGACGCGACCGGCGCCGCGGAGGCCGACGCCGCGATCCTCGCCGCGAGCGAATCGAAGGGGCCGCGCGTCGAGCTTGCCGACATCGAATTCAACGTCGAGGAACGCGGCCGCGCCTGGGGCCTCGCGCGGTTCGAGATGCTGGGCCAGGATCCGCTGGTGCGGCTGCGGCTGCCCCCCGGCATGCGGTTGTACGACGCATTCGTGGACGGCCATGCCCTGGTGCCGGGCGTGCCGTCGCTCTCGGGGCAGTCGAACGAGTGGGAGCTGCGGCTGCATGATGTCCGTTGGCCGCGTTCGCTGGTCGTCGTGTTTGCCGGGGAGTTGGGCGCCAGGCTCGTGGAGGGCGCGCCCGTGGAGCTGCCGGCACCGACGATCGTCGGGCTGCCGTGCACGCGGGTGGTGTGGACGCTCCGTGCGCCGCGCGGGCTCGCGCTGCGGGTGGCGGAGCCGGCGGTCGTGGTCGATGCGGCGATGATCGCCGCCGAACGCAAGGCCGCCCTCGGTCGGCTCGAGGCGGATTTCGACCGGGCGATCGCGGCGACATCCGGGCCTGAGCAGGATCGGCTGCGTGCCTTCGTCGAGAGCCGCTGGAAGGAGGCCGTGGCGGATGGATCATGGCCCGAGGCCGTCGCGCTCGTCGCGAGCGGCCGGGAGACGATCGTGGCGGCGCACGTGATCATGAATCCCGCGGTGGGAGAGCTCACGATCCGCGGCGTCCGACCGTCGGATCCCTCGGTGCCGGGCCGAGCGATCACGACCCTGGCGACACTCGCCCTCGGCGGCGCGGCATTGCGGCTCGCGCGGCGGGGATCGTTCGACTGGTCGCGGATGGGCCGCTGGTTTTTCCCCGGCATCGCCGCCACGCTCGGGATGGCCTGGCTCGTGACGCTCTCCCCTTCGTGGCCCGGCGTGTTGCTCGTCGCCTACGCGATCGCTGCCGCGGCGCGGGAGCTGCTCTGGCTGCGGAGTGCGTCTGGCGCGGCGGAACCGGTGCCCACGGACGAAGTCACCGTCACGCAACTCATCGTCGAACCCCAGGCAACCGGCGAGAGCTCGGTCACGCAGATCGCACCCGCCCGCGGCAAGTAGGGTAGGCTTCAGCCTGCCTTGCGTAGGACAGGCGTCTCTGCCTGTCTGAGACAGGCACGGAGGCCTGTCCTACTAGCTGGTGACAGGCTGAAGCCTGTCCTACTACCTGGTCGGCTCGGGCTCGTCTCCTTCGACGAGGCGACGGGCCTGGAGGGCGTAGATCGACCGACGGCCCGACGCATTCGACACGGCGGCCACGCTCGTGCGCGGCGGCGCGACCGGTTGCGGGTCGGGGCTCTGGCCGCGCGTCGCGCCGGCGAGCATGCCCGGCGCGGTGACCGGCCGCGGCGGCGCGGCGGCGAGCGAAGCCGGCGGTGCGGGGCAGCCCTGCTTCACCCAGTCGAGCCAGATCTGCTGCATCTGTGCGAGTCCGCCCCCCACGCCGTAGTGGCGCTGGAGCGCTCCCTGCCAGTCGTCGGAGGCGAGGCCATCGCCCACGAAGGTGACGTATTTGTGTCGCCCGCCGCGCTCGATCAGGTAGCGGGCCAGCGAGTAGCCCTGCGAATAGAGCGGCAAGACATCGGCCGGATACTCGCGCATCGCAAACATCTCGTGGAAGGCGATGCCCCGGCCGGTGGTGAGAAACTCGATCAGCAGCCGGTGCTGGCGGGCCCGCTCCACGGGATGCTCCACGGTGGTGCAGGCGCCCTCGTCGGCCCAGCGGGGCAGCGGCTTGCGGAAGTGGCTGGCGAAGATCGTGTGGGTGATCTCGTGCGGCAGGACGGAATCGATGATCCGCTCCTCGCTCCCCTGGATCGTCATCGTCCAGCCGAAGACCTCGCCGCCGTCGAAGACGAAGCTCGTCGCGCCCCCCGCACCGAGATGCGGCGCCACCTGGGCCTTGATCGGGCAGGGGCGGCTCCAGCGCGGCAGCGGCGTGCCGAGCCACTCGACGGCCAGGTCGTGCCGATACTGCTCCGCGGCGTCGCCGATGCGGCGAGCCAGCGTTTCCGTGGGGGCTTCGACCAGAAAATTCGCGGTGCGATGGCCGGCCGCCTCGGCGACGGCACATGCCGAGCAAACGACGAAGAACAACACGAGCCAAAACGACCCGCCCCGCGAGACACTGCGTCCGTACTGCATCAGCCGACGACCTCCATGCGAGCCGCTCATATTCGTTCCCGGAATCCTTCCCGGGCGGCGGACACTACCGGAGGCGCTTCGGTGGTTGCCAGACCGTTTTGCGCTGCTGAATTCCGCGCATGCTTGCGCGTGTCAGCAATCAAGACAGGCTGAACAAGACAGGCTGAAGCCTGTCCTACTAGAGATGGAGGCTTCGGGCGACCCGTGCCCCGGGAGCCGGCGTATGCTGACAAGCGCAGCCAGGATGGCGAAGCGCCGTCAGCATCCGAGCGAGCGAAGGGCAGGATGCCCGTAGCGAGCGTCCGGCGACGGGGTACGGGTCGCCCGAAGCCGGATTGGGCGCGTTGACTCGAATGTCCTGCCGCAGCGGTCTACGAGCAGGCGCTACTTCGCGCCGAACTTGTAGGCCGTGTTCTTCGGGTCGAAGTCGGCGTCGGTGAAGCCGTTGTTGGTCTTCACGTTCATGTAGGTGTATTCCTCCATGAGCAACGGCTGACCACCCTGCTCCTGCGGCCAGTCGTAGGCCTCGTAGCGGATCGGGATCGTGAGCTCGTCGTCGATGAAGACGCGGGCGAGGTGGAAGCGGAAGTTGCGGCGCGGCACCGGATGCACCACTTGGATGCAGGTGCAGATGCGGCCGTTGACCTTCGCGTTGGGATAGAAGTTGACCTCGCACTCGCCGAACTTCTTGTCGTGCTCGGCCACTTCGACGAGACGGCGCGTCAGGTTCTCGACGCCGAGTTCGGTGATCGGATAGCGGTTGCCCTGCATGGCGAGCATGCTCTGCGGCTTGAGCGACACGGTGCCCACCATCGCGCGGACGCCGCTGCCGGCGTGGGCGAGCATGTTGCCGTCGTTGCGGCCGTCGACGTAGATCACCTCCTGGCCCTTCACGCTGTCAGGGCCGAGGAAGTAGAGATACACGCTGAAGGGCTGCTGGCGGATCTTGGCGAACATGTATTCGTGCTCGCCGAGCTTGCCGTCGATCCGCTCCCGCTTCACGACGGTCGCGGAATAGTCCTGGATGTTGGTGCGAATGCCGGCCAGGCCTTTTTGAGCCAGCTCGAGGGCGGGTTGCAGCGGGTGGGCGCCGACTGCCGAGGCGGCTGCGTCACCGGCGTTGGCATTGCCTTGGGGCAGGCCGCCGTTGGGCAGGAGCCCGGGGCCGAGATTGCCGGGGGCCTGAGCCTGCGGTTGGGTCGCGGGTGCGGCCGCCTGACCGAAGACCGCGGTGACGGGTCCGCAGACCACGGACGCCGCACACACAACGATGCCGCCACCAATGCCGAGCAGCGTCTTTGCCAGACCGACCATCTCTCATCCCTCCATGGATCGAAACAGATGCTTGTGTCATCGCCCCACCGGCGGTGGGGCATGAGCGATCGCGAATCGGCCGTTACAGCCCGCGAATCCGATCGACTCGCGGCACGCATTTCGGCTCCCGCCAGCGGGTCCGCGACGCGATTTTCTCGGTCGTGGAACGCTGCGAGGAGGCGGGAGTCTAGCGGCCCACACCAGGGGCGACCACCCCAGTTCCGGGCCCAAGCAGGCCTGTTTTTCCCTGCAAAATGACACGTGCTTGCCCGGTCGACAGGGGCGGACGATGCTCGAAGAGCCCACCCTCGCCCGCCCGCCAGCAGGTTCCCCCATGGCCCACGTCGACCTCCTCGAGCCTGCCCCCGACGTCCGGGTGGCCAGGATCGAGTCGGCTCCGTTCGCTGAAAATAGCTACGTGCTCTTCCGCCCGGGCCGGACGGAATGCCTGGTCTTTGATCCCGGCTTCGAGCCCGACCGGATCATCGCCTGGGTGCTTTCGAACGGACTCGTGCCGGCCGCGATCCTGCTCACCCACGGCCATTCCGACCACATCGCCGGCAACGAGGTGCTCCGCGACCAGTGGCCGCGGCTGCCGATTTTGATCGGCCGCGGCGACGCTTCAAAGCTCGGCGACCCTGCGGGTAACCTCTCTGGCGCCTTCGGCATCGCGCTTATAAGCCCGCCGGCCGACCGGCTGCTCGATGACGAAGAGACGCTCGATCTCGCGGGGTTCGCGATCAGCGTCTTCGAGATTCCAGGGCATTCGTCGGGCCACGTCGTCTACCGGATCGACGGCTGCAAGCCGACGCTGGTCTTCGGCGGCGACGTCCTCTTTCGGGGCAGCATCGGTCGCACCGACTTCCCCGACGGCAGCTTCGACGC
>JBIIQM010000024.1:0-42547 GCA_044342075.1 Pirellulales bacterium
GCCGTGTAACCCCCTTCCGGGGCCTCTTCGACCACAAACACGATCTCTACCACGACACGATACCCGCTATCGCCGTGTTCGACGGGCCGCGTGGGCCTCTTCATCGACGCCAGCAAGTCGGGGCGACAGGACTTGAACCTGCGACCTCTTGACCCCCAGTCAAGCGCGCTAGCCAGACTGCGCCACGCCCCGAAACCACCGGTCGGCAGGCAAGGCTCTCGCATCGCCACCGATCGGCCGACACACTATCGCAGAATCGCCACACCACTTCAACACGGCTTCTCGCGAGAAGAACAAACTCCATGGCCACAGCCCCCCACTCCTTCTCCGCCCGCCTCACCGCCGCCATCAAGGCCCGCCGCACGCCCGCCTGCATCGGCCTCGACCCCCGCCGCGAGTCGCTCCCCCCTGCCCTCGCCGCCGCCGCTGCCGACCCCGCGGCGCTCGCGCCGATCTTCACGCGGTTCTGCCGCGATGTGATCGACGTCGTCGCGCCGCTCGTGCCGATCGTGAAACCGCAGCTCGCCTGCTTCGAGGCCCTCGGCCCCCACGGCATGACGGCGCTCGCCGACGTGATCGCCTACGCCCGCTCCAAGCAGCTGCTCGTGCTCGCCGACGGCAAGCGCGGCGACATCGGCTCCACCGCTGAGGCCTACGCCGACGGCTGGCTCGCCGGCCCCTGGGCCGCCGACGCGCTCACCGTCAACCCCTACCTCGGCCTCGACTCGATCGAGCCCTTCGTGAAGGTCGCAGCCGAACGCGGCGCCGGCATCTTCATCCTCGTGAAGACCTCGAACCCCGGCAGCAAGGATTTCCAAGACCTGAAGACGGATGGCCGCACGATCTACGAACATGTCGCCGCCGGCGTGGAGCAGCTCTCCCTGCGCACCGCGGCCGGCGAGAACTACGGCGCCGTCGGGGCCGTCGTCGGCGCCACCTGGCCGCGACAGCTCGACGAACTCCGCGCCGCCATGCCGCACACCTGGATCCTCGTGCCCGGCTTCGGCAAACAGGGCGGCCGCGCCGCCGACGTCCGCGGCGCCTTCGATGCGAAGGGGCTCGGGGCGATCGTCGTTAGCGCCCGCGACGTGATCTTCGCCCACTCGCGACCCGAGATGAACGCCGGCCTCGCCGAGAGCCAGTGGCAGACGGCCGTCGATCGGGCCTGCCGCGACATGATCGAGCGGCTCGCGGCGGATACGCCGGCGGGTACGCTGTAGGACGGGCTTTAGCCTGTCAAAGCGAACAAGCAGGCTGGAAGCCTGCCCCACCGGTGACAGGCTGGAAGCCTGTCCCACCGGTGACAGGCTGAAGCCTGTCCTACTTAGCCGAGGAGTTGCGAGATCAGCGGCAGCAGCTGCTTCTTGCGGCTGACCACGTTCTCGAGCTGATAGAGGCTGCGGTCGAGGCGGGGATAGTTGATGTCTTCAAACGCCTCCGACTCCTTCGACAGGAGCAGGAGCGACCCGTTGCTCACGACGTCGGTCACCAGGAGCGCCGAAAAGTCGAGCTTCTGCTTTTCGGCGAAGGCCTCGAGCGCCGCCCGCAGCTCGTCCTTCCGCTCCCAGAAGAGATCGAAGCCGGTCTCCTCGATCTGCGAGATTGAAAACCGCACGCCGTGCTCCGAAAACTCCTTGCAATCTTCGCGGATCACGTCGGCCGGCGTCCGCGAACGCAGGGCCGAGCCGATCTCGAAAAACTCCCGCGCGTATTGATCGAGGTCGACGCCGCACTGCCCCTTGAGCCAGCCGAGCAGATCGCGATCGACGTCGGTCGTCGTCGGCGACCGCAGGAAGAGCGTGTCGGAAATGATGCCCGACGCCATGCAGAGGGCGATCGGCGGCTTCGGCACGATCCGGGCCTGCCGAAACTGCCGCGCGACGAGCGTGCAGGTGGACCCCACCGGCTCGTTCACGAACCGGATCGGCTGCGTGGACTTGAGGCCGCCGCCGAGCCGATGGTGGTCGAGCACCTCGATGATCTCCGCCTCCTCGGCGCCGTTCACCGCCTGGCCAAGCTCGTTGTGATCCACCAGCACGAGCTGCGGCTTCGGCGGACTGATGAGGTCCGTCTTGAAGGCCATGCCGACGAGCCGGCCGTCGTCGCCCACCACCGGAAACACCGGCTGCGGCGACCGCTCGACGAGTTCGCGGGCTTCCGTCACCGAAAGCTTGCCCGGCACCGTGACCACCTGCCGCTCGACCACCGGATCGATGAACTGCGACGACTTGATGCGGAGCGTCGTATTGACCGTGTCGAAGGGGCTCGAGATCACCGACACGCCCTTGGCCTTGGCGATCTCCACCACCTCGCTCGCCAGCGGAAAGCCGCCCGTGATCACGATCGCCCGCACGCGGGCGTCGATCGCCGGCAACTGGATCGACGGCCGGTCGCCGCAGACTACCACCACCCGCTCGCTCGGATAGCGTTGCATCCGCTCCGTGAAGCCCTCGGCGCTCATCGCGCCCACCATCACGAGCAATTCGTCTGGCCGCTCCGGGGCGACGGCGTTGCGAAACGTGCCGCCGAGCACCTCGCAGATTTTCTGCAGGCTCGTCGTCACCGCGCGGGCCTTCGTCGTGTCGGCGGCGTCGGTGAAGAAGAGCTCCATCATTGTGAGGATGGAGAGCACGCCCACCACGCGCTGGTCGCCATCGACGACGGGGATCGCCCGCAGGTCGCCCTTCCGCATCCGCTCGTAGGCCTCGTGGAAGGAATCGCCGAACGACGCCGTGACGATGCCGCGCCGGCAGACGTCTTCCACCTGCGGGCGGACGTCCATCACGAGCTTCGGCGCGGCGAGTCCGGCCCGGGCGAGCACATATTCCGTGCGCTGGTTGGGCGGGCCGCAGCAGGCCGCCACGGCATCCGGCCGCGTCGTCTGCTGCAGAAAGTCAGCGTAGGCGATCGCCGAGCAGATGGCGTCGGTATCGGGATTGCGATGCCCGAAGACGAGAACGCTCATGAATGCTTCAAGCCTCGCCCGGCGCCTGCAGCCAGCAGGCGAGCGAGGGATCCCATTCGAGAAGGTCTTCCTTCTTGAAATAGATGCCGATCTCGCGGGTGGCCGACTCCGGAGAATCGGAGGCGTGGACGAGGTTCATCTGGCGGCTCGCGCTGTAATCGCCGCGGATCGTGCCGGCGGCCGCCTTGAGGCCGCTCGTCGCGCCGAGCATCTCGCGGACCACGCGGATCACCTCCGGCCCCTCGAACACGGTCGCCACCACGGGCGCCGCCGTGATGAACTCCTCGAGACTCGGGTAGAAGGGCTTCGACACATGCTCGGCGTAATGCTGCTTCGCGAGGTCGGGCGTGACGCGGAGCATCTTCATCGCCACCAGCCGCAGCCCCTTCTGCTCGAACCGCGTGAGGATCGTGCCGAGCAATCCGCGCTCGAGGCAGTCGGGCTTGAACATCACGAACGTTCGTTCCATAGGAGGGCTCCTGATTGTGGGTGGCGGTGTGCGGTGATTCGGCGTTTTGCGGAAGTGTAATTAGCGGCCCGCGATGTTCCCAGCCAGTGCAGTTTCACAACCGAATGACGCCCTCGCGGGCGGCCAGCAGAAACTCGCGGTTGCCGTCGAGCAGCGCCGGCTCGGCGAGCAATTCGTCCGCCGACAGCCAGAAGATCTCGGCCACCTCCACCGGATGGGGCACCGGCTCCGCCTCGTCTTCGAGCGACACGGTCCACCAGGCCAGCGACGTGCCCCAGGCCGTGACACTCCGCCAGACGCACTCCTGCGCCGCGACGGATAGCGCCAGCTCCTCCTGGCACTCGCGCACGACGGCCTCGTGCTCCGCCTCGCCCGGCTCGATGTGGCCGCCGGGAAAGCAGACGCGGCCGCCGGCCGCCACGGTGAGGCCGCGGCGGATGGCGAGAAAGAGTCCGCGACGCTTGGCAATCGCCACGACGCCCCGCTTCACCACCGGGGGAGGACGTTTTTCAGGGTCGCTCATACACTACACTGTCGCATTCGCCCCCCGTTCGGCCAACCCCGCCAAGCCCCCCTGCGAGCAGAATCGTCGATGGACGCCGTTCCTCCCCCCAAAGGTCCGCCCAATCTCAACTCGATGCTCGGCAAGCCGCTGGGCATGCCTTTCATCATCATGCTGATCCTCGGGGCGCTCGCGCTCGTCACGATCGTGGCCCGCGAGCAGGCTGCGATGCCGGCCTCGATCAGCTACGACGAATTCGTGCGGCAGGTGCAGTCGGGCAACGTGGCCGCCGTCGAGATCGTGGGCAACACGCTCCGCGGTGAATTCCGACAGGCCCCAACCACGGACCGCGGCCAGGCTGTCGGCGCCGGCAAGACCTTCCAGCTCGAGCTCTCGAGCTACCTCGGCGACGGGCTCAACAAGCTCCTGCTCGACCACTCCGTGAAGACCACGGTGCGGCAGCCGAGCGACGGCACCGGCTTCCTGCTCGGCCTCTACATGCTCGTGCCGCTGCTGCTCATGGCCGGCTTCTGGATGACGCTCCGCCGCGCCCGCGATCCGCTCGGTGGCGGTGGCTTCCTCGGCAGCTTCTCCAAGTCTCCCGCCAAGCGCTACGCCGCCAGCGACAAGCAGGTGACGTTTGCCGACGTGGCCGGTCTCGAGGGTGTGAAGGAGGATCTCAAGGAGATCGTCGAGTTTCTGAAAGACCCGAAGAAGTTTCAGCGTCTCGGCGGACGCGTGCCGAAGGGCGTGCTCCTGATGGGGCCGCCGGGCACCGGCAAGACGCTGCTCGCGCGGGCCGTCGCCGGCGAGGCGGGCGTGCCCTTCTTCTCGATCTCGGGCAGCGAGTTCATCCAGATGTTCGTCGGCGTGGGCGCCTCGCGGGTGCGCGACCTCTTCAAGACCGCCAAGGACGCCTCCCCCTCGATCCTCTTCATCGACGAGATCGACGCCGTGGGCCGGCACCGCGGCACCGGCCTCGGCGGCGGCCACGACGAGCGTGAGCAGACGCTCAATCAGATCCTCTCCGAGATGGACGGCTTCAGCCCGTCGGAATCGGTGATCGTCTTGGCGGCCACCAATCGCCCCGACGTGCTCGACCCCGCGCTCCTGCGGCCCGGTCGGTTCGACCGGCATGTGACGGTCGATCGCCCCAACCAGAAGGCGCGGCTGGCGCTCTTCAAGGTGCACACCCGCAACGTGCCGCTCGCAGCCGACGTGGATCTCGATCGCCTCGCCAGCGGCACGGTGGGCCTCACCGGCGCCGACATCCGCAACCTCGTCAACGAGGCGGCCCTCTGGGCCACGCGGCAAAACAAGGACGCCGTTGATTCCTCCGACTTCGACTACGCCCGCGACAAGGTGCTCATGGGCCCGAAGCGCGAGGAGGTGCTCGTCGGCCGCGAGAAGAAGATGACCGCCTACCACGAGGCGGGCCACGCGCTCGGCGCCTGGCTCCTCCCCGGCGTTGACAAGCTTCATAAGGTGACGATCATCCCGCGCGGGCGGGCGCTCGGTGTGACGCAGCTCGTGCCGGAGGAAGACCGGATGAACATCGGCGAATCGGACCTCAACAACCGGCTCGTCTTCATCCTCGGTGGCCGCGCCGCCGAGAAGCTCGTCTTCGGCGAATACTCGGCCGGCGCGGAGAACGATCTCGTGCAGGCGACGAGGCTCGCGCGGCGGATGGTGGCCCATTGGGGCATGAGCGAGAAGGTGGGCCCCGTGGCCTGCCACGTCACCAACGACCACCCCTTCCTCGGCCGCGACGTCTACGAGCAGCGTGAGTTCAGCGACCACACCGCGAGGATCATCGACGACGAGGTCACGCGGATCCTCAATGAGGCCGCCGAGAAATCGACGAAGCTGCTCTCCGACAACCGCGACAAACTCGACGCGCTCGCCACTGCTCTCGAGCAGCGGGAGATGCTCGACGACAACGAGGTGGTCGAGATCATCGGGCCGGCCGTGCCCCGCCGACCCGGCGAGACCGGCGCAGCGACCGCGGCCACCGGCCCTTCCCAGGCCGCCCGCGACCCCCAGGCCGGCTGACGCTCTCCGCCGCGACAGGAAATCGCCATGCTCTCCCACGCCGTTTACTTCACGCTCAAGGACCGCTCCCCCGCGGCGATCGCCGCGCTCGTGGCCTCCTGCAAGAAGCACCTCACCGATCATCCGGGCACGGTGCACTTCTCGGTGGGCACCTGCGCCTCCTACGACCGGCAGGTGAACGACCGCGACTTCGACGTGGCCTTGGAGATCGTCTTCGAATCGCACGCCGCCCACGACACCTACCAGACGGCCGAGCGTCACAACGCGTTCATCGCCGAAAACGCCACGACCTGGGCAAAGGTCCGCGTCTTCGACGTCGAACTCCAGTAGGACAGGCTTCAGCCTGTCTCCGGTGGGGCAGGCTTCCAGCCTGCCATGCGACTCGACAGGCTGAAGCCTGTCCTACTCACACCACGCGGCCGCGTGAGACGGCGATCCGCCCGCTGAAGCAGGTGTCGACATCGCTTCCGGTCAGCCGCGGCCGCTCGTGGTAGCGCGACCGATACCGCCAGCCCTCGTCGGCCTTTTCATAGCCGATCGGCAGCGGCGAGGGATCGATCTCGCACTCGATGATCGCCGGAAACTCCACCGGCTCGAGCGGATGGGGGAAATTCACGTTCCAGAATTCGCCGGCACCGAGCGGCTGGACTGAAGTGAACGGCTCCCCTTCCGCGCTTCCGACGCCGACGACCGCCGCGAGGATCTCGGCCATCCAGCGCGAGGCCCGCTCCCAGTCGATCGGCGCCTCGCGGCGGTGGTAGTGCGACGCAGCGAGCGATCTCACGCCGTGCAGCGTCGCCTCGCGGGCCGCGGCCACCGTGCCCGAATGATGGATGTCGACGCCCAGGTTGCCGCCGGCATTGATTCCTGAAAAAACCCAGTCGAGCCGCGGCTGGCCCGCCGGGAACACCGCATGCAGCGCGAGCCGCACGCAGTCGGCCGGAGTTCCATCGACATAAAACCGATCGGGCCCGACAGGCTCGAGCACGAGCGGACGGTCGGTCGTCACGCGGTGGCCGCAGCCCGAGTGGGGATCCTTCGGCGCCACGACCACCAGGCGTTGCACGTCAGGCAGCGCCCGGCGGCAGGCCGCTTCGAGCGCGGCGAGCCCCGGCGCGTCGATGCCGTCGTCGTTGGTGAGCAGGATGTTCATGACGCGGCCCCTCCTGGCAAACGGCCTGCGATCGATTCGAGAATCGCCCACACGCCCTCGGCGGCACTCCCCGCGACGCGGCAGACCTCCTCGGCGTCGGTGGCTTCAAGCGCGTCGGGGCGGGCGACATTCGTCACCACCGAAAGGGCCGACACGGCGAGCCCGAGCCGGCGGGCCGCCACCACCTCCGGCACGGTGGACATGCCGACCGCATCGGCGCCGAGCCGCCGCAGCATCCGATACTCGGCGCGGGTCTCGTAGCTGGGGCCGAGCAGATAGGCATAGACGCCCGCGCGGGCGGTCACCCCCGCGCCGCGGGTCGCTCGCAACGCAAGCTCCACGAGCGCGGCGTCATACCAGGGGCCGGCATGACTCCGCCTCGGCGCCCCCCGATCGCTGCTTGCGCCCTCGAGGTCCGCCGCCCACGGCCGCGCCACGAAGTCGAGATGATCGTTCACGACGACGAGTTCGCCCCCGCGCATGTCGGGCCTGAGGCCGCCGGCGGCATTCGTGACCACGAGCGTCGTAGCGCCGAGCGCCGCGAGCAGTTCGACGCCGCGCGAGAGCGTCTCGGCGGGCAATCCCTCGTAGGCATGCACGCGCCCCTGCAGCGTTACGACGGGCACGCCCGCGATTGCGCCGAAGACGATTCGGCCCGCATGGCCGGTGGCCGTTGAGGAGGCGAGCCAGCCCGTCGCCGCGGAATCGATCGACCGCGCATGGCGGAGCCGCTCCGCCAATCCGCCGAGGCCGGTGCCGAGCACGATGCCGAGCGCCGCACGCTCGCCGCCGGCGGCGAGCAGACGCGCGGCCGCGTCCCGAGCCCCCGGCCGCGGTCGGCAGATTTCGTGCGCTGGAGCATTCCGGCCCGCCACCATCGCCCATCCGGTTTCTACCGGCTTCCAAAAGGGATCGGTTTCCTGCCCGCGGCGGGGGGCACCCTTTGCCGCTGCACCGCCGACATCTTATTCTCCGCAGACGAAGACGGGCTGAAAAAAGCCCCGCCCCTTCCCTCCCCCGACCCCCGGATTTTCGTTTCCGATGACCACCCGCGCTGAAAAGTTCGCCGGACTGTCTGTCGCCATCGTCACCCCCTTTCGCAACGGCGAGGTCGATTACGCCCGTCTGCGGGAGCAGGTCGATTTCCAGGCGCAGTCGGGCGTGACCTGCATCTGCCCGGTGGGCACGACCGGCGAATCCCCCACGCTCACGCACGAGGAGCATGAGCGGGTGATCTCGGAAAGCATCTCCGCCGCGGCCGGCCGGCTGCTCGTGATGCCCGGCACCGGCAGCAACTCGACCGCCGAGGCGATCCGCCTCACGAAGCACGCCGCCAAGGCCGGCGCCGATGCCGCCCTCATCGTCGGCCCCTACTACAACCGCCCCACGCAAGAGGGCATCTACGAGCACTTCAAGGCGATCGCCGAGAGCGTCGACATCCCGATCTGCGTCTACAACATCCCGACGCGGACCGGCCGCAACATCGAGCCCGAGACGATCCTGCGGCTCGCCGAGATCCCCGGCATCGCGATGGTGAAGGAGGCGACCGGCTCGATGGACCAGGCCTCGCAGATCCTCGCCGCCACCGATCTGACCGTGCTTTCGGGCGACGACAGCATGACGCTGCCGCTCCTGGCGATCGGCGGCCGCGGCGTGATCTCCGTCGTCGGCAACCTCGTGCCGGGCGACATGAAGGCCCTGATCGACGCCTTCGACGCAGGCAACCTCGCCGAGGCCCAGGCCCTGCATTACCGGCTCTTCACACTCTGCCGCGACCTCCTCGGCCTGGCGAGCAACCCGATCCCGATCAAGGCCGCGATGGCGATGATGGGCCGCGACACAGGCGAGGTGCGCCTCCCGTTGGTAAGTTTGGAAAAGCCGCTCGCCGACAAGCTCCGCGGCGTGCTCCGCGACTACGGCCTCCAGCCTGCCCTGGTAGGGTAGGCTTCAGCCTGCCCCCAATCGGCTTCAGCCTGCCAAGATCGACCAGACAGGCTGAAGCCTGTCCTACTCGATCACTCGCAGCACGGCGCCCTGCGAATCAAACCGCGCGATGATCGTCTCATACTGCGTCGACAGCCCGAGCGAGTCGAGCTTTTCGACGAGCTCGCCCGCCGCGTCGAGCGACTCGCAGCAGGCCATCACGGCGGGACCCCAGCTGCTCTGGGCCGCGCCCGGCACACCGAGCTCGCGCAAGAGTTCGATGAGCTGCTCCGTCGAGGCGGCGTGCGGAAGCTTTGCCGACGCCTGCTCGAATGGCTTGCCGGCCAGCCGGCCATAGCGATAGACGGCTTCGGAAAACGCTGCGAAGTCAGCCTCCACCGCCGCGGGCAACAGATCCATGAGCGCGAGCCGCGCGAGCTCCGCCGAAATTTCCTGTGGCACCGGAGGCAGCGCCGCAAATGCCGCCTTCTCGGGCTCGCCGTGCAGGCCGATCGAATCGCGTTGCACGATGACCAGGCACCGCCATGTCGACGGCAGCCGCACGCGAGCCACCATCGGTGAAAACGACCGCTCTCCCGGCGGATCACCCCCGGCGGGCACATGGCGGCCCGCCTCGACGATCAGCCCGCCGCGGCTAAAGCCGTAGACACCCACGCACGATCGACGGCCACGGCCCACGGCCTTCGCCAATTCGAGCGCATCCGGCGTGTCGAAAAGCCACTCGTCGTCGGTGGGATGAATCTCGAATTCATGGGGGCCTTCGTCGGCTCGCTCGCGAAAGAGATGCCGCATGCCGGCGGCCACCGCGAGGGCCAGCTGCGTGCCGCTGCCGAGGCCCACATGAGACCGCGGCGTCGCGAGCACGTCGATTTCGCAGGCTGACTGCGGAGGAAGGCTCCAGGACTGCATGCAGGCCTGCGCGAATTCGAGCGTGCGCTCGGCGAGCGGGCCGCGGGCCCTGAATGCGTCGGTCCGCCGCAGCCGCACGTGCACGGCCGGCCGATCCACCATCACACCGACGCCGCCGAACGAACGCATCGCGGGTGTGCCGAACGAGAGCATGCCCAAGTGCAGCCGCGCCGGCGCCCGCACCTCGACCGCGGTCGGCTTCCAATTCGACGCTTCACGCTCGGCTGCCATGAGGAGCAGTAGACAACCGTTCGCCGCAACGGAAAAGGGGGCAGTCTTCACCCCAGTAGGACAGGCTTCAGCCTGTCTCGCTGCATGACAGGCTGAAGCCTGTCCTACTTACTGACAGGCTGAAGCCTGTCCTACTTACTGGCAGGCTGAAGCCTGCCCTACCGAGCCCGCTCCTCGAGCAGCCGAAAGGCCTCGTGCTCCCGCTCGCCGCCGGTCTTCTCCACGAGCACCCGCAGGTCGCGGAGCTGCCGTGCCACCTCTTCGGCCCCGAGCAGGTGGAGCCGCGTGACGAGAATCGCCCCCTCCACCACCGCATGCCGCGCCCGGTTGAAGCCCACGAACGGCCGCCCCTCGTGCACCTTCACCACCCGCGCCTCGAGCCGGCCACGCTCCCGCGACCGGTCGGCCGATTCCACGCGAAACTCATAGGCCCGGCACATCTCCTCGAGCACCCAGCCCCGCACCGCCTTGGCGGGCCGGCAGGCTGGCGGCGCGCCGAGCCTTCCCGTCACGAGCCGGGCGATGAGCAGGCAGTCATCGGTGAGATGAAACACCCCCTCGGGCAGCCGCGCGAGATTGGCCGCCGTCTGGCTCGTCTCGAAGGGTTTGAGCACGAGCGACTCGATCGCCCCGCCCAGGCACGCGGCCTCCGCCACCTCCGGCCCCATCGGCGCAAGGTGCATGCCGCCAGAAGCATCGCAGGTGGTGACAACGCCTTCGAGAATCATGGAACCGGGGGGCATCGGGACAGCGGGGCAACGGGGGGATCGGGGCCGGGATTTCTCGTCTACAATAGCGACGAAACGCCGCGCGTGCGTCCCCTCCCCCGACACCAGCCCGACACCAGCCCGCCACTGGCCCGAATTCCCGTGACCGAATCCCGCGACCGCATCCACTTCGTCACGGGCAAGCTCGCGGAGCACTCGCTGCGGCAGGTGCTCGAACGGCTCGCGCCCCGGGTCGGCTTCGATTACACCGTGCAGGTGATGAACATCACCGTCGCGGCGCTCATGACCACGCCCTGGATCGCCCGCAAGCTCGCCGTGCCGGAGGGCACGACGCGGGTGATCATCCCGGGATCGTGCAGTGGGCCGCTCGAGGCCTTCCGCGACACGACGAATATTCCGGTGGCCCGCGGCCCGGAAGACCTGCGGCGGCTCGACGAATTCTTCGGCCAGCAGTCGTCCGACCTGGCCGGCTACGGCGGCCACGACATCGAAATCATCGCCGAGATCAACCACGCGCCGCGAATGAGCCGCGACGAGATCCTCGCCGAGGCCCGCCGGCTCGTGGCCGACGGCGCCGACACGATCGACCTCGGCTGCGATCCCGGCAGCATCTGGGCGGGCGCGGCCGATGCCGTGAGGTTGCTCGTCGACGAGGGGATGCGGGTGTCGATCGACAGCTTCGAGCCGCGCGAGATCGCGCCGGCCGTGCGGGCGGGGGCGAGCCTCGTGCTCTCCGTCAACTCGACGAACGTCGCCGCCGCCGCCGACTGGGGCTGCGAGGTGGTCGTCGTGCCCGACGTGCCGGCCACGATGGCGGGCCTCTTTGACACCGTCGAGCGGCTCGCGAACGAGCGTGTCAGGCTCCGCATCGATCCGGTGCTCGAGCCGATCGGCTTCGGGTTCGCCGCGAGCCTCGGCCGCTACCTCGACGTCCGCCGCCGGTTCCCGGAGGCCGAGATGATGATGGGCATCGGCAACCTCACCGAGCTCACCGACGTCGATTCCGCGGGCGTCAACGTGATGCTGCTCGGCTTCTGCCAGGAGGCGGGCATCCGCTCGGTGCTGACGACGCAGGTGATCCACTGGGCGCAAAGCAGCGTCCGCGAATGCAGCCTCGGCCGGGCGCTCGTCCACCACGCCGTCACGCACCGCACGCTCCCCAAGCACGTCGAACCGCGGCTCGTCACGCTGCGGTCGGGCAAGCCGCAGGCGCACGGACAAGAGGTGCTCGACAACCTCGCGCAGGCGATCCGCGACCCAAACTTCCGAATCTTCGCCGAGCGCGGAAAGATCCATCTCGTCGGCGCGGGGCTGCACCTCGAATCCCGCGATCCCTTCGCGCTCTTCAAGGAACTCCAGGCGGCCGGGAGAGACGACGTCGATCCGAGCCACGCCTTCTACCTGGGCTACGAGATCGCGAAGGCCGTGACGGCGCTCACGCTCGGCAAGGATTACCACCAAGACCGCGCCCTCGACTGGGGCCACCTCACGCAGCCGGAGATCGGCCACGGTCCCTCGCAATCGGCGGCCGACGTCGCGCGGAAGGCGGAGGCCACCAGCCCATCATGAGCGTCGCGCCGCCAAAACAGGAAACGTCGCTCGTGGCCCGGCGTTGGTTCACGCCGTCGGGCGCAATCGTGGCCGAGCTCGCGCCGAGCATCGACGCCCCGCAGGTCTTCGCCAAGCTCGCCGGCGCACCGCGGCTCGTCTTCTTCGATAGCGCGCTTGTGGATCCGGCCTCCCCGGAGCCTGAATCAGCGCCGCGGCTCGGCCGCCATTCGTTCGTCGCCGCCGATCCGATCCATTCGATCGTGGTCGAGCCGGGCCCCGACGCCGCGCCGCGGATCGCCGCCGCGCTCGACGCTGCCCGCAGCCTGCTCGCCGATCTCGCCACGGCGACGGTTCCCGGACTGCCGCCCTTCCAGGGTGGCTTGGCGGGGCTCATCTCGTATGAATGCGGCCTCGCGCGGCTCGGCGTCGAAGCCGCGTCGCCGCCGGCGGCGGGCGTGCCGCTCCTCGCGCTCTCCGTCTATGACGTCGTCTTCGCGTTCGACCACGACGCCGGCCGCGGCTGGGTGATTTCGCAGGGCGTGCCGGCGAAGGGCCCCGCCGCGCGGCGGGCCCGCGCGACGGAGCGGCTCGAAGCGGTGCTCGCGCACCTCCAGACCGCAGGCCCGCGGACCGCGGCCACAGTCCCGCCAGGCCCGCTCCCGCCCGGCGCCCTCCATCCGCTGGCCGGCCACGAGCGTGTCTTCTCGACCCACACGACCGATTCCTACCGCGAGATGGTTCGCGCGGGCGTCGAGTTCGTGCGGGCCGGTGACATCTTCCAGGTGAACCTCGCGCAGCGGCTGGCCGTCGCCGCGGCGATCGACCCCGTGGAGCTCCACCTGCGGGCCCGCGCGATCAACCCCGCGCCGTTCGCCGGCTACCTCGACACTGGCACGGCGCAGATCGCGAGCATGTCGCCCGAGCGGTTCCTGCAGGTGGCCCGCGGCACCGTGCGGATGCATCCGATCAAGGGCACCCGCCGCGTGATCGCCAACCCCGAGGCCGATCTCTACGCCGGCGACGACCTCGGCGCGAGCGCGAAGGACCGGGCCGAAAACGTGATGATCGTCGACCTCGTGCGGAACGACCTCGCGCGGGTCTGCACCCCCGAGAGCGTGCGGGTGGAGGCCCTCTGCCGGCTCGAGCGCTACCGCTACGTGCAGCATCTCGTCTCGATCGTCGCAGGCCGGCTGCGACGCGGCCTCACCGCGATCGACGCGCTCGATGCGGCGATGCCCGGCGGCAGCGTGACGGGCGCGCCCAAGCACCGCGCCTGCGAGATCATCACGGCGCTCGAGGGCGTGGCCCGCGGCGCCTACTGCGGCTCGCTCGGCTACGTGGGCTTCGACGGCACGGCCGACTTCAACCTGCTCATCCGCACGTTCGTGGCCTCGGGCGGCACGATCACGTTCGCGGCCGGCGGCGGCATCACCGCCGCGAGCGACCCGGCGGCCGAACACGCCGAATCGCTCCACAAGGCGGAGGGCATGCTGCGGGTGCTCGACTCGTTCGCCCCGGGCAAGGCCGCGGAGGCCCGAGCGTGATCGTCGTCCTCGACAACCGCGACAGCTTCGTCTTCAACCTCGCGCGGTATTTCCAGCTGCTCGGCGCCGAGACGCTCGTGCTCCCGAGCCATGCGGTGGACGTGGCCGGCATCGCGCGGCTCGCGCCCAAGGCGATCGTGATCTCGCCGGGCCCCTGCACGCCCGCCGAGGCCGGCTGCTCGGTCGC
This sequence comes from Pirellulales bacterium, assembly GCA_044342075.1. Lineage (GTDB taxonomy): Bacteria > Planctomycetota > Planctomycetia > Pirellulales > UBA1268 > RGVT01. Next base: position 14,236 of record JBIIQM010000024.1, read on the forward strand.
CGCCGTTCAAGCCTTCCGCGGCCGCGTGCCGGTGCTCGGCGTCTGCCTCGGCCACCAGGCGATCGCCGCGGCGCTCGGCGGGCGGATCATCCGCGCGCGGGAGCCCGTGCACGGCCGCACAAGCGCCGTGCATCACGACGCCGTAAACCTCTTCGCCGGCATCGAGAGCCCAATGACCGCCTGCCGTTATCACTCGCTTGTCGTCGATCCGGCCGCGCTACCGGCGGGGCTCGCCGTGACGGCCCGCGACGACGAGGGCACGATCATGGCGATCGAGCACGCCGCCGACCGCCTCTACGGCGTGCAGTTTCATCCCGAATCGATCCTGACGGAGCACGGCTTCCGCCTGCTCGCCAACTTCCTCGACCTCGCCGGCATCCCGCGGAACGGCCGCATCCCCGAAGTGGAAACGCAGCGGCGGCCTGAAGAAGATCCGCAGCCGGAGCGCATCGTGACGTTCTAGTAGGACAGGCTTCAGCCTGTCTCCAAGCAGGCTTCAGCCTGTCTCCAAGCAGGCTGGAAGCCTGCCCCACCGGAGACAGGCTGAAGCCTGTCCTACATTCGGCGGAAGCCGCCGTTGACGTTGACGGTCTGCCCCGTCACGAAGGCCGCCTGCGGCGAGACGAGCCAGTGGACGGCCGCGGCGATGTCTTCCGGCGTGCCCCAGCGGCCAAGCATGCTCTCGCGGACGGCGCGGGATTGCCAGGCGTCGCTCGCCCCCTCACCCCAGGCCGTCTTGATCCAGCCGGGGGCGACGCAATTCACGCGGACCTTCGGCGCGAGCGACTTTCCGAGGCTGCGGCTAAACGCCATCACGGCCCCCTTCGTCGCGGCGAAGAGCTCGCCGCTATCCCCTTCCATGCCGGTCTCGGCCTGATCCCAGCCGATCGTCACGATCGCGCCCCCCTCGCGGTCCTGCATCCAGCGGCCGATGCCGCGGCAGAGCGTCATCGTGGCGACGACGTCCACCTTCAGAAGCTCCTCGAGCTTGCGCTCGAAGGGCCACTTCGCGGGCTCGCCCGTGAGGACGTCGGCCCCGGCCACCGCCACGAAGATGTCGACCGCGGGCAGGCGCAGCTCCACCTCGCGAAGCAGGCGGGCCACGGCGTCTGGATCGGCGAGATCGGCGAGGAACGTGCCGGCGTGGCGATCTTGGCGGGCGAGCAGTTTCGCCAGTTCGTCGGCCGCCTTCGCCGAGCGGCCGTGGATGGCCACGCGGGCGCCTGCATGGGCCAGCTCGAGCGCCACCGCGCGGCCGATGCCGTGGGTCGAGCCGGTGACGAGCGCCGTGCGCCCCGCGAGATCGCTCATCGGGTCGACTGCAGCGCCACGGCCGCCTCCTTCACGGGCAGTTCGTAACAGGCCGCCTCCTCGGCATTCCGCACGAGCAGACGGTTTCCGGCGAGGCAGAGGTTGTTCCACGTCTGCCCCTCGATCGCTTCGCACCGGGCCCGCACGCGATGCTTCTCCGGCGAGGCATCGACGAGCGTCACATCCCCCGATTCTTCCTGCACGAGCAGGAGCCCGCCGACCCGCAGCACCTGCCCCTGGCCGTAGCGGCCCGCCTTCCACATCCGCTTGCCGTCGGCGAGCCGCACGCATTCGAGGATGCCATCGGAGAGGCCGTAGGCGTGCCCCTCGTGGATCGCGACGTTCGTGAACTTCGTCTTCAGGCTGCCGGTCTCGTGCCAGACCTCGCGCATCGTCCAGGGCATGGCCGCGTCGCTCGCGATCTCGAAGACGGCCGCGCCGATCCCGTAGCCCTTCGAGACGAAGACCCGCCGGTCGTCGATCACGAATGCCTGCGAGCAGCTGGCGTCGGAATTAGAATGGCCCGCCCAGTCGAACTGCCAGACGACCTCGCGGGTGGCGGGATCGTAGCCGACGACCCGCGATTCATTCACGCTCACGATCACGTCGCGGCCGCCGAGCCGGGCGAGCGCGGGCGTGACGTAGCTGATCTGCTCGTCGCCGGCGATCCAGCGCCGCTCGCCCGTCGTGCGATCGTAGGCCGCAAGCGTGGCCGGCTTCTCGTTCGCCGACCGCGGGCCGCCGCCGGGCACCACCACCACGTCGTCGAGCACGAGGGGCGAACCCGCGCGGCCCCAGGCCACCGCGGCCGCATGCGCCGCCGGGTCGATCCCGAGGTCGGCGAGCACGTCCTTCTTCCAGAGCACGCCCCCGGTGGCGCCGTCGATCGCGTGCAGCCAGCCGGTCGCGCCCGTCGCGTAGACGACACCGTCGCGGATCGTGGGCGTCGACCGCGGCCCGACGCCGCCGAGCACCGTCTCGTGGCGCGCCGGCACCGACACGCTCCACTCCGGCTCGCCGGTGGTGAGGGAATAGCAGGAGACGATCTCCTCGTCGCCGCGCTGCTCGAGCGTGACGGCGTGATCGCCGCAGGTCGTGAAGCCGCTCCAGCCGGCGCCGATTTGTCTCCTCCAGATCTGCCGCGGCGGCCGCGCCTCCCAATCGGCGTCGAGCTCGATCCGATCGATGCCGAGCGTGCCGTCGGGCCCGAGAAACCGCGGGAAATCTTCGGGCGTCGCCTGCCAGGCGGGCGCCGCTAGATCCCCCTTGGCCGGCACGGCCGTCGGCACGAGCCGCCGATCGCGGGAGGGCGCCCAGCGCCAGGCGAACTCGGGCACGAGATCCCCCGACACCCGCTCGATCCGCAGCGTTCCGGCCGCCACCACGACGAGGCCCAGGATCGCGCCGGCGAGCATCTGCTTGAGCCAGGTCGGATGGCCGCTCTCGCGGAGAAACCAGAGCAGCACCGACACGAGGGCCGAGAAGCAGAGGATCAGCGTGATGATGTTGCGCACCGCCTGATCGACGATCGGCCCGACGACCGGCTCGAGTAGGCCGGCCCGCACGAGCACCGTCGCCGTCGCCAGCGATGCGATCGAGATGAGCACCCGACGGGGGGGCCAGAGCGAGCGGGGCTTCGACGCGGCAATGGCGGCGCGGCGCATGACACACTTTCCGGAGAGCTTGAAGGATGAAAAAACGGAGTGTAGCGGTCGTGCGGCGCGGGCGTCCAACCCCGGCGCGTTCCCGGCACGCTGTTCCTTGTCCACCCTCGGGGGCTCGACTACACTCGCCGAAAACGTCGTTTCTCCTCCCTTTCGGGCCCACCGCATGCTCACGACGAAACCGCACGACCAGGCTGGTGGGCACGACGAACCTCTCGCCACGGCCGGCCTCGGACCCTCCACCGCGGCCGTGCATGCGGGCGAGGCGCGGCAGAAGCCCGGCCACGCGATCGCCGACCCGATCTTCGCGTCGTCCACCTACACCTTCTCCGACACGCAGTCGATCGTCGACTTCATCGAAGAGGAGCATCCGCGCGAGGAATATGGCCGCTACGGCAATCCCGGCGAGCGGGTCGTGGAGCGGAAGCTGGCCGCGCTCGAGGGGGGCGAGATGGCGGTCCTCTTTGCCAGCGGCATGGGGGCACTCGTGGGCCTCTTGATGGCCCACCTCAACGCCGGCGAAGAGATCATCTTCTTCGACGAGTGTTACCACCGCAGCCGCGAGTTTTGCCGCAAGCACCTGACGCGGTTCGGCGTGGGCTTCCGCGAGGTGGCCTCGTGCGATTACGACGCGATGGAGGCGGCGATCACGCCGCGCACGAAGTTCATCGTCAGCGAGTCGCCCACCAATCCGCACCTGAGCGTGGTCGACATCGCCCGGTTCGCGGAGATCGGCCGTCGCCACGGGGTGCTCACGCTCATCGACGCCACGCTCTGCACGCCCTACAACCTCCGCCCGCTGGAGGCCGGCGTCGATTTCGTGCTGCATTCGGCGACGAAGTATCTCGGCGGCCACAACGACCTGCTGGCCGGCGTGGTCGTCGGCTCGAAGGAGAAACTCGAGCCCGTCCGCAACCTCCGCGGGATCATGGGGGGCGTCAACTCGCCCCACAACGCCTACCTGCTCGAGCGCGGGCTGAAGACGTTCGCCCTGCGGATGGAACGACACAACGCCAACGGCCTCGCCGTGGCCCGGTTCCTCGAGCGGCATCCGCGTGTGGAGCAGGTCTTTTACCCCGGCCTCGAGAGCCATCCCTATCATGCCGTCGCGGCTCGCACGATGCGCGGCTACGGCGGCCTGGTGACGTTTCTCCTCAAGGGGGCCGACTGGCGGGAGACGGCGAAGGTGGTCGACTCCGTGCGGATCCCGCGGATCGGGCCGAGCCTCGGTGGCGTCGAGTCGCTGATCGAGCAGCCGATGGTGATGAGCTACTGGAATTACACCCCCGCGGAGCGGGCGGCGTTTCGCATTCCAGACAACATGATCCGCCTGGCCTGCGGCATCGAAGACGCGGCCGACCTGATCGCCGACCTCGCGCAAGCTCTCGAAAACTAGCTCTCGAAAACTAGCCCTAGACTCGCAGGCCACGAATGCAGTTTCGCACCCGCGCGATCCATGTCGGCCAAGACCGCGATGCCGCCACCGGCGCGATCGTGCCGCCGATCCACGTCGCCAGCACGTTCGTGCAGCCCGACGCCTCGATGACGGCGGAATATGACTACGCACGGACGGCGAGCCCCACGCGGCGGAATTTCGAGACGACCCTCGCGGGGCTCGACAACGGCACGCGGGCCCTCGCCTTCGCCTCCGGCATGGCGGCCACGCACTGTGTCACGCAACTGCTCGCGCCGGGCGACCAGATCGTCACCGGCACCGACATCTACGGCGGCACCTGGCGGCTCTTCAACAAGGTGCTCACCGGCCACGGCATCACCGTGACGGCCGTGGATACCTCCGACATCGATGCGGTGGCCCGGGCCGTAACGCCCGCCACGAAGCTCCTTTGGATCGAGTCGCCCGGCAACCCGCTGCTCTCGATCACCGACATCGCGGCCTGCGCGGCAATCGCCCACCGCAACGGGGCCCTGCTCGCCTGCGATAACACGCTCGCCACCCCCGCGCTCTCGCGGCCGCTCGACCTCGGCGCCGACATCGTGATGCACTCGGCGACGAAGTATCTCGGCGGCCACAGCGACCTGCTCGGCGGCGCGCTCGTGATGCGCGATGCCGAGCTCGGCAAGAAGCTCCACTGGATGCAAAACGCGACGGGCGCCGTGATGGGGCCGCTCGAATCCTTCCTCTGCTCGCGCGGCGTGAAGACGCTCGAGCTGCGGGTGAGAGCCCAGTCGGCCACGGCGCTCGAGCTGGCAGCATGGCTCGAGACGCATCCCCGCGTCGCGAAGGTGCACTATCCGGGCCTCGCCTCGCATCCCGCCCACGCGCTCGCCGCGCGGCAGATGGAGGGGGGCTTCGGCGGCCTCCTGAGCTTCGAGCTCGCGGGCAAAGGCGGCGATGCCGACGTGGCCGCGGCCCGGCGGGTCGTCGAATCGACGAAGCTCTTTCAACTGGCGGTGAGCCTCGGGGCCGTCGAGTCGCTCATCGAATTGCCGGCCGTGATGTCGCATGGCTCCTACGAGCCGGCCGCCCGTCGGGCGGTGGGAATCGCCGACGGACTCATCCGCCTTTCCGTCGGCCTCGAAGCCTTCGCAGACCTCCGCGACGACCTCGCCTCCGCCCTCGGCTAGAGGCCCCGTAGACCGCTTGCTCCGCAAGCGGATCCCAAACCGCTTCCGGAGAAGGCGGTCTACGTGGGAGGCACCGGCTCGCGGGCGGCAGAAGTCTCCTCGCGGTGTCCCTCGCGGACTCGGGCCAAATGCTCGTCGAGCTTCCGCCGACCCGCTCGCCTCCCCGCTCTCGATTGCCTAGTCGCCGACCAGTTGACGTAGGCGAAGGGATCGGCTGAAGCTCGACGAGCGTTAGGAACTTTCGACCTTCTGGGGAATGAAGCTCCGTAGGTCGTGGAAGGAGAAAGTTTCTCCGCGAGGAGACTTCTGCCGTCCCTGAGCCGGTGCGCTCCGCAGACGGCCCGTCCACCGGCAGCTTGGGATCCGCTTCGGGACGAAGCGGTCTACGGGGCCGAAGCAGCCTACTGGGCAATCTGGGCAAAGCCTATCGGTGGCGTCGATTTTGGCGGAAGTTTTGGTCGTGCCGTGGACGATAACCCTTCCGATTGGAGAACCGTTGCCGGGCGATGGACGCCTCGGGCTGCGGTTTTCCGGGAGGATGAGTTCATGCGAGTTTCTTACGGCTTCCGGATGCTGGTGGGCTTCACGGTGATTGCCCTGGTGGCGGCGGATCGTTTCGCCGTCGCCGAGCAGGCCGACGCGACAGCCCAGCCGAGCCAACTGCGTTGGACGCCCCACCGCGTGGCGACGACGGCGCCCACGGATGCCGCCGCGGCTGCGCCCGCCACCGCGCCCGCCAAGTCTGAAGAACAGCCCACGTGGAAGCCCGCCGGCTCCTCGTCTCAGCAGGCCGCATTGCCGCCGGCATCCGTCACGCTGCCCGAAGGCGTGCCCCCGGTGACCGGCCCGACCGTGCCCGGCTACGATCCGCGGAATCCCACGAACGATGCACGGCTCAGCGTGGGCGAGCGATTCGTCCGTGCGTTCAACGCGCCCAACCAGCCGCGGCGGGGCACCGCCGGCGAATACGCCCCGCTCCGCGGCGCGATCGACGCGACGCTCGGCGAATGGACGAGCCCCAACCGGCTCACGGGCACCTTCCAGGCGCCGCGTGATCCGTCGGCCGACGACAAGGTTCTCGGCATCGACGTGATGCGGACGCCGACGGGCGACCGCGGCCGCCCGATCCTCGCCATGGAGGGAGCACGCCAGCCCCGACCCGCGACTGGCCGCCCGGCCTTCCCCGTCGGCGGCGGCGAGGCGCCCCGCTTCGACCCGCGGACCGTGCAGGCGGCCCGCCCGCAGACCAGCATGCCGCGGACCGGCTTGCCGCCGACCAGGGCCGACCGTCTCGCGATGAACGTCGATGGCCTGCCGTCGGTGATGACCAGCGCCCCGCAGGCCGCGGCGATCGGCGATGCCGGCAAGCCCGGTGCGATCCCGGCGCCCCCCGCGGCCGCCCCGTCGACGACGATCGAGACGCTGCCCATGGAGAGCTTCCCGCTCGAGTCCGGCGGCATGCCGCAGGGCGCCTACAACGGCCAGATGATCATGGAAGGTGATCCCATGATGGCCGGCGATCCCATGATGGCCGGCGATCCGGGCGCGCAGGGCATGTTGATGGGCCAGTATCCGAACCAGATCCACGTCGAATCCTTCTACGACGATCCCTACGCCTGCGAAGACGGCGAGGAGTGCGGCTGCCTGCCGATGTGGGAGCACCACGACGGCCGCATCTGCGCCTGGCTGCGGCGGTTCGGCCGGCCGTACTACGGCTGGCGGTGGTATCGCGACCTCACCGTGGGCGCCGGCGTGACCAGCTTCACCAACGGCACCGACCTCGGCATCAACGGCAACTACGGCGCCAACGAATACATCAACTGGACGATGCCGTTCTGGAACGCGTTTGGCATCGGCTGGCAGATCGGCGCCCGCGGCGTGCAGACGGGCTATCAGCCGACCACCGTCAATGTCGCCGGCACGACGTTCGTGCGGCCTGCCCGCGACCAGGTGTTCGTGACGACCGGCTTCTTCACGCGGGCCTTCGAGGGCCGCGGCCTCCAGGGCGGAGCCGTCTACGACTACCTCAGCGACCAGTTCATCGACACCGTCGACGTGGCCCAGATCCGCAGCGAGCTGAGCTATGTCTGGGGCTACCACGAAATCGGCTATTGGGGCGCCCACAACATCCTCGACCAGAACAGTTTCTTCCTGCCCCGTCCGGCCGCCACGGCCACCGGAACGACGGTCGACTTCTACAGCGCCTTCTACCGGCTGCACTTCGGCGACGCCAACGAATGGCGGGTGTGGGGCGGTGCGACGGCCAATGGCGAGGGCATCTTCGGCTCGTCGGTGCGGGCGCCGATGACCAAGAGCTTCGCGATCGAGGGCATGTTTACCTACCTCGTGCCGGAGGCGAGCCAGACGGTGCCGCTCGACGACATCGGTTCGATCTCCACGTTCTCCCCCGCGGCCTGGAATGTGTCGGTGAACCTCGTTTACTACCCGGCCTGCCGGTCGCGTCGCAGCCTGGCGAGCCCTTACCGCCCGCTCTTCGACGTCGCCGACAACGGCAGCATGATCCGGTCGGTCGAGCGGTAGGAGTGACAGGCGTGGCCTGCTTGATGACAGGCTGAAGCCTGCTTGGTGACAGGCTGAAGCCTGTCCTACTTTTTGGGCAGGGCGGAGTCGTTTCTGCTATGCTGTCGGGCCTCAGGGCCCGCCTGATTCGTGGCCCGCTCCCCGCTCATTTCAGACGAGAAAAGCAGACGAGAAAAACATGTCGGAAGAAAAAGATCCGTGGGCTTCCCTGGCCGATTCCCTTGGCGCCGGTTCGGCGCCGGAGCCCGCGAGCCAGCCGCCGCGGCCACAGCCCAAGCCCCGCCCGGAAACCAGGGCTCCCGAAGCCAGTCGGCCCGCGGCCCAGCCCCCGGCTGCCGGCTGGGGTGACATCGAAAACGCGCTGGGACTGCCGCCGTCGCGCGACGCAGCACCAGCCCCTCAACGCCCCGCTCCGCGTCCCGCCGAGCCCCGCGCCGCGGAGAGCCGTCCGGTGGAACCCCGCGAGCCGCGATCATTCGAGGATCGACCCGTGACGCCGCGCGAACGTCGCCCCGTCGAGGGCCGACGCGACGAGGAACCGCGGCGCACCGAGCCCCGCCGCGACCACGGTGACGAAGCGTCGGCATTCGGTGCCATGCCGCGCAGTGAGTCAGGTGATCGCAGGAGCGAGGGCGAAGGCGAGGGTGAAGACCGCCCGCGTGGCCGTCGTCGTCGGGGCCGCCGCGGTGGCCGCGGCCGTGGCGGCAGGGATCGCCGCGCTGATGGTCGTGAGGCGGGTGGCGAGGCGGGTCGCGAAGAGGGACGCGAGGGACTGCCCGCAGCCGAACGGAGCGAGCCTCTCGATCGCGGCCCACGCGACGAGCGCAAGGAATTCCGCGACCGCGAAGCTGGGTTCGACCGCGATGGTGGGTTCGACCGCGGTGGCAGCGAGCTGCTCGACGAGCCCGTTCGCTCGGCCGACGATGCCGACCGCGAGCCGGCAGGGGAACGCGACGAAGAGGGACGCCCTCGACGCCGCCGTCGCCGTGGACGCCGCGGCGGTCGAGGCCGCGGGTCGCGCGAACGCCAGCCGGGCGAAGCGGTCGATTCGTCCGCGCCGCCGGCCGATCGCCTTGCAGACAACCGCGACGAGCCCCGTCGTTCGGCTGATGCCAACGACGGCGGCGACGAAGAGCCACTCCCCGCCGGCTACGGCGTGCGGCCCGCCGCCTCGCGGCCGGCCGAGCCCCGCAGCGGCCAGGGCCAAGGGGGCGAATCCCGCGGCCGGCGTCGACGCGGCCGGCGCGGTGGCAGTGTCTCCGGCGAAGGATCGCGGCCTGCAACCGGTGAATCGGGCGGCGAATCGTCGCGCCGGCGTGGCCGCCGTGGCCAGCGACGTCGTTCCGGCGACGAGCGCTCGAGCTCGAGTTCGAGCCTCTCTCGTGGGCGACGGGATGATTTCGTCCCCGTCTCACGGGGCTACGACGAAGATGACGAGGGCCTCGAGTTCCTCGGCGTCGAAGAGGCCAGCCGTGAGGCCGGCCCGCGTCGCGAGCCGCGCCGCGGCGACGAAGACGACGTGCTCGCCGAAAGCGGCCTCAGTTCGGTGCTCGACGTGCCGAGCTGGGTCGAGGCGATCGGCATCGTGATCGCATCGAACCTCGACGCCCGCAGCCGCCCGAAGTCGGATCGGTCCGACGAAGACCGCGGTCGCCGCCGGTAAGCAGGACAGGCTTAGCCTGCCAAAAGTAGGGTAGGCTTCAGCCTGCCAAAAGTAGGGTAGGCTTCAGCCTGCCAAAAGTAGGGTAGGCTTCAGCCTGCCAAAAGTAGGGTAGGCTTCAGCCTGCCAAAAGTAGGGTAGGCTTCAGCCTGCCAACAAAAGGAAGACAGGCTAAAGCCTGTCCTACTTCAGCGAAATCGTGCGGGCGAGCGGCTTGAGAATCTGCTCCACGACGCAGGTATCAACCACCTCGCGGGCAATCTGGGCCAGCCGGTCGATCGCCTCCACATACGTGGTCTGCGGATCGAGGCTGCCGTATTGCCTGGCCGTCACGTAGACGCTCAGCTGTTCCTCGGCAAAATCGCCCGTGCGAACTTGGAAGGCGTTGGTGCGGGTCTCGGTGCTCACGCGCACCTGCACGCGGCAATCCTCGTCGAGCGACACCGTCAGGGACGGCTCGTAATTGATGACCCGCCCCCCGGGTAATTCTGTGACGCGGTCGAGCGCCGAGCCCACGCCGAGGGCCTCCGCCAGGAGCGCGTTGTGGTTGCCGCGATAGGCGAAATCGAAGCCGAAGAGCAGGTCGAGGGCCTCGCAATCGAGCGGGCTGATCGACAACAGCGCCGGGGCCAAATCGAGCACCAGCCGGTGCTGGTCGAGGGCGGCGTCGAGCGACGGCGGGTTGACCTGCCCGGAGCACAACCGCTTGGCCTCGACCGCCGCCCAGCGGTAGCGGCCCTGATCCTTGTCTTCCTCGAGCACGAAGTCGCGCTTGTCGCGGCAGTAAAACTTCCGCATCGACGGATACTTCTTCTGCACGCACTCGAAGAAGTGGAGGATCGTGTCGCGCTGGCCCGGGAGATCCATCTCCGTGGCCAGATTCATATTGATATAGAAATCGTCAGCGAGCGACGCATAGGGCGTCATGCACGGGCACTCCGGGGGGCTGAACGCGCGAGGCTTCGAGTATAGGCGTCGATTTTCACGAGTGTCAAAGAGACTGACGTTTCTCCGCCCACCAGCCTGGGGGGCTCCCTGGCAGACCCTGCCGCCTCTGGAAACAATCGCGTCGCAGCGACATACTGTCGTCCAGTTTGCGAGCCTGCTCCCGCAGCCCTCCACGAACGGCTCTCTCCGAGCGAGCCCCCGCCCCATGGCCTCCCCGACGGACATCTCCGGTATTCCGGACGACCGCATCTCGGTGCAGAAACGCAGCGACGGCTCGATCGTCGTGCGCATCCAGTCGGCGGGCGACGAGCGCAACCGCCTCCCCGACGCGGTCTTCTCGTTTCGGTGCGGCGACCCGCAATACGACTACTGGCTGCGTCGGCTGAAAAAGCAGGACTGACCGGCCCGTTCGTCACTCGCGGGAGCTGGCGATCAGCGAGATGAACTCGCGATTGCTTTTGAACTTCGCGAGCTGCTTCGTGAGCTGCTCCATCGCGTCGACATGATGCATGCTCGAGAGCGTCCGCCGCAGCATGTTGCAGGCGTGCAGCGTGTCGGGATCGAGCAGTTTCTCCTCGCGGCGCGTGCCGGACTGCGAGATGTCGATCGCGGGCCAGACGCGGCGGTCGGCGAGCTTCCGATCGAGCACGAGCTCCATGTTGCCGGTGCCCTTGAACTCCTGGAAGATCAGCTCGTCCATGCGGCTGCCCGTGTCGATCAGGGCCGTGGCGACGATCGTCAGCGACCCGCCCTCCTCGAAAACCCGCGCCGTGGCGAAGAGCTTCTTGGGGATGTCGAGGGCCTTGATGTCGACGCCTCCGCTCATCGTGCGGCCGGTGTTGCCAACCCACTTGTTGAAGGCCCGTGCCATGCGGGTGATCGAGTCCATCAGCAGGAAGACGTCCTTGCCGGTCTCGGCCATCCGCTTGCACCGCTCGATCACGAGCTGCGACAGACGCACGTGGCTTTCGACGTCGCAGTCGAGGCTGCTCGCGAGCACCTCGCCCTTGACCGACCGCCGCATGTCGGTGACCTCCTCCGGCCGCTCGTCGATGAGGAGCATCACGAGCGACAGCTCGGGATGGTTGGCCGAAACCGCCTGCGACACCTGCTGCAGGAGCACCGTCTTGCCGGTGCGCGGCGGGGCGACGATGAGCGCCCGCTGCCCCTTGCCGAGCGGCGTGAGCAGATCCATCACGCGGGTCGTGAGCGGCTGCTGCCCCGTTTCCAGCCGCAGCCAGGTCTCGGGATTGATCGGCGTCAGCTGGTCGAATGACTTGACGTTGGTGTAGTCGTCGGGATTCATCCCTTCGACTTCCTGGATCTCCTTCACCCGCGGCCCCTGCTGCCGACGGCCCGGCTGCACGAGCGCCTTGAGATAGACCCCTTCGCGGAGCTTGTAGCGTTCGATCATCGTGCCGGGCACGAAGGGATCGGTCCGCTCGCGGACGTAGTTGGTTTCAGGGCTGCGGAGGAATCCGTAGCCGTTGGGGTGCATCTCGAGCACGCCCTGCCCCGGTTCGAGCGGAATCGGTTCGCCGTTCTCGGTGACCTCGGGCTCCATCTCCGGCGGACGCATGCCTTCGCTATCCATGCCCACGGCACCGGCACCGGCCATCGTGGGTCCGCCGCCACCGCCGCCACCGCCACGGCGATACCGCCGCCGACGACCGCCGTAGCCGCCCTGCCCTTGGCCCTGCCCCTGCCCTTGGCCGCCAGCGGCAAAACCGCCGCCCTGGCCCTGTCCACCGAATCCCCCTCGCCCCCTCGAACGCCTCCGCTTCGACATGGATCAACACACTCTCGCAAAAGGAAACGCTCCTCGCATCCACCCACGGCGGACGAGCGGGGAACGAAAGCCGGCTTGGGCCGGAATGAACCGTGACCGAGGCTCCCGAAACCGATTTCGGTGAAACTCAGAAGACCTGCATCCAGGGGGCCTTCGAACTCTCCCACCAAGGGCGAGATCGCGTGCGCCTGAAAACCGAGGCGACGGCGGCCGTGAAAAACCTTCTGAGGGAGCCGAGGCTCAACCTGCGGCCCCACGACGGGGCCGCATCTCCAAAGGACTCCAAGAGTATCCGGCAGCGACGCGGGGATGTCAAGCGGCGCAAAAACAGGGAGCCTGCCGGAAACCTGGGCTGGCAAGGGGGTATGGGGTCCGCCTGATCCATCGGGGGGGAATTCGTCGGCAATTTTGAAGCGATTCCTGCAACCGCTTCGACCGATACATCTTCCGGGGTGTCCGCCCGCGGGACGGCGCCAAACGTCGATGTTTCGAGAGAAAGGCTGCCATGTTTTTCACGCTGCACGACCAAAACAAGCCGGCTCAACGGCCCCTGCGGATCGCCAGGGTGTGCTTGGGCCTGGCCTTCTGCCTGGGCTTGGCCCTCTACATGGGGCTCGGATCGATGCCGGCCTTGGCCTCACCCGCTGATTCCGCCACCGCCGTCCAGACGGCGACCACCGTGCCTTGGCATCGCGACACCGCGCAGGCCCAGGCTGCGTCGCTCGTCAGCAAACGGCCGGTCCTGATCATCTTCACGGCCACTTGGAGCGAGGCGAGCAAGGCCGTCCAACGCACAACGCTCGCCGCGCCCGAGGCTGCCGCACTCATCACGGCCTGCTATGAGCCGGTCAACGTCGACGTCGATGCAGATCCGGCGCTCACGCGGAGCCTTGGCGTCTCCAACATCCCGGCGGCCTGCGTCGTCGATGCCGAAGGAAAACTGATCACCCGTTTCGACTGCCCCGAGGAGCCCGCGGCATTCGTGGCCGCGGCGGCCCGCGCGATGCAGGAGGCCACCCAGGCCCGCCCCGCCGAGACCGCGCTTGCCGCGATGCCCCGCGAGCAGTCCGACTTCTCTCGAAACGCCGCCACGGTCGTGCCGGCCACTGCTGCGGCCCCCATCCAGGCCAGCCCCGCGCAAACGCCGGTCGCGCCGGCACCGGAAAGCTTCGCGACCGCGCAGCCAGATGCCGCCGTCGCCGCGGAACCGTCGCTGCCCGCAGCTCCACCGGCATGGCAGGCGGAGCCGGCCAAGCCCTCGGCTTACGCCGCGGCCCCTCCACCGGCCAGCGATGCCCAGCGCAGGCTGCTCGAACCATCTCCGTCGGCCGGCGCAACGCCGTGGCTCAACGGCACGGCACCACAGACGACCTCCACCACGGCCGCACCGCAGGCCGCGGCGCCGTCCGCCTCCGCCGCCACGTCCGCCACCGCCAGTAGCGCCGCTCCCGCCGAACCGAAGCCGGAAAAGAAGTCGGCTACCGATTCGTTCTTCGCAGCGATCAAGAAGCCGTTCACGATGTTCTCGAAGCCCAAGGACGCCACCCAGCCGCAGGCGACCGCGGCGGCGAGCAAGCCGGAGAGCGCCGTCGCCGCCGCCACGCCCGATCCCCATGGCTCGATGCCGCTGGGGCTCGAGGGCTATTGCGCGGTGAGCCTCGCCGAGAAAGGCCAGTGGGTCGAGGGGCGGGCCCAGTGGGGCGCGCGGCATCGCGGCCGCACCTACCTCTTCGCCGGCGCCGAACAGCAGCAGGCCTTCCTCGCCAATCCCGATCGCTATGCCCCGGCCCTTTCCGGCGACGATCCGGTGCTCGCCTGCGACGCCGGCAAGCAGATTGCCGGCCAGCGGCGGTATGGCGTCACCTACCAGGCGCGGACCTACCTCTTCTCCTCGCCCGAAACGCGAACCGCCTTCGCGGCCAACCCGCAGCGCTACACATCGCGGGTCAAGATGGCCGAGGCGGTGCCCCCGACCGGCACGATCCTGAAGTAGGACAGGCTTCAGCCTGTCACCAGCACGACAGGCTAAAGCCCGTCCTACGTCAGACAGGCTAAAGCCTGTCCTACCGCGCCCAGCCCTTCGATCGCTCGACGGCGTCGTGCCAGCGGTCGAGCAATCGCCGGCGGGCGGCCGCCGGCATCGTCGGCTCGAACACCCGTTCCACGCGCCGGGCCCCATCGACGGCCGCAGCGTCGGCATAGAAGCCCACCGCCATACCGGCCAGAAGCGCCGCGCCCAAGGCCGTCGTCTCGAGCACCGCGGGCCGCTCGACCGGCAGGCCGAGCACGTCGGCCTGCATCTGCATGAGCAGGTCGTTCGCGGTCGCGCCACCGTCCACCCGCAGCCGCGAGAGCGGCACGCCCGCATCCCGCTCCATGGCCGCGACGACGTCGGCCACCGACAGGGCGATCGATTCGAGCGCCGCGCGGGCGATGTGGCCGCGGTTGGTCGCCCGCGAGATGCCCACGATCAGCCCGCGGGCGAAAGGATCCCAGTGGGGCGAGCCGAGTCCGGTGAGCGCGGGCACGAGCACCACGCCGCCGTTGTCGGGAACGCTCCGGGCGAGCGGTTCGACGTCGGCCGCCTTCTCGATGATGCCCAGGCCGTCGCGCAGCCAGCCCACGATCGCGCCGGCCACGAACACCGAGCCTTCGAGCAGATAGGTGGCCGGCGCCGCGGCACCGACGGTGCAGCCGAGCGTCGTGAGCAGGCCGGACTGCCCGGTCACACGCTGGCCGCCGGTCGAGAAGAGCAGGAAGGCGCCGGTGCCGTAGGTATTTTTGGCGCTGCCGGCGGCCGTGCAGCCATGGGCAAAGCCGCTCGCCTGCTGGTCGCCCGCGCAGCCCGTGATCGGGATCGCCGCGCCGAAGACCGCCGGATCCGTTTCGCCATAGCAGCCGCTCGACGGCCGCACCTCCGGCAGAATCGCCCGCGGGATCTCGAAGAGCCGGCAGAGATCGTCGCTCCAGGCAAGCCGGTCGATGTCGAAGAGCAGCGTGCGGCTGGCATTCGTCACGTCCGTTGCATGGACCCGGCCGCCCGTGAGCCGCCAGATGAGAAACGTGTCGACCGTGCCAAAGAGGATCTCCCCCGCCTCGCACCGGCTGCGAAGGCCGGGAATCGTCTCCAGCAGGTGCATGATCTTCGTGGCCGAGAAATATGGATCGAGCCGGAGTCCTGTCCGGCGCCGGACCTCCTCTTCGAGCCCCCGCTCCGCGAGCCGCCGGCAGATCGGCGCCGACACGCGGCTCTGCCAGACGATCGCGGGGGCCACCGGCCGGCCGGTGACGCGATCCCAGAGGATCGTCGTCTCGCGCTGGTTGGTGATCCCGATCGCGGCCACCTCCGCGGCCGACAGCGCCGCCTGCTCGAGCGCCAAGCGGGCGCAGGAAAGCTGTGTGCGCCAGATGTCTTCGGGGTCGTGCTCGACGATCCCCATGTCGTCGGCATGCTGATCCCCGACGGCGTTTCCCCCCGTGCGCACGTGCTGCGCAAACTCCTCCTGCGCGATGGCCAGCGGCATGCCGCCCCGATCGAAGAGGATTGCGCGGCTCGACGTCGTTCCCTGGTCGAGGGCAAGCACGGCGCTCTTGGCAGGCACGGCGGACTTGGTGGTCGGGCTCATCGTCATGCATGCGTCTCCTTGTTCGGTTCGACCAGTTTTCCATGCCGCTCGCGCAGCCCGGCCACGCACGTCTCCACCGCGGCCGACTTCGCATCGCGGCCCAGCAGCCCCTCCTGCACCAGCGCATCGGCCACCTGCTCGATCGCGCGGCGGGAGAGCCGCTCCTCGAAGGAGAGCATGAGCCGCCGCTCGACGAGATCCTCGAGGGAGTGGGCCCATTCCTCGCGGATGCAAAACCGGGCCGCCGCCACCGGCAGGTCGGTGCCGTCGAAGGTGTCGGCCGCGGCACCACCGCGCGAGTCGATCGCGGCGCAGACATCGACACCGCGGCTGCCGAAGACCTCCACCGCGCGGCGGGCCACGCGGCGAGCGCGGTCGCCTGGCACACCCGCAGCCTGGGCGTGAGCGGCCGCCGCGTCTTCCACGCGAAGGCGATCAGCGTCGCCCACGTTTCCTGGCAGTGGTCGATCACGCGACGAGCCACCGACGGGAATGCCGAGGACGCCGAGGATCTCACGGGTGGCCGACTCGGCCAGGCTGCGGCATGTCGTGAGCTTGCCGCCGACGATCGACCAGAATGGCACGGGCGCCTGCGGCTGCCGCACCAGCATGTGCCGCCGCGTGATCGATGCCGGCGCTCCGCTTCCTGCACCGGCGACTGGCAGCGGTCGCACGCCGCAGTAATGCTGCACGACCGCGGAGCGATCGGGAGCGGTCGCCGGAAAGAGCCTCGCCACGGCGGCGAGTAGGTAGGCGATCTCGGCTTCATCGGCGCGGGCCAGCGCCGGATCGCCCGCAAACGGGATGTCGGTCGTGCCCACCAGCACGAGCCGCGGGCCGAACGGCAAGACGAACACCGGCCGGCCGTCGGCCGCTTCCGCATAGACGCCGCGGCGCCCGAGCGCCGACCGCAGCCGGGCCGCGGCAAGAATCACGTGGCTTCCCTTCGTGCCGCCGATCAGACGCTGCGGCGGCTCGGGCAAAAGCCCCGCGAGCGTGCGATCCACCCAGGCGCCGGTCGCGTTGACGATCGCCGCCGGCTCGATCACGCGCGGCCTGTCAGCCGCCAACTGCGATCCCGTGGGTTCGATCGTCAGCCGGCCGTCGGCGGCCAGCCTCGCCGCATGCCGCGTAAAGAGCGAAAACTCCACCCCCTGCTCCGCGGCGATCCGCCGCGCATCGACGAAGAGCTCCACCGTGAACCGCTCGGGAAAGAGCATCTGGGCATCTGCGTAGATGGCGGCCAGCGGAAATCGCCCGGCATCGACCTGCGGCAGCCCATGACCGCCGGCCCTCGCCATCCGGTGCCACGGCCAGCGCGAGCCCGTCGCGAGCAGATCGTAGAGCGTGAGCCCCATGCCGACGGTCCAGCTACCGCGGTTCGCCGGCAACCGGCGGGCGAGCGATTCGAGCCCGCAGATCCGCGCGGCCGCAGCGCGAAGTCCGCCGAACCGCGATGCCACCGGCAGATAGAATTCAAGCGGCTTCACCAGATGCGCGGCGAGCCGCACGAGCCGGTTGCGTTCGACGAGGCTCTCGCGAACGAGCCCGATCTCGCCGTACTCGAGGTAGCGCAGGCCGCCGTGCACGAGCCGCGTGGACCAGGCGGTCGCCCCGCAGGCGATGTCTTCCGCCTCGACGACGACGACCGACACGCCCGAGAGCAGCAATTCGCGGGCCAACGCCGCGCCGTTGATCCCGCCGCCAAGCACGACGATCGTCGTGGGATCCGCCGTGCCGTTCGTCCGAATGCTTCCGCCCACCGACGGCATCTCCAAAGAGGTCACCGAGATCGCGGTCTTTTCAGGACCGCAACTATACTGGACGCCACCCAAACGACGGCCTGCCGAAATCCATGAAAGCCATGCTGCGACCGCGGCCCCTGCTCATCGCGGCCACTGCCATCTTCTCGGCACTCTGGATGGCCGATGCGCACGCGGCCCCCACGATCGATGCCCATTGGACCGGCGTGTCGCTTCGCGAGGTTGCGGCGCGGCTCACGGACCGCGGAGGCGTGGCAATCGTGGTTGACCGGCGGCTCGACCCGTCTGCGCCCATCGCGCTGGCCGCCTCCGGCGAACCGCTCGACACGGTTCTCGAAGCGGTCGCCGCCCAGGGAGGCGCGGAGGTCGCCTTGCTCGACGGGCATGCCCGGATCGCACCGGCGGCCGCCGCGGCGCTCGCCCGGGCCGGTGAAGCGGCCCGCGAGCAGGAGATCCGCCGGCTCGAGCCGAAGCTGCAGCGGCTCGCGCAGGCGCGGCGGGCATGGACATGGCCCGACGGCGCCCAGCCGCGCGACCTTCTCGCGGCGGCTGCCGCCGAAGCGGGCATCGCGATCGAGGGGCTCGGCACGCTGCCGCACGACCATTTCCCTGCGGCCGACCTGCCGCCGCTCCCGCTCGCGGAGCGGCTCGATCTCGTTCTCGCCCACTTCGATCGCCGCATCGAGTGGAAACAGACCGCCGCCCCCGCGGCGCAGCGACCGGTGTTTCAGATCGTGCCCATCGCCGCGACGGCCTCCACGGCTCCCCGCCAAGCGCCCTGGAGCCCACGGGCCACGCGGCCGCCGCGATCACCGGACGTCGCCCACACCTATTCGCTCAGGGTGGCCGCGCCGCTCGACGAACTGCTGACGACGCTCGCGAAGCGATTCGGTCTCTCGCTCGATCTCGATCGCGCGGCGCTCGAAGGGCGTGGCATCGCCCCGCGCGAAATCGTCCGCCTCGACGTGAAGGATGCGTCGCGCGAGGCGCTCCTCGACGCGGTGCTCGACCCGCTCGGGCTCGGCTGGCAGATCGAGGGGAAGACGCTACGCGTGGGCGGCAGAAAGTAGCGCAGGCTCGATCCTGCTGGCAGCCTGAAGGCTACCCTACTTCACCCCGAGCAGCCGTTCGGCGGCGGCACGGTTATTGAGCGAAGGAGCGTGGTCCGGATTGATCCGCAGTGCCGCCGTGTATGAGTTGACGGCTTCGGCATACTTCCCCTGCCGCGACTGAGCCACGCCGCGATTGAACCAGGCCCGCACGTCGCGCGGGTTGTGGCGGATCGCGAGATCGAAATCAAACTCCGCCTTCCGCGGCTCGCCCGTCGAGAGGTAGGCGAGGCCGCGATTGAGATAGGCGATCATGAACGTGCGGTCACGACGGATCGCCGATGCATAGGCATTGATCGCCTCGAGCGGGCGATTGAGTTCGATCAGCGTGAGGCCACGCCAGAGCTCGGGACGCGGATCGTCGTAGGCGATGCCCGCCGCATCCTCGAAGTCTTCGAGCGCGACTCCATACAGCCCCTGATGAAACCAGGCGATCCCGCGCCGCAGATAGAGCTCCGGGTTCTCCGGATCGATGGCCAGGCCCTTCGAGAGCGCTTCGACCGAGCCCTCGAAATCGCCGAGCCTCCGACAGACCACGCCGAGCGCGAGGTGGGCGACGACGAGCTGGGGATCGGCCGCCACCGCACGACGCAGCGTGTCACGTTCCGCTTCGAACTTGCCCTCCTTCCCGAGCTGCTCCGCCTCAGCGAGCAGTTTTTCGGCGGGCGAAAGGTCGGCCTCCTCCGTCTCTTCCTCCTCCGCCTCGGGAAACGGCGTCAGCCCTTGGAGCGAGGGCTGGGCGGCCCGCGCCGGCTCCTGCCGCGGCGCGGGCGCAGGAGACGACGGCCGACGGGCCGCGGGCTCGCCCGGCAGCGTGCGCTCGGGAAACGGCATCGGCAGCTGCGTCTTCGGCGCTGCGGCCGGTGGTCGCGGCGCGGCCGCAGGGGGTGCGGTCGTTGCCCCCTTTCCCGAGCCGAAGGGATTCAGCTCATCGGCAAACGGATCGTCTTCCGGGATGCCGGGCGTCTGCGAATCCTGCGCGCTGGCCAGCCGCGCCTCATGCCCCGCGCCGGAGAAGAGCGCGGCGACCACGATCGCGGCGGCAGCGACGCCGCAGAGGGCGCTGCGATTGCCGGACACGGTGGTGCGATACCTGGATCGAGACATCATCACGACTCTTCGGCACGAAGACGGTCCGATCAATTGCCCCGCCGCTACACCTGCTGCGACCCCAACAACCCTCCCAACCGCTCCTCGATTCCCGCGCTGATCCGGCCCGCGAAGAGCTGGGCCATGCCCGGCAACTGGAGCTTCACGAGCAGCTCGTTCACGAGCACCTCGACGCTGCCGTCGAAATTCATCCCCATCACGGCCAACTGGATCGCCATCCGGTCTTCGGTCTCCCACCGGGCCTCGATCGGCCCGACGGTGTCAGCATATTCCGTTCGCGCCCGCACGAGCGCCTCGTCGAGTCGTCGGCGAACCTCTTCCGGGCTCAAGCCATGAGCCACGCGGACCTCGAGCGATTTCACGGCTGCGGTTCTCCAGGGTAGGCGGCGACCAGGGCATCGCGCACGAGACGGCGATCGACCGGGCCGAAGCGTCCATTGGAGCATACCGCCGAGCGAAGTGCGACCACGTCCGGACCGAGCGACTGCACCGCCGGAATCTCGGCAAGCGTCACCCTGCCCGCCAGCGCCACCGCGAGCCCCTGGTGGCGGGCGCGGTCCACCCAGCCGGCGATCTCCCGCGCCGGCGCGGTTCCCAGTAGGCCGGCGGCCTGCTTGTCGTACGTGTCAATCAGGAGCACGCCGCACCCGAGCGACCGAGCCGCGTCGATGACCTCCACCGGCGGCGGCGCGGCGGCCCGCTGCCAGTCCGCATAGGCCACGGCCACCTGCGCGATCTCGGCAGGCACCCGCTCGCGAACCGCCGCGAGCGATTCGTGCCACGGCCTGCCCTCCATGCCGGCGAGCCCGATCTTGAAGGCCGCCGGCAACGCGGCGTTGCCATCGAACGCCGCGACCGCACCCGCCATCAGCCCTGCGATCGCCTCGACGCCGTCGTTCAATTCACCGCAGGCGATCGTCCACGGCCTCTGGCGGCGCACCTCCCGCGCGATCGCGCCGATCACGCCTGGGCTGGCGGCACCGAGCGGGCCCGCGCGGGGCTCCTTCACGTCGATGATCGATGCACCGCCGGCCAAGGCCTCGGTCGCCTCCGCTGCGCTCCGCACGCTGACGAGCAGGCCGCGCCAGGTCATCGGCCGGGTTCCGCCGTCGGCGCGTCACCTGCCGCCGCCCGCTTCGCCTCGACCAGCTTTCCACTCAGCCGGCGTGCCAGTTCGACGGAGAGGGGCTCGCACCAGCGACCATCGAACACGATCGCCCCTTCCCGCCAGGTGCCCCACGGCGCGAACGTGGGCCGAGCCTGCCAGTCCTTGGCCCGCTCGGCCACCCGCACGACGAGCGTGCCCACGCGATGGGTCGGCTGGTCGTCGAGGACGTCCTCGTCGGCTTCGAGCCGCTGAGAGCCCATGAAGAAGCATTCGATCGCATCGAGCGGCACCGCGTGTGACGCTCCCGGCGCGAGCCGCACCTCGAGGACGCTTTCCGCTTGCGGATCGATGCGGTGGACCAACCGCGGACGCATCGCAGCCGCGGCGAACGCAGCGACACTTCCAGCGGCCACGAGACAGTACACGCCGGCGAGCCACTTCCCCGCCGTCGGCCCGCCGGCAAGGAATACGGCGGCCGTGAGTCCTGCGCCGACGAGCGCCGCAACGGCAGCCAGCCCGAGCACGGGCCGCACGTTGCCGCGCAGCCAGACATCGGCCGCTGCAGGGGACGTCGCTGTGGCGGGACTGTGCATCATGCTTTCATTGACAGGCGGCAACGCTTACTATTCTTCGCAGATTTCGACAAGGATTCCCGCGAGCAGGATGTTCACGCCATGCACGACTCTCACAGCGCCCCGGCCGGGGACTCCACCCGCCGCACGCTCATCGCTCTCGCCGCCCTGCTCGCCGCCTACGCGGCCGCGGCGGTCGCCGGCTGGCCCCAACATGGTCGTGATTTGATCGTGCAGGCACAAGCGGCCCACGAAAAGGCGCATGCCGACGCCGGCCACGCAGCCACCGAGCACGCCGACGTCGAAGACGATCACTCCCATGCCGGTGCGTCGCCCCCGCCGCTCACCGTCCTCCCCTTCGTCCTCCTGCTGGCCGCGATCGCGATCCTGCCGCTCACGTCGCAGCTCTCGCATTGGTGGGAGCACAACTCGAGCAAGCTGCTCGTGGCCGGGCTGCTCGCGCTCGTCACGCTCGGCTACTACACCTTCTTCCACCGCCACCCGGTCGACCTCCACTTCCCCACGCACGGCACCGTCGCCCCGGCGGCGTCCGGGGCGAGTTGGGGCGTGGCCGGCGCCGTGCTCGCCAACGCGATGCTCTCGGAATATGTCCCCTTCATCGCCCTGCTCTTCGCGCTCTACGTCATCACCGGCGGCGTGCGGATCGAGGGGGATCTCGTGGCCACGCCCAACGTCAACACGGCGTTCCTCGGCATCGGGGCATTGGCGGCGAGCTTCATCGGCACGACGGGCGCCGCGATGCTGCTCATCCGGCCGCTTCTGGAGACCAACAAGGAGCGGCGGCTCGTGGCGCACACCGTCGTCTTCTTCATCTTTCTGGTCTGCAACTGTGGCGGCTGCCTGCTGCCGATCGGCGATCCACCGCTCTTTCTCGGCTACCTCGAGGGGGTCGACTTCCTCTGGACGATGTCGCTCTGGAAGCAGTGGCTCTTCACCAACGGCGCGATCCTGGCGATCTACTGGGCCTGGGACACGTTCTTCGCGCACCCGCACGAGACGGCCCGCGACATCGCCCGCGACGAGCGACAGACGACGCGGCTCCGGATCAGCGGCCTCTGGCCCAATGCCCTGCTGATGGCCGGCGTGATCGCTGCCGTCGGCCTCCTCGATCCGGCGAAGGCGTTGCCCGGCACGAACTGGCACCCGTGGGTCTTCCTCCGCGAGGCGGTGCTGATGGCCCTCGTCGCCGCATCGCTCTTCTTCGGCTCGCGGGTCATCCGGCAGAAGAACGGCTTCACCTACGGAGCGATCCTCGAGGTGGCCGCGCTCTTCCTCGGCATCTTCGTCTGCATGCAGCCGGCGCTCGCGCTTCTGCACGAGCATGGCGCCAGCCTCGGCATCAATTCGCCGCGGGCCTTCTTCTGGGCCACGGGCTCGCTCTCGGCCGTGCTCGACAACGCGCCCACGTATCTCGTCTTCTTCAAGACGGCCCAGACGCTCGCCGCCGACGGGGCCACGATGGCGGGCGTCGACGTCGGCCGACTGGCCGGCGTGAGCCTCGGCGCCGTATTCTTGGGAGCGATGACCTACATCGGCAACGGCCCCAACTTCATGGTGAAGGCGATTGCCGAGCAGTCGGGCGTGAAGATGCCGAGTTTCTTCGGCTACGTGCTCTACAGCCTCGGCGTGCTCCTGCCCGTGTTTGCGGTCATGTCGCTCTTGTTCCTGTAGTCTTGTCTCTGCAGTCGGCTTCTTTTTTCTTTCTCCCCGAGCGACCCCCGCGTGTCACGACCGCGAACTTCCCCCGGCTCCTTCGAACACGTCACCACCGAGTCGCAGCTCGACGACCTGGTGAAGCGTCTTGCCGGCCACCCCCACGTGGCCTTCGACACGGAGTTTGTCTCCGAGCACACCTACCGCAGCCAGCTCTGCCTGATTCAGGTGGCCGCCCCCGACACGCTCGCCGTGATCGACACGCTCAAGGTCCGCGAGCTCGAGCCGTTTTGGCGGCTTCTGACGGAGCCTGGCCGCATCACGGTGGTCCACGCCGGTCGCGAGGAGATGGGATTCATCCTCCACGCGATCAAGGCCCGGCCGTCGTCGCTCTTCGACGTGCAGGTGGCGGCCGGCCTCGTCGACCACGACTACCCCTCCGGCTACGCCTCGATCGTGCGCCGGTTCCTTCACATCCAGACCAACAAGGGGGAGACTCGCACCGACTGGCGGCAGCGGCCCCTTTCGCCAGCCCAGATCGAATACGCCCTCGACGACGTGCGGCACCTCGAGGAGCTTTGGCAGAAGCTCGAGGGCAAGCTCGAATCGCTCGGCCGCACCTCGTGGATGCAGGAAGAGATGGCGATGTGGCAGGACGACGTCGAGGAGTCGTTCGTGCGGAAGCGCTGGCGACGGATCTCGGGCTTGAGCGGCCTGCCGCGCCGCGAGCTCGCGATTGCCCGCGAGCTCTGGCACTGGCGCGACTCGGTCGCCGAATCCCGCGACATGCCGCCGAAGCGGGTACTGCGCGACGACCTGCTCATCGAGCTCTGCAAGCGGAAGAGCGCCGATCCGCGGCAGATCTCCGCGATCCGCGGCATGCAGCGATCCGACCTCAAGCACATCATGAACGGGATTTCAGAAGCGATCGAACGGGGCCTCTCGCTGCCGGAGGAAGAACTCCCCGGGGGCGAGCGCCACCGCGCGCCGCCGCAGCAACTGACGGTGCTCGGCCAATTCCTGGCGACCGCGATCGCCGGCATCTGCCGCAAGGAACAGATCGCGCCGGCGCTCGTGGGCACCGCCTCCGACATGCGTGACCTCCTGGCCTTCAAGCTCGGCTATCACGACGAGGAACGCCAGCCGCTGCTCGCATCCGGCTGGCGGGCGCAGATGGTGGGGCCGCTCGTAGACGACCTGCTCTCCGGCAAGGCCGCCCTCCGCATCGGCGACGTCCGCGCCCACGATCCGCTCGTGATCGAGCGGCTATGACCCCGCGAACCATCGGCATCCAGCCGCCGGTGAGAGCCGAGGTATTCAAGCGGTTCGCTCTTGTGCTCGCCGCCTGCATGGTTCAGCCGGTCGGTGCACCACCGGCTGGCATCGCCGCCGAAGCCCAGTCGGCGGAAGTGTTCGCCGCCCCGGAGGCGGACGTTTCCGTGCGGGCCGTCATGCAGGAGGTCACCGATCTCGCTTCGGCAGGGCGGATGGAACCGGCGGCCGAACGACTGCGGAAAGCGCTGGACGCCGGCGAGGTTCCAGCGGGGCTCGGCCACTACGCCCTCGCCTGCCTGCATGCCGCCCATAGCGACACCGATGGCGGGATGGTGGCGCTTTCGGCCGCGGCGGCCGCCGGCTTTGACGACGTGGGCGCGATCGCCAACAGTCCCGACCTGCAACCGCTCCGAGGTGCGGCGGGGTTCGAAGAGATCGCATGGCACGTCGCGAAAAATGCCGCAACCGCACGTCGCGTCGGCTTGCCGAAGCCGAGGCCGGTCGTGGACCGCGTGGCCCTTGTGGCCGAGGAGAACACGCGCTGGCTGCCACAGCTGACGCGATTCGTCGTGGCCCACGAGTTTCCCCCGGCCGAGGCTGCGTCGGAGATCTGCACGCAGCCGGGGCCGGTGGGCGAGTTGTTGCGGCAGTGGAAAAAGGAGGGCACCGCGGCCGGCCTGCACGGTGTGCTCTACGACAACCACGACGATGACCATAGCGTCATGAACGTGGACTGGTTTCCGCAGTTGACCCGCATCCGCTACTGCGATGCCGCCAAACGCGCCCGTACCACGATGCATATGGCTGGTGAACTGCACAGGGGCTTGCAGATCCTCTTTCTGCACAACGCCCCGGTGATCGGCAATGCGTCGGTGGCCGCGACGAACGGATTCTCCTGGAGGAGCATGCCGCGGCGGGCCATGGCGGGCGGCATGGCCATGTCGCTGCTCGCCGACCAGGCTGCCAACAACATGATCTATTTCTACCCGGAGCATCGCGACCACGATCCCGAGGCCGGCGGGGGCTACGGGGATGTCTATCCGGCGAACGTGCCCTATCTCATCACCTCGCAGGGGTCGTCCGGGTCGGATCGGGATTTCATGAATGCGGTCACTGCGATGATCGCCGCCTTCCGGCCCGAGACGCAGCGATTCCTCATCGAGAAGCATCTGCTCATGCCTACGGTACAGATGATCTTCCGCAGTTCGAGAAAGCGGATCATCGGACGCGCCGAGTATCTCTCGGGGGCCGCGCATCCGCCGGTCTTCGATGGGGCGACGATCGACGCCGAGCGCATGGTGCGGATGGCGCATGGCCTGCAGCCCGACGAGGTGCCACCGATGGTGCGGCTGAAGGTCGAGGGGGAGGACGTCGGTCATCCCGGCATCGACTATTTCGATGCGGGGTCTGGGGAGAGGCTGTTCGACACCATTTCGGCTGTGGCACGGGTCGCACGTGCCGCGTGTTTTCGCCGACGGATGGTGGCCAGCGTCGCGGGGACCGAGGACCCCAACGGAAGGCCGCTCTCGTTCGTCTGGAAGTTGCTTCACGGCGACGAGGAGCGGGTGCAGATCAGGCCGCTTGATCCGCTCGGCTTGCGGGCCGAGATCCTCGTCGACTGGCACCCGCGGGCCGTCTATCCGGGAAGCGATCTTCCGTCCTCGCGCGTCGACGTCGGCGTATTCGCCGACAACGGGGCGAGGCTTTCCGCGCCGGCGTTTCTCACGTGGTACTTTCCGCCCAACGAGAGACGTACCTACGAGCAGATACCCGAGACGGTGGCGGCCGATCGCCGGGACGAAATCAATGGCAACTCCCCGCAGCGGATCGTGTCGATCGTCCGCCTGCCCGCCACCGATGCCGGATCCTACGTCGATCCGCTCATCGTGACGCCAGCCGATTGGGCCGACACGTACCATTACGACGACCGCGGCGACCTGCTTGGCTGGACGAGGTCGCGGAAAGACCGAGACGAGGAGTTCACGCCGAATGGCAGGGTCGTCGTCGAAAAGGACGCTGCCGGACGTGCCGTGAAAACCCGCGGCGTGCGCTACGTTCGGGAACAAGCCGGTCCTGACGCGATGCCCGTGCTCCGTCAGGAGGCCGTCGAGTCGCCCTAATAGGCTCGGAGTCGGCTGGCCGAGACGCCGCCGGTTCGAGAGACCTCGTTGCCGTCGGCATCCAGCTCGATGCGGGTTCCGTTCTGCTCGAGCAGGAGCGTGCGACCGTCGGGAAGCCGCTGGGCATCGAGAAGCACCGCAAAGCCCGCCCGCGACCACACCTCGTTGCCGGCATGGTCGATTTCACGAACGATCCCCGGCACCGTGAGGGCGACGAGCGTGTTGCCGTTCGGCAGCCGCTGGGCGGCCTGTGGATCGGGAAGATTTTCCACGGCCCAGACTTCGCGCCCCTCCTCATCGACCTCGACGATCCGATTGGCCTTGTGCAGCGCCACGAGCGTGCGACCGTCAGGCAGGCGACGAGCGTCGCACGGCCGACCCGCGAGCCGCGCTTCCCAGATGACTTTGCCCTGCGGATCGAATTCGACGACCTTGTTCGCATCGGCGAGCGTCGCGAGCGTGTGGCCGCTCTCGAGCCGCCGCACGCTCATCACGCCACACTCGAGGTTGGCGATCCGGCCGATCTCTTTTCCAGTCTCGTCGAATTCGACGATGTACCTCCCGCCGTAGGAACCGATCAGCCGATGGCTGTCGGGCGTGCCGTCGCAGGCCCATGGCATCGGAGCGTTGATCCGGAAGGTCTCGACGCCGTTGTCGTCGTATTCGACGACGTCGTTCGATCCCGGGCGACAGACCAACAGCCGTCCGAGCGGTGGCGGGCCCCACGACGCTTCGTTCCGGTCGGGAAATCGGAGATCCACCGAGACAGCGTTGCGGGCGGCCCATCGTCGCCATGCGGTCGCCTGCGTTTCCCGTCGTGCAACGGCGTCGTCGATCCCGTAGGGCAGTCTCGCAGCCGTGATCCTCCTGAGCTGCGCGATGCTTCGGCTGCGAGCATCGCGATCATCGGCCGACAGAAGTCTGGCGTAGGCCGCCACGGCACGGCGGTCGTGCGCCGCGGCGAGACGATCCGCCTCCGCGAGCAGGTCGGCGGCAGGGAACGGCTCGGCCGCCGGCGACACCCGCTGCGGCTCCGTGGCGGGCTGGTCGGTCGCGGCAGGCTCAAGCGCCGGTGGCGGAAGGTTTCGCGGATCAGCCGCGAGCGTAAGCCGCCACTTGGAGTAGGGCGAGGTCTGCGGCGGGTCATCGCGTCTGCCGCCGAGAAACAGGACGCGGACATTCTCGAGGTCGATGCGGCATGGACCGATCGCCGGATTCACCCCGCGGATCACGTTTCCATCGATGCCGGTGGCGACGAGCCGCAGATGCTCGGCCTTGCTGACCGTGGCGTCCACGAGCAGCCCCTGCGCGGCGATCGGCTGCGGCGGTCGCCACGGTGTCGCGATGTTTTCGGGATGCAGCCAAATCAGCCTCGCCACGTCGCCCCTGGAAAGGGCCACGGGCTTGTCTCGCGGGCCGGCTTCCAAGGCCATCCGCACGGTCGATTCGTCCATCG
>JBIIQM010000079.1:0-14923 GCA_044342075.1 Pirellulales bacterium
TTGGCGTGCGAGCCATCCGTGGACCCCTCGGCGTCGTCGCCGTAGAGATGGTCGCCCTCGATGGAGAAGAGTCTCGTCACTCCCTCCTTCACGAGTTGCTCGTAGGCCGCTTCGAGCGCCGCGTGGTTGGCGTCGTGTTGCCGGTTCAGCGCCGGCAAAGCCCAGGAGTTGGTGTGTCGGCGGCTCTCGACCAGCACGATCGGCACGTCGGGCCGCGCGGCCCGCAATTGCATCACGAGCGGGCGGCACTTCGCGGTGACGTCGGTAGCGCCCATGTTCGGCAGGCAATCGATGACGTAGATCGCAGCGTCGAGTTCAGCGAGCAGGCTGCCGACCTCGGCGTCCATCGTGCCGGCACCGGAGAATCCGAGGTTGAGCACCGGCCGGTCGAACCGTCGGCCGAGGATGGCGGTGTGCACCATGCCGGGGCGCGAGGCGCAGGCGCCGTGCGTGATGGAAGTTCCGTAGAAGACGATCGGTTTCGCCAGCCGCGGCGGCAGTCCCTCGAATGTCGCGCCGGCGGGCACGCCGATCTCGAGCGACTCGACTCCGTTGAAGAGCGGCAGATAGGCCGCGTATTCCCGCGCGCCCTCCGCCAGGCCGGAAACGACCACCGCCTCGATCGTCTGCTGCGTCGGCCTCGTCACCCCCACCCACCGCCATCTTCCGCCGTCGTCCCGCGCGTAAAGATCGAGCCCGCTGACGCCGGTTGCCGGCATGTGGGACATGCCGAGTTGCTGCTTCGAGACCGTGTAGCGTGCGTAGATCTCCCGCGCGTCGGTCTTGAATCTGGCCACCATGCCGGCGCTGTCGCGGCTCAGTTGCCAGACGACATCCTTGACGCTGCCCTCGGCCTTGGCGGGAAAGCGGTCAAACCACCGCTTGCGGTCCTGATCGCCCCAGCCGCGGCCCTCGACGCCCCACTGGGTCACGTCGTGCCATTGGGCATCGGCTGGAATGCCGGGAGCCGCCGCCGCGACCGACGCGCACGTCACTGCCGCCACGAAAAATGCGATCAGGTGTCTCATTGCGTCCCCTTTTTAGGTGCTGGCGGGATCCTTGCCGCCCACCCACGGGCCGCCGAGGGACTGGTATTCGGGAGGCCGGATCGTGCTGCCGGTGTCGCCGGCCTGCCAGCCCGGCACGTGGTTCGGCTTCGCGCGGGCCTTCGACATCGCCTCCCACTTCTTCGCCCAGCCGGGATTGCCGTCGGTGTAGCTGCCCGACGCGGCGTCGAAGTGGTAGACCTTGCCGTTGCGGTAGCTCATCGCCGCGAGGACCACGGTCACCACGGCCGCCGCACCGAGGTCGGGCGAGTTGTTGCAGAGGTCGGGCCGGCCTGCCTCCATCGCGTCGAGCCAGTTTTTGAAATGGAGGTAGGTGGTGTCGGTCTGCGCGAGCGCCTCGGGGGTGAGATCGGTCTTGATCAGCTCGTCCTTGATGCTGCTGTCGAGCGTCACCTGCGGCCGCTCGGCGATGAACCGGAAGTCGGTGAATGCCTCGCCATTGCCGAACTCGAAGGCCCCGTTGTGGCCGCGGATCACCTGCTTGATCCGCGAGTTTTCGTTGCACATCGTCCCGGTGATCAGGCCCTGGCAGCCCTCGTTGTAGTCGGCCACCACGGTGGCCACGTCGGGAATCTCGCGGGTATCGAGCTCGAGGTAGATGCCGCCGGCCCCCACCACCCGCGCCGGATACCGCAGCCCGGTGGCCTTGAGCATCGCCGTCGTGCGGTGGACGAAGAGGTCGGTGAGCATCCCCGAGCCGAAGGGCCAGTAGCACCGCCACTGCTTGTAGACGGCCCGGTCGAAGTCCATTGCGGGGGCGAGCCCCTGCGAGACACCGAGCCACCGCTTCCAGTCGATCGTCTGCGGCGTCATCTCCTTCTCGAGCTCGTACGACCGCCACTGCCCCATCGCCGAATTGCGGAAGTATTCCGTCTGGTAGCCGAGCACTTTGCCGAGCTTGCCCGCGTCGATCAGCTGCCGGGCCTGGTCCCAGACCTCGAGGCTCGTCGACTGCACGCCCACCTGCATCACGCGGCCAGTCTCCTTCCAGACCTTGACCACGTCGAGCGCCTCCTCGACCGTCTTCGTCATCGGCTTCTCGGCGTAGACGTGCTTGCCCGCCTTGAGGCTGTCGATGATTTGTCGATGATGCCAGTGGTCGGGCGTGCCGATGCAGACGGCATCGACGGAGTCGTCGGCGAGCATGTCGGTGTAGTCGAGATGCCGCTTCGGCTCGACGCCCGTCTTACGCTGGATGTAGTCGCAGACGAGGTCTTCCTGCTTCTTGTAGACCTCGCTCACGGCCACGAGGTCGACCTTGGCCCCCTCGGCGCGGAGCCGGGCGAGACTCTTCACGTGGGCGTGGAAGCCGCGGCCGCCCGGGCCGATGAAGCCGATGCGGATGCGGCCGTTGGCGCTCGCGGTCGCAGCAGCCGGTGCCGGCGAGGCGACGGCCGCGGCACCGGCCGCCGTGGCGCCGAGAAACCCGCGGCGGGAAACGGAATCAGGCGATTGGCTCTGGCGGGGCATCGTGAGTCTCCACGAGTAAAAGGGGACGCAGCTCTTTTCGCCTGGGGCGGAATAAAAGGGGACGCAGCTCTTTTCGCCTCGAGCGAAAAGAGCTGCGTCCCCTTTTATTCAATGAGGGTGAATTCGCGCCAGAGGGCGGGCTGGGCGTTGACGCTCGAGTTGAAGCCGCTGAACGTGAGCCAGGAGAATTCGCCCCAGTCTTGCTCCGTCTTCTTCTCCTTCTTGAACTGGTCCCACACGCTCAT
Source organism: Pirellulales bacterium (assembly GCA_044342075.1). Lineage (GTDB taxonomy): Bacteria > Planctomycetota > Planctomycetia > Pirellulales > UBA1268 > RGVT01. The sequence goes on from JBIIQM010000079.1 coordinate 2,783, forward strand.
CGAGAGCCGGAAGGCGGCGCCGTCTTTGAGCGCGAGCGGATGCAGGCTCGCCTTCGGGTAGGCCCATTCATAGACCCAGCCGGTGGGTGTGCGGGTGACGGCGATCTCCGCCCCGTCGGCCCGCGTCGGTCCGCTCGGCACGTTGCCCACCCGCCAGATGGCCGCCTTGCCGCCCACGATCGGCCCGAGGTGCTCGCGGTAGTAGCCCGATTCGAGCGGATCGCCCGTCCGCCAGCCCCAGGGGTAGAGGCAAAACATGATGTTGTCGTCGTTCCAGAGCACGTGTTCGGTGCCGTTGACGACCGGCACGCGGTCGGTGATCTCGGCGGCGAAGTAGAGCCGCTCGTCGTCCCAGCGGCTGAAGAACCGGCCGCCGAATTCCTGCGGATCGCGCGGCCCGCGGTGCCACTTCTCAAACGGGATCGGCACGAGCTCGTCGAGCTTCCAGTCGGAGAGGCTGCCATCGACCACGATCGGCGTCTTCGTCTTCACGCAGGCCTGGAAGCTGACATCACCGTCGCAGGTGACGGCAATGCCGCTCGAGTCGGCGACCGTCGCCCGCATCTCATAGCTCGTGGCGAGATTGGCCTGGTCGCGCGGCACCGGAAACTTCACGACGGCCGTGCCGCCTGGCGCGACTGAATACGGCTGCTCCAACACCTCCGGCGTGAAGCCGCCGCCGAAGAAGCGGTTCGCGATCCGCACGCGGCCCTGCATCGGCTTGTCGGCGAGGCTCTTGATCGCGACGGCGACCGCGGGGGCCTCCGTTTTCGTGAACGGGATGCCGCTCAGCTGGGCCGTCAGCACCTCGCCCACGACGAGCGGCTGCTTGAGCACCGACACGAGCTTGTCGCCGTCATGCACCCGCACGGTGAGCGTGTATCTGCCGGCCGGCCGGTCGGCGGCGATGGCGATCGGCAGCTCGATCGTGGCGGCCTTGCCCGGCGCCAGCGCGACGGTCTGCGGCTCGACCTTCGGCCAGGTGCCGTCCACGGTGGCGGTGATCCGGGCGTTGACCGCGGCGGAAGAGAGCGGCGGCACGGTCAGCACGGCCTTGGCCTTCGTGCCGCGGGCGATGGTCGAGAGCGCGAGGCCGCCGTCGGTGGGGCCGAGCGCGGCGGACGCAGTCTTCGCGTCGTGCAACTGCGGCACCTCCCCCTCGAAGAGCAGCACGAGCGGGTCGGGGGTGGCCACGACGAGCGAGCTTCCTGCGGCCGCGACCCGGTCGCTGCGGCCGAAAAAATCCTGCATCGTGTAGGGCACGGCCGTCTTCAAAAGAAGCGTCGCCGGCGGGCCCGCCTCCTTCTGGAAGAGGCAGCAGATCGTCTTCCCGTCGCGGGCGTAGACGTAGCAGATCGTCCGCGGGTCAGGATGAAAGTTGGCCTTGAAGTCAGCGCATTCCACGGCCTGCACGAAGTTGTAGTAGGCAAGTGTCTTGAGCATTGGCATGAGCGACGCGCCCCGCACGTCGGAGCCATACGCGCCGCGGCCCCAGTTGTTGTCGTGGATCGCGTCCGACACCCGCGGGCGATCGACATACTGCATCCACTGAAAGCCGTCGCCGGGAAACTCGCCGCGGAGCACGGCCTCCCGCCGCGCTGCCTCGGGCATTTCGTTGACATACATGAGGAAGTAGGTGACGCGATCCATGCCGTGGGCATGGGCGTCGAGCATCGAGCAGATCATGTCGCGGCTGCTCTGCAGCTGGTCGGTGCCGCCGACGCGGGCAAATTCCGTCGAGATCAGCCGCCGGTCGATGCCGCGCTTCTTGAGTTCGGCCCGCAGCCGGTCGGAGGCCGTCCAGTCGACGGAGGGCAGGTAGACGTGGGTGTCGAAGAAGTCGGCGATATCGTAGAACTTCTCAGCGAGGATCTGGTTCACCGCCTCCTCGCTCGCGTTCACGCCCCAGGTCATCATGCCCACCGGCAGATCGGGAAACTCCTTCTTGATCGCCGCATATGCCTTGCGATGCAGTTCGATCGTGCGGGCGTCGATGAAGCGTTCGAGCCCCGACGGCACCACCTGCACGATCCGGTTTCGGTTGGCCCGCACGTAGGCGACGATGTATTCGACGTAGCCGTCGATGTCGAAGCCCTTGCAGCCCTTGTGGAAAGGATCGTCGATCACGGCCCAGTCGGGGGCGTTCTTCGTGACGTCGCCCCAGGGGTGGCCTGGCGTGCGGCCGCGGACCTGCTCGAGGTTCGGGCAATAGACCATCTTCGGAAAGTCGGGCCCGGGCGGAATCGTGATCGGCCCGCCCTTCGTCGGCTGCGCCTTTCGCCAGCCGTTGTAATCCCAGTTGTGCACGAGCGACGTGCCCATCTTGTGGATCAGCCCCTGCTCCTCGTGCTTTGATTCGGAGTCGCGGAAGCCGCCCCCTTCCGCAAACTGGATGAATCGGCACTTCGCGTAGTCGCCCGCCGCGATCGGCCGTGGCTTCACGACGCCATACGTGACCGTGTCGGTCGCCACGAGCTTGCCGCCATCGACGAGCCGCGCCTCCAGGAAAAACTCGCGGCCCACCTCCTTCGCCGCGGCATCCGGAATGACGCCTGAGAGCCGGAGGTTTTGCCCGCGCTTGGCGGCGATCTGCTTGGCCGTCACGGGGGCGGCGCCGGAGAACGGCAGCGTCCCCGACGCCACGCGAAAGTGCTCGTAGTCGGTGATGTCGTATTCGACGACGGGGTTTGCGAGCGGGCCCACCGGCTGGCCGTCGGTGGAATAAAGGAGAAACTCGAACCGCAGCGGATCGTCGGCAAAAAAGAGATTGCCGTTGGCGGCGTTGCTGACTTCGAGGACATGCCGGCCGCCGGGGCCGGCCTGTTTGGCGGCCTTCGCGTCGGCCGCCGCCGGTGCCGCAGCCGCGGTGGTTTCAGCCGCGGTGGTTTCAGCCGCGCCATCGCCGGCGAGGGCGACGCTCACGTCGGTGAAATAACATTCGCCGCGGCTGAGCGCCTTGGGCCAGCAGAGCCGCACGCGGAAGAATTCGGCGCCGGGCCGCTTCACCGCCTCGTAATACTGCCACCTGAGTCCCTCGCGGGTCATCGTGTGGCGAAACTGCGGGATCTGCCGCTTGTCTTCCCACGGCACCCAGGTCCAGTCGCCGCCGCTGGTCGTCAGCTTACCGGCCTCGTCGCAGGGCACGATCTCGAACGCGGCTGAATACGAGAAGTCTTTCTGCGTGTCGTAGTTGTCGGCGGCCCAGAGGCCGATGCGGACGGCCGCGCCGGGGTTCTTCATGACGGGGCTCAGCCAGGCGCTATCGGCCTCGGCGTCGCTCGTCTGCCGGACGACGAGGCTCTTGCCGCCGGGCCGGCGGGCGACGTCGGAAACGGTGGCGTTGTTGACCGGCGTCCAGCCGGCCGCGCCTTCGGTGAACGACCATTGGCCGAGGACTCCGTCCGGCCGCGCGGCGTCGGCGGCAGAGAGGGCCGCAGGCAGGGTGAGCAGAAACGCCGCCAGCAACGCAATTCGTGTCATGGTAATGCCTCGGGGAAGGCGTTGAGCATAGGCCCGCCGCATCGTCGCGGCCATCCTGCGAAAGCAGGAGGCACATATAAAAGGGGACGCAGCTCTTTTCGCCTAGGGCGAAAAGAGCTGCGTCCCCTTTTATGCGCCCATGTACACTGGTCGCCATGGACGCGGGATGGATAGTTCGCGCGGTGGGTGTGGCGCTCGTGGCGTTACTCGCGGCGGCGCCGGCATGCGCCACCGAGCCGCTCCGCTCGATCGCCGAGATCCGCAAGGTGCCGATCCTCGAGGCTGACGACGGCAGGCCGGTGTTGGTGCGCGGCGTCGTCACGATGGCCGAAGGCATCACCGTGATCCAGGATGGCGACGATGGCATCTTCGTCGTCGGCGCGGTCGAACCCGAGCCCGCTGCGGGCGAGTCGGCGCCGCGGCCGCTCGTGCCGGGCGCGCTTGTCGAGATCGAGGGCACCCTCGCGGCGGGCGGCTACTCCCCCACGATCAAATCGCAAAAGCTGCGCGTGATCGAACAGGGCAGAATTCCCGACCCGGCGCCCGCCGACATGGCGAGGCTCTTCAGCGGTCTCGACAATGGCCGCCGAGTGGCGCTGCGGGGTGTCTTGCAGGAGGTAAGCGAGCGCCGCGGCAGCAACGCCGACTGGTGGCTGCTCGTGGTCGAATGCGACTCCCGCCACCTCCTCGTTCAGGCCCCAAAGCGGTTCTTCCCCGAGCGGCCCGCCCACCTCATCGACGCGGAGGTGGCTGTCGTCGGCGTGGTGGGTGACAGTCGCAACTCGCGCGGCGAATTCATCGCGCCGGGCATCACGATCGGGCGCGTCGAAGACCTCTCCGTCGTCGCCAAGCCGGCGGCTGATCCCTTTTCCATCGCCCCGGTGCCGCTTGGCGCGATTGGGCGTTTTGGTGTGAGGCCGCAGGCCGCGCATCGGCTGCGCACGCAGGGAGTGGTGTCGTTCGCAGCGCCCGGCAGGCTCTTTCTCCAGGAGGGCCTCGGGGGCGTGCGGGTCGATCTCGCCACTGGCGATGCGCCTGCGGCTGCGACGGCCGCCGCGTTTCAGCCGGGGGATCGTGTGGAGGTGTCGGGGTTTCTCGACATGAGCCGGCAGATCGGCGGCATCGTGGGCGCCGTCGCCCGGAAGATCGGGTCGAATGCGCCGCCGGCGCCGACGGCGATCCAGCCGCGGGACGTGCTCAATCTCAACGCGAAGTTTCTGCAGACCGGCTGGACGGTGAGCCCGAGCAATTATGACGGCTGCCTGATCCGCTGCCGCACCCGCGTCGATGCGACGAACACCACGCCCGACGGGCTGGCGATCGCGCTCACCGACGGCGACACCCGGCTCGTGGCCATGCTGCCCAAGGGCGTTGCCGCGGGGCTTTCCGCAGATGGGCTCGTGCCCGGCAGCGACATCGAGGTGACGGGGATCGTGCAGCTCAATCTCGTGGCGAAGCAGAGCGGCGGGCTGTTGCTCGAGCATCCGCGGGTGAGCCAGATCGAGCTGCTCGTTCGCGATCCGCGCGACATCGTCGTCGTGCATGCCGCCCCCTGGTGGACGCCGCGGCGGCTGGCGGTCGCGGCCGGTCTTCTGGCCGCGCTTGCCGCGGCGGCGGTGATCTGGAGCGCGGTGCTCCGCCGCGAGGTGGCGCGGCAGGCCGAGCGGGCCACGCGCGAGGCGGAGGCCCGCCGCGCCTCGTCCACCGAATATGAGATCGCCCTCCGCGAGCGGAGCCGGATCGCGGCCGATCTCCACGACACGCTCCTGCAGACGATGACGGGCATCGGCTATCAGCTGCAGTTCTGCCAGTCGGGCCTCGACGGGGAGCTATCCGCCGCGGCCGCCGAGCATCTGGGTACGGCCGAACGGCTCTGCGACCACGCCACGCGGCAGCTCCGGGGCACGGTCTGGTCGCTGCGGGCGATGCCCGACGTCCGCCGGCCGCTGCAGGAATCGCTCGCCGAATTGCTCCGTCTGCTCATGGAGGGGCATGGCGTGAACGTGGATTTCGCGGCGACGGGCGAGCCCTGTGCCGTTGACGAGACGGTGGCGCGGCAGCTGCTTCTGGTCGTGCAGGAGGCGGTGCTCAATGCCGTGCATCACGGCCGCGCCAAGTCGATCGGCGTTCGGCTCGCATTCGAGCCGGCGGGGGCTGCGGTGCACGTGGAGGTGCGCGACGATGGGTGCGGCTTCACGGTGGGCTTGCAGCCCGGGCCCGCGCTCGGTCATTTTGGAATCCAGGGCATGCGCGAGCGTGTCGATTCGATCGATGGCACGTTCGAGCTCGAGAGCCGGCCGGGCGCAGGAACGACCGTGCGGGTGAGCGTGTTGCAGCCGGGAAAGTCTCGGGCCGATGCCTGGTCGGCGGTGGAAGCAGGGAGTGAGGCATGATGAAGCTATCGACGACGCAGCGGCCGATCCGCGTGATGGTGGTGGACGATCATCCGGTGCTGCGGTCGGGCCTGGCCCGGCTGCTCGGCCTCGAGCGGGATATCGCGGTCGTCGCGGAGGCTTCGAGCGGCAAGCAGGCGGTGGCGGAGTGGACCGCCTGCCGGCCCGACGTCGCGCTGGTCGACCTCCTGATGCCCGTGATGGACGGCGCGGAGACGATCGCGCGGATTCGCCGGCTGGATCCGGATGCCCGGGCGCTCGTGCTGAGCTCGTCGGAGAGCACGATCGACGCGGCCCGGTCGGAGCGGGCCGGCGCCTGCGGCTATCTCACGAAGGAGTCTGATTCCCGCGATATCGCCGAGGCGATCCGCGAGGTGTTTGCCGGCCGTAAGGGCGTGCGCCGTGGCTCCCTGCGGGGGCCGGCCTGCGGTGTCGAGGGCATGCTCACCAGCCGCGAATCGGAGGTGCTCGCGCTCCTGCGGCAGGGCGCCAGCAACGCCGCGATCGGTCGCAAGCTCGCGATCTCAGAGCTCACGGTGAAGACCCACATCCGCTCGATGATGGACAAGCTCCAGGCCACGGACCGCACCGCCCTGGTGGCCCGCGCCTTCGACCTCGGTCTCCTCAAAGCCGCCGCCCGCTGAAAAGGGGACGCAGCTCTTTTCGCTGTGTTGCGATCTTTTCCCGCGTACACTATAAATGACCAAGTTGGTCATCTGGAGTTGAGAACCCCATGAAGCCCGTGCAGATCGCGGAAGCCAAGGCGCACCTTTCGGCCCTTGTGGAACGAGTGGAAGCCGGCGAGGAGATAGTGATCGCGCGGCGTGGCAAGCCGGTGGCAAGGCTCGTGCCGGAACCGCGCACGAAGCGGTCCGCGGTTGATGTGTTTCGCGAGGCCTGGTCGCTCGGCGGACTGGAATTGGAGCGAATCACGGAACTGCCGCTGGACGGCGTTGATCTGGATCGATGAGATGCGGTTTCTTCTCGACACAAACATCCTGATCGCACTCAGCAAGCAGCGGCCGGGGCTTTCGGAGCGGCTCGAGGGCATTGCTGCCGACGCGGTGCTGCTGTCTTCCGTCGTGGTCGCCGAGATCGAATACGGCATCGCCAAAAGCCGGCGCCGTCAGCACAACAGACGCGTGTTCGACGCGTTGTTGTCGGGCTTTCGGGTTCTTCCCTTTGATGCCGCCGCGGCGCGGCTGTACGGGCCGATCCGGGCCGACCTCGAAAAGCGGGGCCGGCTGATCGGGCCCTATGACCTGATGATCGCTGCCCATGCGAGGGCGGTCGACGCCGTGCTCGTGACCGACAACGTCAGGGAGTTCGGTCGTGTCGTGGGATTGAAGACCGCAAACTGGCTCGGTGCGAACTGACGTCCCCTTTTTTCAGTCCAAGGCGGAAAAAGGGGACGCAGCTCTTTTCGCCCCCGTCTCCCCAAGCCCCCTGCGGAAGCCGGTGGGATGACGCGTGGCGATCAGCGTTGACGCGGTTGAGCAAATGCCCGAATAGTGATGGCTCGCGTCACCCCTCTCGCTTCCGCGAGGGGCTTCCGGGGTGCGAAAAGAGCTGCGTCCCCTTTTCTCACACCCGTTCACAGAGACAGCCAGGTGCGGAGCAGCGCAAGGGCATTCGCAAATCGCTCAGGCGACAGTCGACCAAGAAAACGCGGCAGGCTGGTGCGATGAATCGTGGCGAGTTTGTGCAACCGCAAAACCGATCGCGTCTTGAGATGCGTTTCGCGGTCGATTTCCGTCGCCGAGTCGAGCACGATGTCGGTCGGCAACAACTGTTCCGGAATCACCGAAGAAATGTAGCCAACGAGCACTTCAGCCGCCGGACCCGTCACGGGCGAAAGAATAAGAACCGGTCGAACTTTCACGCCAGGCGAGTCACCGAATGGAAATGCCCCGAGAAAGATCTCACCCGGCTTCATCGGCGGGCTTTCCATCGGCCAGGTCGTAGATGTCCTGCCGCACATCGGCGAGGTCAGCATGCCACTCGCGGGCCACGCCCTCGAGCCATTGCGAATCCGCATCTTCGACCGGCCTGCCGGGCACCACGACGACAACCTCGACCCGGCCGGCCGGCACGCCGTCCGGCACCATCGCCGTGAGGCGATGCCCATCGTCGACCTGCCCGATGACACGAATAGTCGTCATGAAATAACCCTCGCTCCGCCGTTGAAGTATCGCGGAGGCGCCTGGCCCTCGCAAGTCGAAAAGGGGACGCAGCTCTTTTCTCACCCTACTTCCACCACTTCGGACGACGAATGGGGTAGCGGAATCGGCAGACCATCTTCGGCGAGGCCGTCGAGATGAAACTGAATAGCCTCGTGAATGAGCCGTGTCACCTCTTCGCGTGACGCGGCCGCGGCGATGCAGCCCGGAAGATCGGGAACATACGCGCCAAAGCCGTTCTCGCCCTCTTCGATCACCACAAGATATTTCATGACTCGCCCTCTTTTTTCTGCTGCCGCTGGTTTTTCAGTCCGGCCTGCTTCAGCACGCTATTCAGAGTGCCAGGCGGGAGAAAAAAGGGGACGCAGCTCTTTTCGCCCACGTCCCCCCAAGCCCCCTGCGGAAGCAGGTGGGATGACGCGTCGTGATCACGCTCGGGGCGGTTGGGCAAATGCCCGTGGGCGGCCAAAAGAGCTGCGTCCCCTTTTTTCAGTCCAGAAACACCGAGGCCGAGACCCCGAAATAGGCTCCCAGAACGACGGCGTTGGCCTTGCTGATGCCCCGTCGGCGGGCCACGACGTTGCTGATCGTCGAAGGCGGAATCCCGGTCGCTTTGGCGAGATCGGCCGGTGTGACACCCCTCGCCTTGAGCAGGTTCTTCAACACATCGGCCGGACACTGCTCGGGCGTCGGATAGTCACGCGACTCATAGCGTTCGATGAGTGTCGCGAAAACCTCGATCAGTTGGCTTCGGGCCGCGCTGGGGCGGGGCTCCATGATCCGCTCGAGTTGCGCCACGGTGCGTCGATAATCAGCGTCCGAGCGAATCGGGTGCGGGGCGAATTCGACGAGCAAGTCGCGATACTCGGTGGCCGTGCTCATGCGTTGTCCTCCGGCGGGATGCAGTCTTTGCACCACTTGTTTTTGTCGTATTCGGAATGGGTGAGAAAGTGCTTTACCAGCAGCGTCCCGTCCGTCCATCGATTGGCATACGTCACGCGACACACCAGGCGAAAAGTGCTTCCACAGGCGTTGAAGACCAAGCACTGCCCGACTTCGTCCGCATCGCGATACGCGAGACGCACATCAGACAGTCGCATCCACCGCGACTTACTCGCCACCCTCCACCAGGTAGCGAGCCAAGGGCGAGCCGTAGGGTATCGCTCTCCGGCTGCTGCCAGCGAGGGTCGGGCAATAATATGCATCGTCAAGCCCCGGGAGACACCTCCAAGATAATTGCAAAATGCAAACGTGTCGATGCCATCGACGCGGAAAAAGGGGACGCAGCTCTTTTCGCCCCCGCTCCCCTCCACCCCAAGCCCCCGGCGGAAGCCGGTGGGATGACGCGTCGTGATCAGCGTTAACGCTGTTGGGCAAATGCCCGAATTGTGCCGGCTCGCGTCACCCCGCTCGCTTCCGGGACAAAAAGAGGGACAAAAAGAGCTGCGTCCCCTTTTTCAAACCCGAGAAAGATCTCACCCGGCTTCATCGGCGGGCTTTCCATCGGCCAGGTCGTAGATGTCCTGCCGCACATCGGCGAGGTCAGCATGCCACTCGCGGGCCACGCCCTCGAGCCGCTGCGAATCCGCATCTTCGACCGGCCTGCCGGGCACCACGACGACAACCTCGACCCGTCCGGCCGGCACGCCGTCCGGCACCATCGCCGTGAGGCGATGCCCATCGTCGACCTGCCCGATGACGCGAATAGTCGTCATGAAATTCACCCTACTTCCACCACTTCGGACGACGAATGGGGTAGCGGAATCGGCAGACCATCTTCGGCGAGGCCGTCGAGATGAAACTGAATAGCCTCGTGAATGAGCCGTGTCACCTCTTCGCGTGACGCGGCCGCGGCGATGCAGCCCGGAAGATCGGGAACATACGCTCCAAAGCCGTTCTCGCCCTCTTCGATCACCACAAGATATTTCATGACTCGCCCTCTTTTTTCTGCTGCCGCTGGTTTTTCAGTCCGGCCTGCTTCAGCACGCTATTCAGAGTGCCAGGCGGAACATCCGCCGACTCCTTGCCTGCAACAGTCACCGTGCCGGATTTCGTGGGGTGTCGAAATTGTCTGTGACTACCCCGCTGACGCACCTCGACCCAGCCATCATCCTCGAGCAGCCGCACGAGTTGCCGAACCGACACAGCCATGCACTTAAGGATACCCAAGAACCCGTGAAAAGAGCACGTCCGGTGAAAAAAGGGGACGCAGCTCTTTTCGCCCCCTCCACCCCAAGCCCCCTGCGGAAGCAGGTGGGATAACGCGTGGCGATCAGCGTTGACGCGGTTGGGCAAATGCCCGAATGGTGATGGCTCGCGTCACCCCGCTCGCTTCCGCGAGGGGCTTTAGGGGACAAAAAGAGCTGCGTCCCCTTTTCTCAAGCGGGCAAAAGCTTTCCGAGTGTCAACCTGACATCGGCCACCGCCTCGCGGCCGGTCAGGTCGCCGCCGCATGTCACCTCGCTGTCGGGCTCGACGACGTGTCGCTCCGTGTATCGGCCGTTGACTGGACGGCGGAAGACGTGGGTGCGTCGCGAGGCCGCCTCGATCACCCACGCCTCGGTAATACCCGCCGCCGCATAGAGAGGCACTTTCACATCGAGGTCGAAAGCCAGCGTCGTGTCGGCAACCTCGATCACGAGCAGCACGTCGGCTGGCCCCGGATGAGCCGCGGCATAGAAGTCGGCCCGCGGCCGCAAGATGGCGAGATCCGGCTGCGGCTGGCTTGTGTCGTCAAGCGTGAGCGGATTTTGCGTCCATATGATGGTCGTTTCGCCAACGCGTTGACCGAGCGCTGAAGCGAGGCGAGCGACGAGCGCCGCGTGCAGGCTGCCGATGGGCGACATGTCGATGATCTCTCCGGCGATCAGTTCGACCCTGTCATCCGGCCCGAGAATCCCCACCTCGCCCATCCGTCGGAAGTCGGCCACGGTTAGCCGGTGCCGCGAAACAGCGACAGGGTCGGCAGGCAGCGTGGCCATGGGACGAATCCTCGGGGAGCGAGCGGGGATCAACAGCCGGTTATCTCGGCCGTACGTCACTGTATCGTACGGCCCCGCAGGGCGGAACGGCACGAAAGCTATACGGGCGTATAGTTTTTGGCAATGCCGAGGGAAAAAGCGGACGCATCCTGCTTTCGCAGGATGGGAGCGGCGGGATTCCCGGCCTAGGATTCAAAGGGTCGGCGTGGGTCGTCGGGAACGATGTTCAATCGCCAAAAAGAGCTGCGTCCCCTTTTTCGCCACCATGAAGTCGTCCACCAACCGCCGCGGCCTGACGCTCGTCGAGATGCTTGCCGTGATCGCGATCATCGGCCTGCTCATGGCCCTGCTCCTGCCGGCCGTGCAGAGCGTTCGGGAGTCTTCGCGGCGGAATGCCTGCGTAAACAACCTCAAGCAGGTGGGGAGCGCTGTCCAACAGTTTCATAGCGCGCGAAACGGATTTCCGCCGGCGTCCACCGCCAGCTTCGGCCTGTCATTCTGGGCCGTGATTCTTCCCTACGCAGGCCAGGAGATGCTCGGCGCGCGGGTCGATTATGGCGCGGGATACTATCAATACGACTGGAAATTGGGCGTCAAGCGGGCCACCACAGAATTGGCGACGGCGAGTCGGGTGAACGTCGATACTTTGCAGGGAAAGTTTGGCACGTTCGGGCAACGGGCTCCCGGCTACATGACGTGCCCCACACGCGGCGAACCCGGTCGGCTCAATTACGCGGGGCGGCCGCAGGGGATTTCCACGTGACCTGCCCCCCTTAGACGTCGCCACTTCCAGAGAGAGAATCTCTGGTGGTTGCAAACCAAGGGAGGTCGAGAGATGGCACGAGGGAAGAAGTTCACGGCGGAGCAGATCATCGGGAAGCTCCGCGAGGCTGAGGTTGGGTTGGCACAAGGGAAGACGGTGCCCGAGGTGGTCCGGAAGCTTGGCGTGACCGAGCAGACGTACTACCGCTGGAAGCGGGAGTACGGCGGGCTGCGGACGGATCAGGCGAAGCGACTGAAGGATCTCGAGAAGGAGAACGCTCGGCTGAAGCGGCTCCTGGCGGACGCCGAACTCGATAAGGCGATCCTTCGTGAGGCTGCATCGGG
>JBIIQM010000141.1:0-4414 GCA_044342075.1 Pirellulales bacterium
TCCCCGCCGCAGCAAATGGGCCGCCGGCTGGTGTGCACGCTGTCGCCCAAGTAATATTTCCCATCGCTCAAGCGAACGAAAGCAAGGAGTTTCCCGTGCCGAAGCAGAAGACCCACAAGGGCGTCAAAAAGCGTTTCCGGATCACCGCCCGCGGCAAGGTGAAGCACCGCCGCGCCGGCACGAGCCACCTGCAGGTCCGGCTCACCGCCAAGCGGAAGCGCGAGCTTCGCGGCACGGGCGTGCTCGCCAAGGTCGATACGCCGAAGATCGTCGAGGCGCTCGGCGCCTATAGTTATTAGGTCGTATCCATTTTCAGCGGATCGCCGGCTCGCGGGCGGCAAAAGTCTCCTTCGCGCTGCAATTTCTCCGCTGACGACCTCCGGCGCTGCCGACCTCAGAAGGTCGAAATTGCATACGCTCGTCGAGCTTTCGCCGACCCGCTCGCCTCCCCCGGTAGACCGCTTCGTCCCGAAGCGACTCCAAAAACCGCTTCGGGACGAAGCGGTCTACGATCGCGAACCCGCCGGGAAAGCGGTCGGCCTTGCATTCCGCGGCGATTGAGCGACATTAGAAGGCTTCCACGATTCAAGAAGGTAGAGATTCATGCGTACGAAAAATGTCGTCCCGCGTCTGCGTGCCAAGAAGCGTCTCTTCAAGCGGGTGAAGGGCTCCGTCGGCGGCCGTCGCCGGCTGCTGCGGACGGCGAAGGAATCGATCATCCGCGCGGGTGTCTATGCCCGCCGCGACCGCCGCCGCAAGAAGCGAGACTTCCGCCGCCTCTGGATCGTGCGGATCAACGCCGCCGTTCGTGAGCGGGGCATCCGCTACAGCCAGTTCATCGCCGGCCTCGAGAAGATTGGCTCCGACCTGGATCGGCGCACGCTCGCCGAAATGGCCGTGCTCGATCCCACGGGCTTCGATGCCGTCGTGGAGCAGGTTCGCAAGGCCCTCGGCCTGCCGGAGCCGGCCGCGGTCGCGTAAGGCAGTGGCAACCGTTTCGCTGGAAGCGTTCACGGCCGAACTGCACCGACTCCGGGCCGACGCCACGGCCGCGCTCGACGTGGCCGGCGACGAGGCGACGCTCGAGCAGGCGCGGGTCGAATTTCTCGGCGCGAAGAGCGGTCGCCTGAAGGCGATTCAAAAGCTGCTCGGCGGCCTCGCGGCGGACGATCGTCCTGCCGGCGGCAAGCACTTCAACGACGCCAAGCAGGCGATCACGTCGGCACTCGAAGCGGCGCAGGGCCGCGTGGCCGGAAAGGCCGCGGAGGCCGATGCCATCGATGTCACGCTCCCCGGCGATCCCGTCCGGCTGGGCCACCTGCACCCGATCACCCAGACGATCCGCCGCGTGCAGGAGATCATGGGCCGGCTGGGGTTCGAAAGCGTCGACGGGCCCGAGGTCGAGGATCAGTGGCACAACTTCGAGGCGCTGGCGATCGGCGCCGAGCACCCGGCCCGCGATCCGCTCGACAACTTCTACCTCTCCGTTGCCCGGGCGTCCGACCCGTTGCTCCTGCGGTCGCAGACCAGCACCGTGCAGATCCGCGTGATGGAAAAACGGAAGCCGCCGCTGCGGATCGTCTCGCTTGGACGCGTCTACCGCCCCGACACGGCCGATGCCACCCACTATCCGATGTTTCACCAGGTCGAGGGCCTGCTCGTGGAGCCGGGCACGACGATGGCGCACCTGAAGAGTGTGCTCCGGCTCTTCGCCTCGAGCTTCCTCGGCGGCGACGTGCACGTGCGGTTTCGCCCCTCCTTCTTCCCGTTCACCGAGCCGAGCGTCGAGGTCGACATGGAATGGGGCGGCCGCTGGATCGAGATGGGAGGCGCCGGCATGGTCGATCCGGCGGTGCTCGCGGCCGTGGGCTACGACCCCGATCAGGTCTCCGGCTTCGCCTTCGGGCTGGGCGTGGAGCGGATCGCCGCCCGCCGCTACGGCGTCGCCGACATTCGCGACTTCTACCGCAACGACGTGCGGTTCCTTCGGCAATTCTGACGCATGATCATCTCCACCAACTGGCTCGCCGACTACGTGCAGCTCCAGGCGCCGACCGAGGCGCTCGTGGAGCGGCTGCTGATGTCGGGGCTCAATCATGAATCGACGGCGACGGTCGGCGCCGAAACGGCCGTCGAGATCGAGGTGACGAGCAACCGTCCCGACTGCCTCGGCCACATCGGCGTTGCCCGGGAGGCGGCGGTGCTCTTCGGCCGTCCGCTTCACATCCCCGATCCGCGGCCCCTCGAGGGCGGCCGCCGGGCGGCCGAGAGCGTGGCGGTGGAGATCCGCTCCCCCGAGGTCTGCCCGTTCTATTCCGCGCGGGTCATTCGTGGCGCAAAGATCGGCCCGAGCCCGGCCTGGCTCGTCGAACGCCTGGCGACGGTCGGCATCGAAAGCGTGAACAACGTGGTCGATGTCACCAACTACGTGATGCTCGAGTGCGGCCAGCCGCTGCACGCCTTCGACCTCGCGAAGATTCGTGGGGGCAGGATCGTGATCCGCCGCGCCTCCGCCGGAGAGCCCTTCACGGCGATCAACCACAAGACCTACCCGCTCACCGAGCAGATGTGCGTGATCGCCGACGCCGAGGGGCCGGTCGCGCTCGCCGGTGTGATGGGGGGCGCCGAGAGCGAGATCGGCGACGCCACGACCGACATCCTGCTCGAGTCGGCGCAGTTCGCGCCGCTGGCCGTGCGGGCCGCCGCCCGCGGGCTCGTGCTCGCGAGCCCCTCCTCCTACCGCTTCGAACGGACGCCCGACCCGGCCGCCGTCGATTGGGCGAGCCGCCGGGCCGCGGCGATGGTCCTCGACCTCGCCGGAGGCACGCTCGAGAAGGGCGCCGTCGAGGCCGGCACGCTCGCTTGTGCGCCGGCCACGATCGAGTTGCGGCCGCATCGCGTCCGCGAAGTGCTCGGCATCGACGTCGCATCCGACAGGCAGCGGGCGATTCTCACCGGCCTGGGGTTCGCCGAGTTGGATGCGGGGGGCGGCGCCGGAAAGCCGTCGCGCTGGCGGGCGCCGACGTGGCGGCGCGACGTCTGGCGGGAGATCGATCTCGTCGAGGAGATCGCCCGCATCGAGGGTTACGACTGCGTGCCCGAAAACTGGCCGATCACCGCGCGGCCGGTCGAACTCTCGCCGCGCGAGCAAGCCATCCGCACCGCCTCGGCCGTGCTCGTCGGCGCCGGGCTCTGCGAGGCGATGACGCGGAGCGTCGTCGCCGCCGGGCTCGAGGCCATGCAAAGCCCCTGGGGCGACATGGCTCCCCTCGTGATTTCCCCCGCGCTCGTGCGCGGCGCCGACCGCCTGCGGCGCACGCTCCTGCCGAGCCTGCTCGAGGCCCGCGCCGGCAACGTGGCCGTGGGCGCACCCCATGCCGAACTCTTCGAGATCGCCCGTGCCTACATCGCCCGACCGGCCGACGCCAAAGCGGAATGCCCCGTCGAGGAACCGCTGCTCGTGTCGCTCGTGACGGAAGGCTCGTTCGCGGCCGCCAAGGGACTCGCCGAAGCGGTGCTCGCCAGGTTCGGCGTCTGCGCCGCGTTCCGCCCCGTGGATCTCGACCTCTTCACCCGCGGTCGTGCGGCCGAGATCGTCATCGATCAGCCGGGGCGGGCTCCGGAACGGATCGGCGTCGTCGGAGAGTTTGCAAACCGGGCGCTCGAGGCGGCCGGGCTCGAAGGGGCCGTCGCCGGCGCCGAACTCCGGCTCGACAGGCTCGAATCGGCGCTCGCCGTCGAAAAGAAACTCCGCCGTCCGAGCGACTTCCCGGCGGTGGAGCGGGACGTGAATCTCGTGGTCGACGATTCGGTGCCGTGGGGTGATCTCGCGGCCGTGGTCGGCGAGGTCACCGGCGACCTGCTCGAGCAGTGCAGGCTCGTGCAGGTGTGGAAAGACGCGGAGCGGCTCGGCCCCGGCAAGAAGAGCATGGTGGTGTCGCTGCGGCTGCGAAGCTTCATGGGCACGCTCTCGAGCGACGAGGCCAACCGCGTGGTGAGCGACGTCGTCGCCGCCTGCGGCCGCAAGGTCGGCGCCGTCCTTCGTCAGTGAAAGTAGACCGCTTCGTCAGGCGTCCACTCGCCCAAACCGGCCCGGGGCTGCACATACCCTCTCGGCGGACGTTCGCTGCGGACATCCTGTCCTCCGCCAGCATGCCCGCTTCGCCAGCCAGAGCGCCTTCGCTTGCGGCATCCTGCCTGCGCTCGCTTCCATAGCCCGCGAGAGGGTACAGGCAGCCCCGTGCCTACCCGCTCTCTGAAATGCAACTGCCAATAGTGCGGCGAGGCTTCGGGTGACCCGTGCCCCGGGAGCCGGCGTATGCTGACAAGCGCAGCCAGGATGGCGAAGCGCAGTCAGCATCCGAGCGAGCGAAGGACAGGATGTCCGTAGCGAGTGTCCGGCGACGGGGTACGG
>JBIIQM010000080.1:0-14561 GCA_044342075.1 Pirellulales bacterium
TGAAGTGCGAGAGCGCGCCGGTGGCCGGCAGCCCCGATTTCAAGGATCTCGTCAACGACATCGCCAAGACGCTCGCCCTGGGCCCCGGCGCGAAGACGCCCGCCGACCTGCTCGCCCAGAAGAGCCAAGCCCATCCCGAGAAGACGCTCGGCGAACTGAAGGACGACCTCTTCAACCGCATGCGCGAGGTCTTCGAGCTCTCCCGCATCTGCCGAATCGACGCGCCCTGTGGCGGCTATGCCCACCACGACGGCTCGAAGGCCGCGCTCGTCGAGATCGCCGGCAAGACCACCCCCGACGCAGCCACGGCCGCGAAGGAGATCGCCATGCACGTGGTGGCGCTCGCCCCCCAGGCGCTCACGAAGGACGATCTCGATCCGGCGGCGGTGGCCAAGGAGCGGGAGATCCTCACCGAAGCCGCCCGCAGTGAAGGCAAGCCGGAAAACATCATCGCCAAGATGATCGAAGGCCGGCTGCGAAACTTCTTCAGCCAGAACGTGCTCCTCGAGCAGCCCTTCGTGAAGGACGACAAGCAGACGGTCGGTCAGTTCGCGAAGGCCGCCGGCTTCGAAGTGAAGTCGATGCACAACTGGAAACTCGGCGGGTAACCGCGGCGGCTGTGAACACCACCCCCTACGGCCGCGTGCTCCTCAAGCTCTCCGGCGAAAGTTTCGCCCGGGCCGGTGAGCGCGGGATTTCGATGGACGAGGTCGTCCACGTCGCGCGGCAGATGGTGCAGGCCGCGGCCAGCGGCGTGCAGCTGGCGATCGTCATCGGCGGCGGCAACATCCTCCGCGGCGCCTCGTTCACCGCCGGCAACTCGGGTGTGCAGGAGGCGACGGCCCACTACATGGGCATGCTCGCCACCGTGATCAACGGCCTCGCGCTGCAAGACGCGCTCGAGAGCCTCGGCGCCCAAACCCGCCTGATGACGGCGATCCGGATGGACGGCGTCGCCGAGCCCTACATCCGCCGCCGCGCCCGCCGGCACCTCGAGAAAGGGCGGATCGTGATCCTCGCCGCCGGCACCGGCAGCCCGTTCGTGACCACCGACACGGCCGCCGCCCAGCGGGCTCTCGAGCTCGATGCCGACATCCTCATGAAGGCCACGCGGGTCGATGGCGTCTTCTCCGACGATCCCGAGAAGAATCCCCACGCGATCCTCTACCGCGATCTCACCTACCAGCAGGTGCGCGAGCAGAACCTCCGGGTCATGGATGCGACCGCCATCTCGCAGTGCATGGAGCACGCGATGCCGATCCTCGTCTTCAACTACCGCAAGGAAGGCAACATCGAGCGGGCCTTCGCCGGCGACCGCATCGGCACGCTCGTCAGCGCCAGGATCACCCCATGAGCCAGCCCCAGCATGATCACCGCCACTATGCGTGGCCGCTGATCATGTGCCTCTGCGGCGTCGATTACTTCAGCACGCTCGGCTACCAGCCGTCGATCGCCTTCGAGGGGGCCGGCACGCTCGCGCCGCTCGCCACGCTCGTGCTCGTCTGCGTGACGCTCTTCGGCGCCCTGCCGATCTACCGCCACGTGGCCGGCGAGACGCCCGACGGCGTCGGGTCGATCGGCATGATCGAGCGGATGTTTCGCGGCTGGACCGGCAAGATCGTGGTGCTCGTCCTGATCGGGTTCGCGGCGACCGACTTCGTGATCACGAAGACGCTTTCCGCCGCCGACGCCGCGGCGCACCTGATCTCCAACCCGCTCTACGTCGGCTACGTGCCTGCATGGATGCAGGGGCAGATGGTGGTCACGATGTTTCTGCTCGTGATGCTCGGCGCGATGTTCCTGAAGGGCTACGGCGAAGTGGTCGGGCTCGCGACGGTGCTCGTGATCGCTTTCCTTGGCCTGTCGTTCATCGTCGTCGTCGCCGGGCTCTTCTATCTCGTCGGCCACCCCACGCTCCTACCTCACTGGTTCGGCGAGATTACCTCCGGCCGCTACCACCTCGAGCATTCTCCTCTCTCTGGAAGTGGTCCACTCGTGGCGATCGGGATCGCCTTGCTCGTGTTTCCGAAGCTCGCCCTCGGCCTTTCGGGATTCGAGACGGGCGTGCTCCACATCCACCTCGTGAAAGGGACTGACGCCGATCCCGCCGACGCAGCCGCGCGGATCGCGAACACCAAAAAACTTTTGCTCGTGGCGGCGCTCATCATGTCGTTTTTCCTGATCGGCTCATCGCTCGTCACGGGCACCGACACGCTTATCCCGGCGGAGGAACTGCGGCTCGAGCCGGTGAAGGGCAAGGCCATGGACCGGGCGCTTGCCTACCTGGCGCACGGCGAGAGCCCGCATCCGATCTGCCCGCTCTTCGGCAACGCCTTTGGCACCGCCTACGACGTGAGCACCATCCTCATCCTCTGGTTCGCCGGAGCTTCGGCGATGGGAGGGCTCTTGAACATGGTGCCCCGTTACCTGCCCCGGTTCGGCATGGCGCCGGAATGGGCCGGCGCCTACCGGCCGCTCGTGATCGCCTTCACGATCATCAATCTCATCGTCACGCTCGCCTTCCGGGCCGACGTCTCCGCGCAGGGCGGCGCCTACGCCACCGGCGTGCTCGTGCTCATGACGAGCGCCTGCGTTGCCTCGCTGATCCACGAACTCAAAAAGAAGCCCGAGCCCCATCACGGCCTCGGCCTGCTCGGGCAGCGGGTCGGCTTCGCCCTGATCACGCTCGTCTTCATCTACACGACGATCGCCAACATCTGGGAGCGGCCCGACGGCATCATCATCGCCTCGATCTTCATCGGGTGCGTGATGCTCATCTCGTTCACGTCGCGGGCCTGGCGAAGCGACGAACTGCGGCTCAAGGAATTCCGGTTCGCCGACGACGTCGACCGCATGCTCTGGACCGACATCCTGGTCGAGGGCGCGTTTCGCGTGCTCGTGCCGCATCGGCCCGGGAGCCGGTCGCTCGCCGACAAGGAGGCCGAGATCCGCCGGAAGCACCGCATCCCGGAGAATGTGCCGATCGTGTTTCTCGAGGTGCATTACGGCGACGTGAGCGAATTCCAAAACGCGCCGATCATCTCCGCCCGCCAGGAGGGCACGCGATTCGTGATCGTGGCCAAGGACGTCGTCTCGGTGTCGCATACGATCGCCCAGGTGGCGATGGAGATGACGAAGGGGGGCGCCCCGCTCGACATCATCTTCGGCTGGAGCAAGGGGGGCAGCCTCAAGCTCGCGCTCGATTACGTGCTCTTCGGCCAGGGCGACATCCCCAACCGCGTGGTCGACCTGCTCGACAAGGCGATCCCCGACCCCGCCAAGCGGCCGACCGTCATCGTCGGCTGACCTGCTTGCCGGCGACCGCTCGATCCTGCCAGAATTGCCGGGTCTCTACCCCGCAACGAAGGAGCCTGCCGCGATGCCCGCCGATGACATTCTGCTCGATGCCGAGGAACGCATGGAGAAGGCCGTGGAGGTGTTTCGCCACGCCCTCACCGGCATCCGCACCGGGCGGGCCAACCCAGGCCTCGTCGATTCGCTCAAGGTCGAGGTCTATGGCTCGCCCACGCCGATCAAGGCGCTCGCGAGCGTCGGCGCCCCCGAGCCCAATCAGATCGTGGTGCGGCCCTTCGATCCCGGCACGATCAAAGACATCGAGAAGGCGATCCAGGCCGCCGATCTGGGTCTCAATCCGCAGAGCGACGGGCGGCTCATCCGCATCACGATCCCCGCACTCTCCACCGAGGTGCGGAAGAAGATGACCGCGCGGATCAAGGAACTGGCCGAGGAGGCCCGCGTGGCGATCCGCAACGTGCGCCGCGACGGCAACAAGGCGGCCGACACCGAAAAGGAAGACGGCACGCTCACCGAAGACGACTGCGATTCCACCAAGGAAGAGGTGCAGGAGCTCACGAAGAAATACGAGGCCAAGGTCGGCGACCTGGCGCGGGCAAAGGAATCCGAAGTGATGGATCAGTAGTGCTGATGATCGAAGTCGTCGACCTCGTGAAGCATTACCGGGCAGGCGACGGCAGCGTGGTCCGCGCGGTCGATGGGGTGTCGCTGCATGTCGCGGCCGGCGAGATGGTCGGCCTGCTCGGCGCGAACGGGGCCGGCAAGACATCCACGCTTCGCGTGCTCGCCACGCTGCTCAAGCCCACGGCGGGCACGGCCCGCGTGGGGGGTGCCGACGTGCGGCATGACCCCGTCGGCGTGCGGCGGAATCTGGGGTATGTCTCGGCGACGACGGGCGTGCCCGACCGGCTCTCCGCCCGCGAGATCTTTCGCTCCTTCGGCGAGCTCCACGGCCTCGAAGCAGCGGCCCTCGCGGCCCGCGTGGAGCGGCTCATCGACGTGCTCGACCTGCGGGACTGTGGCGACCGGCCCGCCGGGAGGCTTTCCTCCGGGCAGCGGCAGCGGGTGTCGCTCGGGAGGGCCCTCGTGCACGATCCCCCGGCGCTCGTCCTCGACGAGCCCACCAATGCCCTCGACGTGATCGGCGCCCGCGACCTGCTCCTGTTTCTTGCACAGCTGCGGAGCGAAGGCCACGCGATCCTGCTCTCCACCCACCGGCTCCACGAAATCGAGACCCGCTGCGATCGCTTCGTGATCATCCACGGCGGCCGCGTCTTGGCGCAGGGCACCCGCGACGAGCTGCTCGCGGCCTGGGCCGACGGCCGCGGCGCCGAACTGGAAGACGCCTTCTTCGCGGCCCTGGCCGGGGGGAGGCCGGCATGAGCCTTTCCCCGCGCCACGCCGGCGGCCTGCGGGCGGCGCTCTCGATCGCCCGCCGCGATCTCGTGGAGTTTGTCCGCGACCGGCGCACGCTCTTCATCACGCTGCTGCTGCCGATGGTCACCTATCCGATCCTCGCCCTCTCGACCGCGCTCGGACTGCGGACGGCCTCGAGCGAGCTCGAGGCGCAGCGGGCGCCGACGAAAATCCGGATCGCCATCTCGGGTCCCGATGCCGCGGCCCTCGCCGACCGGGTGGAGGCCGTCGAGAAAAAAACGGTCGGCGCGGCCCGCGATGGCTGGCCGGCCGCGGTCGAGATCCAGACGCTACCCGCGCCCGACGCCCGCATGCAGCTCGATCAAGGCGGGGTCGATCTGTGGATCGAATCACCGCCCGGCTGCATCGCGGCGCTCGACGCCGAGGGCACGGTCGTCCTGCCGGTACAGATGCGGCCCGGCCGAACGGTGGACCGCCGCGTGACAGACCAGTTCAACGCGGTCGTGCGGAGCCTGGCGGACGATGCGCGGCAGCGCCGCATCGCATCGGCAGGACTGCCGGCGAGCCTGCTTGCCCCGCTGAAAACCGTCTTCGCCCATGAGCAGCAGGAGATGCGGCCACCGCCGCCAACCAGCATCATGTCGACGCTCGCCGGCGGCGTGCTCGTGCTGCTGGCCGTGCTCACGCTCACGGGCGCCTTCTATCCGGCGATCGACGCGATCGCGGGGGAAAAGGAACGCGGCACGATCGAAACGCTCCTCATCGCGCCCTGCGCCGCGCGTGACATCGTCTTCGGCAAGTTTATGGCGGTGTTTGCCGTGACGCTCGCCACGCTCGCGGCCAATGCCGTCTCGATCGCGGCGACGGCCGCGGTGGCGCGGCGGTTCCTGCCCGCCGGCATCACCATGGCGCTTCCCGACGGGGCCGTGGGGGCGATCCTCGTGACCGTGCTCTCGTTCGTGGGTCTGGCGGCGCTCGCGGCGGCGACCTGCCTGGCGGTGACGACGGCCTCGAAGAGCGGCAAGGAGGCGCAAAACACGCTCACGCCCGTGATCCTGCTCGTCAGCGCGCTTGCCGGCACGGCGCTGCTCCCCGGGATGCGCAGCGACACCGCGCTGGCGGCGGCGCCGTTCTCCGGCCAGGTGCTCGTGTCGCGGAGCGTTTTTTCAGCCGGAGAAGGGGGGCCGCATACCTTTCCCGCGGTGCTGGGGCCGCTCGCCATCACGCTCCTCTCCGCGGCGGCATTCAGCTGGCTCCTGCTCAAGGCGACCGCAACGATGCTCACCGACGAAGACATCCTCTTCCGCGGCGGCGACGTGGCGGCGGGCGGGTTTACCCGGCCCGGTCGGCGGTCGCGGCCGAATGTCGTGCAGGGCGTGCTGCCGATCGTGGCGGGGCTCGCCGCGCTCTGGTACGTGCAGGGGATCACGCCCGACGACCTGGCGCGGGCGATTCCGCTGCAGCAGGTGGCGGCCGTCGTGCTGCCATTGGCCGCCGCGGCCTGGTGGCAGCGGGTCGATCTGCGGCACACGTTTCGCCTGCGTCTGCCCGGCGGCCTCTCCGGCGGCTGGGCCGCCATCGCCTGTCTCATCGGGGCGGCCATGCTGGGGGTGGGCGTATTCGTCATCGGTGCGACCTCGCTTTTGGCGGTGAAGGGCACGGCGATGTCGGCCGAGGCGCAGCTGCTCTCCGAAAAGATTCTCGCCCTGATGCAGGGGCACCCCGCCTGGGTGTCGTGGGCCCTGATGGCGGCGCTGCCGGCCGTCTGCGAAGAGCTGCTCTTTCGGGGCTGGGTGCTCAGCGGCTTTGCGGGGAGGCATGGATCATGGCAGCGGTTGGCCGCGGCGGTCGTCGCCCAGGCGGCGCTCTTCGCGATCTTTCATCTCCTGCCGGAACGGATGCCGCAGACGTTCATCCTGGGGCTCGTTCTGGGCTGGATGACGCTGGCGACAGGGAGCCTGCTGCCGGCGATCGTATGCCACCTCGCCCATAACAGTATGCCGCTGGCGGTGCTGGCCGGAGGCATGCCTGCCTGGGCGGTGCCGGCGGCGATAGGATGCGTGGTCGGCGGCGCGGCATTGATCGTCACCCGCGGCCGCCCGCGTTCCGCACAGGAGACTCTTTGATGAACGGATGCACGACGGCACTGACTGCCGCACTGATCGCGGTTCACGGACTGATCGCCTTTCAACCGGCGTTGGCGGCGGATGCCGCCACGATCCAACCGGCCCCACTGCGGGTGGCCGTCACCCCGATCGCCTCCGCCATCGAGTGGAATGGCGCGCAACCGACGGGCGTGATGATCGACATCTGGGAGGATCTCGCCGGCCGCCTCGGCAAGGCCACCGATTTCGTCAAGGCAACGACGTTCGTGAAGCTGCTCGAGACGCTGCCGGCTGGAACGGCGGACGTGGCGCTCGGGCCATTGGCGATCACGGAGGAGCGTGAGAAGCGGTTTGATCTCACCCACCCGATCTTTCACTCGGGGCTGCGGATCGCCGTTCGCCAGAAATCCAATTCCGGGTTTTTCGACGCGCTCGAGTCGCTCGTGTCGTGGGATCTGCTCACACTGCTCGGCGTCGTCCTTGGCCTCGCCCTCCTGTCGGGCCACCTGCTCTGGTGGTTCGAACGCCAGGGGAACGAGCACTCGTTTCCCAAGGAGTATCCGCGCGGTGTCTGGGAGGCGATCTGGTGGATCGCCTCGACGATCGTCACCGGCGGCTGCGACGACAAGCACGTCGATAGCGTGCTCGGCCGGGGGATCGCCTATTCCTGGATGGTTGGCGGCATCGTCCTGATCGCCGCTCTCACGAGCATGCTCACGGCCACGATGACGGCGGAGCGGGTGACGGGCACGATCCACGGCGTCCGCGATCTTGCCGGCCGCACGGTGGGCTGCCAGGCGGAGGCCGTCTCGGGCGATTCGGTCCGGCGCCGCGGCGGCATCGTCGAGGAATTCGCGTCGATCCACGATGCCCTCGATGCCCTCGCCCTCGGCATGGTGGACGCGGTGGTGGCCGAGAACCAGCAACTCATGTACCTCACAAACCAGTCCAACCGACGCACGATCCGGCTCGTCGGCCCGATCTTCGATTCCTTCGACTATGGGATCGGCCTCCCGGCCGGCAGCCCACTCCGCGAGGATCTCAACACCGCGATCCTGCGGATGCGCGAAGACGGCACGCTCGAACGCATCAAGGAAGAGTGGCTCGGCACGCACGACTGAGTAGGACAGGCTTCAGCCTGTCGCCGTGGGTGACAGGCTAAAGCCTGTCCTACACAATCAAAGCCTTCACCGGCTTGGCCGGCTCGACGCCCGTGAGCTTGGTGTCGAGCCCCTGATACTCGACCGTAAACCGGGCATGGTCGATGCCCAGGAGATGCAGCATCGTCGCATGCAGGTCGCGGACGTGGACGATGTCCTTGATGGCGTTGTAGCCGAAGTCGTCGGTCTCGCCATAGGTGATGCCCGGGCGGATGCCGCCGCCGGCGAGAACCATGCTGAAACCCTTGATGTGGTGGTCGCGACCGATGCCGCCGTCCTTACCCTGCCCCATCGGCGTGCGACCGAACTCACCGCCGATCACGACGAGCGTCTCGTCGAGCAGCCCGCGCCGCTCGAGGTCGGTGAGCAGCGCCGCCGCCGCCCGGTCGGTGGGTGGGCAGATCTCCTTCAGGTGGTGGTCGATGTTGCTGTGATGGTCCCACTCGCTGTGGTAGAGATGCACGAACCGCACCCCCCGCTCCACGAGCCGCCGGGCCATGAGGCAGTTGGTGCCGACAGTCGCCCTGCCGGGCTCGGCACCGTAGAGCGCGAGCGTCTCGGCTGTCTCGCCCGAGAGATCGGCGAGCGCCGGCACGCTCGACTGCATCCGGAAGGCGAGCTCGTATTGCTTGATCCGCGTGGCGATCTCGGGATCGGCGAGCGTGGCGAGCCGATGGTTTTCGAGGGCCGCCACCGTGTCGATCACGTCCCGCTGATGACGCGCCGACACGCCCGGCGGATTCGTGACGTAATGCACGGGAGCCCCGCTCGTCGCGAACTCGACCCCCTGGAACTGCCCAGGCAGGAAGCCCGAATGCCACTGTCGCGACGCGATCGGCTGCGGGCTGCGGCCCATCTTGCTCGTCATCACGACGAAGCCGGGCAGGTCGTCGGCCTCGCTGCCGAGGCCGTAGGTCACCCACGCCCCCATGCTCGGCCGGCCGGAGAGCGCCGTGCCGCAGTTCATGAACGTGTGGGCCGGGTCGTGGTTGATCTGCTCGGTCACCATGCTCCGCACGATCGCGTATTTGTCGGCGAGGCCCCCGAGCAGCGGAAAGTAGTCGCTCACCTCGGCGCCGCACTCACCGCGCCGCGAGAACCCCTTGCGGGGGCCGAGGCAGATCAGTTTCTGCCCCTGGAGCTGCGCGATCGGCTGGCCGGCCGTCACGCTCTCGGGCATCTCCTTGCCGTCGAGCTCCGCGAGCAGCGGCTTGTGGTCGAACGTCTCGAGGTGGCTCGGGCCGCCGGCGAGGCAGAGAAAGATCACCGCCTTCGCCTTCGGCGGATGGTGGAGCGGGTGGATCGCGCCCGGATAGCGATCGGAAGATCCGCCCGTTCGCGACTGCGCCGAGATGGCCGCCGCCAGACCATCCCGGGCCAGCAGCCCAGAGAGCGCAGCGCCGCCGAGCGAGAGCCCAGACCGGGCGAGAAACGTACGGCGGTGGATGGGCGTGAAGGCTTGCATGGCTAATACCTCGCGATGGCCTCGTGGAGGTTGAGCACCGCGCGGGCGGCGGCGGTCCAGGCGGCCAGTTCGGGTTCGTCCAACGTCTTGTCGCGCGGCGCGATGCCGACGGCGAGGAGTTCGCCGGCCGCCTGCGGGCTGGCCTTGAACTCATCGCGGCGGCGGGCGAGCAGGTCCTTCACGACCGCGAGTTCACGGGCATCCGGCGATCGCGAGAGCGTTCGCTTCCACAGGAACGCGATCCGTTCATCGTCGCCAGTTCCGCCAGACGCGATCGCGAGCTCCGCGAGCTTCCGCGCCGCCTCGACGAACGTCGGGTCGTTCAGGAGCACGAGCGCCGCCTTGGGGGTGTTGCTCCGCATGCGGACAGCCGTGCACTCCTCGCGGTTGGGCGCGTCGAAGGCGAGCAATTGCGGATGCAGAAACATCCGCTGCCAGTGCACGTAGAGGCCGCGCCGCCACTGCCGCGCGTCGTCGTCGGCCTTGTATTCCCGAATCGGGAAATTGAGGTGGCGGTAGTAACCGGCCGGCTGATAGGGATGCACGCTCTCGCCGCCGAGCTGCTCGACGAGCAGGCCGCTCGTGAAGAGGGCCGTGTCGCGGACGTTCTCCGCCGGCAGCCGCCAGCGGCCCTGCCGGGCGAGCAGCCGGTTGTCGGGATCGCGGGCCAGGAGATCGGCGGGGGCGTCGGACGACATCCGGTAGGCCCGGCTCGTCACGATCGTGCGGACGAGGTCGCGGACATTCCAGCCGCTGCGGATCAGTTCCAGCGACAGGCGGTCGAGCAGCTCGGGGTGATCCGGCAACTCCCCCTGGCCACCGAGGTCCCCCACGCTTCGACACAGTCCAGTGCCGAAACAGATCGCCCAGATCCGATTGGCCGTGACCCGCGCCGTGAATTCGCCGACGCCGCCTTGGGCGACGGGCCGCACGAGCCAGGCGGCCAGGTCGGCGCGGGTCGGCCGGCCCGGCGCGGAAAGGTCACCGAGAAACGTGGGGATCGTCGGCTGCACGACCATGCCCGTTTCGTCCATCCAGTTGCCGCGCGGCAGGAGTCTCACCTGCCGCGGTTCCGCGAGCGCCCGCGTGACCATCAACTTGCGGTCGATGGCGTTGCGGTCGGCCTCGAGCCGCTCGAGCTCGAGCCGTTTGGCGACCACGGTTTCCGGCTCGGGCTGCTCGGGCTGCGCCCACGGCGGCAGCACGAGCGGGGGCAGCTCGTTCTCAAGCGAGTGGATGCGGGCGTCGAGCTCGGCGGCGCGGTCGCGATCGAAAGGCCCGACCACTTTGATCTCGGGCTCGCGGACCGTGGGCGTGGCGTTGAGGTTCTGGCGGCTGAAGCCCGCCTTATCCATGTGCTTTTCGTCGTCGATGTCGGCGAAGAAGGCGCCCAGTGCGTAGAAATCGCGGCTGGTGTAGGGGTCGTATTTGTGGTCGTGGCACTGGGCGCAGCCCACCGTCGCCCCCATCCACACTCCCGACACGTTGCGGATCCGGTCGGCCTGGTAGATGGCCCGGTATTCCTTGAGCTGCAGGCCCCCCTCGTGCGTCGTCTGGAGGAGCCGGTTGTAGGCGCTGGCGAGCGCCGGTTCATCGGGGTGCTCGCCAGCCGCCGGTCCCACGAGGTCGCCGGCGAGCTGCAGCACGGTGAATCGGTCGAACGGCACGTTGTCGAGAAACGCCTTGATCACCCAGTCGCGATAGGGGGAGATGTTGTGCGGCTGGTCGCCGTGGTAGCCGACCGTGTCGGCGTAGCGGACGAGATCGAGCCACCAAGCGGCCATCCGCTCGGCGTGCCGCGGCGAGGCGAGCAGACGGTCTATCAACGACATGTAGGCGTCAGGCCGAGTGTCGGCCAGATACGCCTCGACCTCGGCGGGCGTCGGCGGCAGTCCGGTGAGGTCGAACGTGACGCGGCGGACGAGCGTCACGGGATCGGCGTCGGGGGCCGGAGCCAGCCCTTCGGCCTCGAGCCGGCCGAGGACGAATTCGTCGATCCAGTTGTTGCCCCAGTCGACCTGCTTCGTGGCCGGCGGCGCGTGGGCGTGCGGCGGCACGTAGGCCCAGTGGGGAGAGTAGGGAGCTCCCGCGGCGATCCACTTGGCGAGCAGCTGCTTTTGCGCGGCCGTGAGCACGTGATTGCTCTCCGGTGGCGGCATCGTCGTGTCGGGGTCGGTCTCGTTGATGCGGGCGACGAGTTCGCTCTCGTCGGGCCGGCCCGGCACGATGGCCCGCGCGCCTGAGTCGACTTCGGTGATCGCCGCGTCGCGGTCGTCGAGCCGCAGGCCGCCGCGGCGGTCGTGCTCGTCGGGGCCGTGGCAGGCGAAGCAGTTCCGCGAGAGGATCGGCCGAATGTCGCGGTTGAAGTCGGGGGCCTTCTCGGCAGCCTGGCCTGAGACAGCAAGCCCACTCGCCACAATCGCGACGACGATCAAACGAAGGCTGTGCATCGGGAGCGGCATGTTGCGGGGATTCGGGGGGTGCTAGCCAGAAACGCTCTTCCGCGACCGTCGGAACCGCAATTCTAGCCCGCGAAGCAGGGCAGGGCGACGGCACGGTGCAGTCGTTGACGGAGCGGTGCCCTGAACGTAGATTCGCGGGAGTTTTCTTCGTAAAAACCGTTAAATTCCCCCAGGAAAGGTCTCCCCTCGCCCATGGCAAACACGCTCAAGAAGAAGTCTGCTAGCAAGAAGTCGTCGTCGGGGGCCGGCAAGGGGGCGAAGCCGGGGCGGATGACCTATTACTTCGGCGCCAAGAAGTGCGACGGCGACGGCACGATGAAGCCGCTGCTCGGCGGCAAGGGAGCCAACCTCGCCCAGATGACGAAGATCGGCCTCCCGGTGCCCCCGGGCTTCACGATCACGACCCAGGTCTGCATCGACTACTACAAGCACGGCAAGAAGTTCCCCAAGGGCCTCGAAGACGAGGTCGCCTCCGCCATGAAG
This sequence comes from Pirellulales bacterium, assembly GCA_044342075.1. Taxonomy (GTDB): domain Bacteria; phylum Planctomycetota; class Planctomycetia; order Pirellulales; family UBA1268; genus RGVT01. The sequence continues at coordinate 12,368 of JBIIQM010000080.1, forward strand.
CTCATGGAGAAGGAAACGGGGAAGAAGTTCGGCGATCCGCGCAACGCCCTGCTCGTGAGCGTGCGATCCGGTGCCCGCGACAGCATGCCGGGCATGATGGACACGATCCTCAACCTCGGCCTGAACGACGAGACGGTGAAGGGCCTCGCCGAGGCCACCGGCAATCCCCGCTTCGCCTACGACTCCTACCGCCGCTTCATCCAGATGTATGGCGACGTGGTGATGGGCGTGCAGAAGCGCCACGAAAACGAGCACGACCCCTTCGAGGCCGCGATGGAGGGCCTCAAGCACCAGCTCGGCATCCACAACGACACCGATCTCGACGAATCCCACCTCCGCGAACTCATCAAGCGGTATCTCCACCTCATCAAGGAGCGGACCGGGAAGGGGTTCCCGCAGGAGCCGTTCGAGCAGCTGATGGGCGCCGTCGGCGCCGTCTTCGGCAGCTGGATGAACGAGCGGGCGATCATCTATCGCCGCAAGTACAAGATCCCCGATGAATGGGGCACCGCCGTCAACATCCAGAGCATGGTGTTTGGCAACATGGGCGACGACTGCGCCACCGGCGTGGCCTTCACCCGCGATCCCGCCACCGGCGAAGACGTCTTCTACGGCGAGTATCTCGTCAACGCCCAGGGCGAAGACGTCGTGGCCGGCGTGCGGACGCCGAAGCCCGTGGCCGAGATGGCCCACGAGCCGATGTTCGCCGGCACCTACAAGCAGCTCGAGAAAGTCCGCCAGACGCTCGAGAAGAAGTTCGGCGACGTGCAGGACTTCGAGTTCACCGTCGAGAAGAAGAAGCTCTACATGCTGCAGACGCGGCATGGGAAGCGGACGGCGCTGGCCTACGTGAAGATCGCCCACGACATGGTGAAGCAGAAGCTCATGACGGCCGAGCACGCGATCCAGTCGGCCGATCCTGACGCGCTCTCGCAGCTCCTGGCCCCGATCTTCGACCGGGCCGACTACGAAGCCGCTAAAAAGAGCGGCCGCTTGCTCACCACCGGCCTGCCCGCCGGCCCCGGCGCGGCCACCGGCCAGCTCGTCTTCACGGCCGCCAAGGCCGAGGAGCTCGCCCACAAGGGAGTGAAGGTCGTTCTCGCCCGCGTCGAAACGAGCCCGGAGGATCTCCGCGGCATGATCGCCGCCGAGGGCATTCTCACCAGCCGCGGCGGTGTCTCGAGCCATGCGGCCCTCGTCGCCCGGCAGATGGGCAAGGTGTGCGTGGCCGGTGCCGGTGCGATCCAGATCGACTATGCCAAGGGCACGCTCACCTGCGCGGGCAAGACGCTCCGCGAGGGCGACGCGATCTCGATCAACGGCTCGACGGGCGAGGTCTTCGCCGGCGGCATCAAGACGGCCGACAGTGAGCTCAAGCAGGTGCTCATCGCCAAGACGATGAAGCCGGCCGATTCGGAGGTCTATCAGTACTACGACTTCATCATGAAGCTCGCCGACAAGCACCGGAAGCTCGGCATCCGCACGAACGCCGACACACCGGAGCAGGTGCGGCACGCGATCGCCTTCGGCGCCGAAGGCATCGGCCTCACGCGGACGGAGCACATGTTCTTCGAGGGCGACCGCATCGACGCGATGCGGGAGATGATCCTTGCCGATTCGCTCGACGCCCGCCGCGAGGCTCTTGCGAAGCTGCTTCCCTACCAGCGCGACGACTTCGAGGGGATCTTCCGGGCCCTCGATGGCCGCCCGGCCACGATCCGCTTCCTCGATCCGCCGCTGCATGAGTTCGTGCCGCACGACGAGAAGGCCCAGGCCGACCTCGCCAAGAAGCTCCGGCTCCCCGTCGAGACGGTTGCCGCCCGCGTGCATGCCCTGCACGAATTCAACCCGATGCTCGGCCACCGCGGCTGCCGCCTCGGCGTCAGCTATCCGGAAATCTCGGAGATGCAGGCCCGCGCGGTCTTCGAGGCTGCGGCCAAGGTGCAGAAGGATGGCATCAAGGTGAAGCCGGAAATCATGATCCCGCTCGTCGGCTTCAAGAAGGAGCTCGACAATCAGGTGGACATCGTCCATCGGGTCGCCGAGCAGGTGCAGAAGGAGACCGGGCAGAAGATCAAGTACATGGTCGGCACGATGATCGAGATCCCGCGCGGCGCCCTGACGGCCGACGAGATCGCCGAGACGGCCGAGTTCTTCTCGTTCGGCACCAACGACCTGACGCAGACCTGCCTGG
>JBIIQM010000081.1:0-14492 GCA_044342075.1 Pirellulales bacterium
TCCGCAGGTAGGGACCGGGATTCGGCTGCCACTTCTTCACCGACTGCGTCTGCGAGTGGGAGTCGGGCATGGCGAGCATCGCGCCGAAGGTCTCCTTCGTCGCGTCGGGCCGGTTCCAATAGCCCTGCGCCACGCTCGGGCCGCTCACCCAGATCTCGCCGATCCGCCCCGGCGGGAGCGCCTCGCAGGTCTGCGGATCGACGATGCGGACGTCCTGGCCGTCGAGCTCGCGGCCGCTGCCCACGAGCCGGCGGGTGCCGGGGGCGAAGCCGGTCCGCACGAGCGCGGCGCCCGTCTCGATCGAGGCGGCGTCGAAGGCGCGGATCACCGGCGGCTCGAACTTCATGCCGCCGGTCACCATGAGCGTGCTCTCGGCGAGCCCGTAGCAGGGGAAGAACGCCTCCCGACGGAAGCCACACGGCGCGAAGGCCTCGCAGAAGGCGTCGATCGTCTCCGGGCGGACCGGCTCGGCGCCGTTGAACGCGAGCGACCAGCTCGAGAGGTCGAGCTTGGCCCGCTGCTCGGGCGTGATCTTCCGCACGCAGAGCTCGTAGGCGAAGTTCGGGCCGCCGCTGATCGTCGCCCGATACTTGCTGATCGCCTCGAGCCACCGCAGCGGCTTCTGCAGGAAGGCCACGGGCGACATGAGAACGTTGAACTTGCCGCCATAGAGCGGCACGAGAATGCCGCCGATGAGCCCCATGTCGTGGAAGCTCGGCAGCCAGAACACGCCCGACTGGCTCCGCGTGATCTCGAAGGCCTGCATGATCCGCAGCGAGTTGTGCAGCAGGTTTTCGTGCGAGAGCATCACGCCCTTGGGCGTGCCGGTCGAGCCGCTCGTGTATTGCAGGAAGGCGAGCGTCTGGCCGTGGATGTCGGGCCGCTGCCACCGCTCGGCCCAGTCACCTTCGAGTTCGCTATCGACCTTCCAGAGCAGCTTCTCGAGGCTCGGCGCCGTCGCCCGGAGGGCGTCGAACCGGTCGAGCACATCGCGGGTGGTGAGGGCAACCGAGGCATTGGCATCGGCGGCGATCGCCTCGATCCGCTCGACCGACCGGTTCTTCCGCGGCGGATAGGCCGGCACGGCGATCGCGCCGCCATAGAGGCAGCCGAGGAAGGCGGCGATGAAGTCGAGCCCGGAAGGATAGAGCAGGAGCACCCGCTTCCCTTGCATCCCCGACGCCATGAGCCAGGCCCCGACCGTCCGAGCCTTCCGGTCGAGCTCGGCGTACGTGATGTTGAGCTCTTCCGTCTCGCCATCGACGAGGAACGTGAAGGCCCGGTCGTGGGGCCGATAAGCCGCCCGCTGGCGCAAGAGATCGACGATCGTCTCGGCGAACGAGGCTTCGGTGTAAGGATTGGGAATCACTCTTGGCCCCGTGACGGCGATCGACAACCTCATGCAATTCGGCTGAATCCGGCATCGAAGCCCAAATTCTACTTCCGTGCGCCAGACAACCGGAAGTTTCGGCTTTCCCGGCGGCTTTCGGCCCCGAAGGCGAGGGGGTTGGGTCGCACGCGTCCTGCCGGTTTTTCCGAATGGGCCGGCTCAGGGACGGCAGAAGTCTTCTCGCGGAGAAACTTTCTCCGCTGACGACCTACGGAGCTTCATGCCTCAGAAGGTCGAAAGTTCCTAACGCTCGTCGAGCTTCCGCCGATCCCTTCGCCTCCCGGTCCACAGGGCGAGGCTCGCGGGTCGGCGGAAGCTTGAGGAGCATTTGGACCGAGTCTTCGAGGGCCACCGCGACAATCCGAAGGAGTCGCGCAGCAACCAACTTCTGCCGCCCGCGAGCCGGCGGCGTAACTTAGGCCCAGGTGCGGCCGCTGGCGTGCCGGGCGCGGGGTTCGAAGTTGCCGAGGAGGCCGCCGATCACGTCCCAGCGGTCGTGGCGGCGCACTTCGATGTCGCCCTGCTCATTGACGCGAACGAGGCAGGTGTCGGTGAGACCGGCCCGCTGTAGTTCCTCCGGCGAGGCTTCGTCAGGCTCGAGCATGCTCATCAGCGTCCGGCCGTTCATCTCGATGAATCTCATGGTTCGTTCCTCGTGCATTTCCCGCTGCGGGAAAATTGGTTCAGGTCGTCCCCACATGCTCGTGAAACACCCGCTCGAGTTGCACGAACGTATCGGGCGGAATGTCTTCCGCTCGCACGCTCGCATCGAACCCCAGCGACGCGTAGACCTTCTCGACGGCCTCTTTCGCCGACGATTGTTGCTTCCCGCCCGCCATCCGCACAAGCACGCCACGGAGCAGTTTTCGGCGGTGGCAGAAGACGTCGCGGACGAAGTCGTGAAACCGGCCGAGGTCAGCGATCGCGGCCCGGCGGTCCGGCTCGAGGTCGAGCCGCACGATCGCCGAATCGACCTTGGGCCGCGGCCAGAAGACGCTCGGCGGCAGGATGCGGACGATCTCGCCGCGGCACTGGGCGCCGATCCAAACGGAGAGGGCGTTGTACGAATGCGAGCCGGCGGCGGAGGTCATCCGCTCGCCCATCTCGCGCTGCACGGTGACGGTGGCGCTGTCGAAGGGGCGGGCCAGGGTGAGCAGGTTTGAAATGACCGGCGTCGCCACACAGTAGGGGAGGTTGGCCACGAGGAGGAAGCGGCCGCCTTCCGCGCCGGCGAGCGCCGCGTCGATCGCGGCCAGGACGGCCGGCGCGAAGCGGTGCTTCGAGGCGAGCACATCGCCTTCGACGAGCGTAACGTTGTCGCAGTCGACGAGCTTGTCGCGGGCTAGTTGCGCGAGCCGCGGGTCGACTTCGCAGGTAATGACGCGTCGGGCGCTTCCGGCGAGCCGCTCCGTGAGGGCGCCGGTGCCCGTGCCCACCTCCATGACGACGTCGTCGGGCCGCACGTCCGCCGTGCGCTCGAGCAGGTCGAGCAGGTTCAGATCGACGAGGAAGTTCTGCCCGCGCTTCGCGTCGATCGTGAAGCCGACCTGCTCGAACAGCTGCTTGAGATAGGCGGTCGTCTGGCGGGCCGGGGCGGGCCGCGAGGAATGGCTCATGTCGTCGACCTCGACTGCATCCAGCGATCGACATACTTGAAGACGAGGTCGGTCTCGAGGTTCACGGGGTCTCCCTGGCTGAGGCCGCCGAGCGTGGTGCAGGCGAGCGTGTGGGGGATCAGGGCCACGCTGAACGTGGAGGCATCGACATCGACCACCGTCAGACTCACGCCGTCGATCGCCACCGAGCCCTTCGAGGCCATCTGGGCGAGCAGCGGCGGCGGTGCGGAAAAGCGGCAGGTCACCCAGTCTCCTTCCTGCCGGCGCGACTCGAGCCGGCCGAGGCCGTCGATGTGGCCGGTGACGAGATGCCCGCCCAGCCGGTCAGCGAGCCGCAGCGACCGCTCGAGGTTCACGCTGCCGCCGGCGGCAAGCGCGCCGAGCGAGGTGCGGCTCAGGGTCTCGGGACCGAGCTGAAACTCGAGCCGTGGCCCGTCGATCCGCACCACCGAGAGGCAGCAGCCGCTCGTGCAGATGCTTTCGCCGATCGTCGCGTCGGCAGCGATGCCGCCGGCTTCCACGACGAGCCGCACGCCCGGCGGCTCCTGGATCACCGCCACGACACGCCCGAGCGACTCGACAAGACCTGTGAACATGAAAGCCCGGAAGACAGCCTGAGGGACGAGGCAACTTCAGGAGAATAGTCGAAGACGGGGGCGATTCCCACCGAAGCCGCTGCCGCTCTTGCGTGAGCGGCCGACACCGGCACAATTTGGCCCGGTTCCTTCCAGCTGACCGTCATCCCACCCCCCACGAGGCCCACCGAACATGTCCACGATCGTCGACATCCACGCCCGCCAGATTCTCGACAGCCGCGGCAACCCCACGATCGAGGTCGACGTGAGCCTGGCCGACGGCGCGTTCGGCAGGGCCGCCGTTCCCTCCGGCGCGAGCACCGGCGCCCACGAGGCCTGGGAGAAGCGTGACGGCGACAAGGCCTTCTATCTGGGGAAGGGCGTGCTCGAGGCGGTCGAGAACGTCAACACGCAGATCGCCGAAGAGCTCGAAGGCTGCGACGCGCTCGACCAGACGTCGATCGACGAGCGGATGCTCGAGCTCGACGGCACTCCCAACAAGAAGAACCTCGGCGCCAACGCGATCCTCGGCGTCTCGATGGCCGTGGCCCACGCGGCGGCCGAGCACTGCGGCCTGCCGCTCTACCGCTATCTCGGCGGCGCCACGGCCCGCCTGCTCCCCGCGCCGATGATGAACATCATCAACGGCGGCGCGCATGCCGACAATCCGCTCGACGTGCAGGAATTCATGGTCATGCCGCTGGGCTTCGACACGTTCGATGACGCCCTCCGCGCCGGTGTGGAGACCTTCCACGCACTGAAGAAGGTGCTGAAGGACAAGAAGCTCGCCACCGCCGTCGGCGACGAAGGCGGCTTCGCCCCGCACATCGGCACCTGCGCCGAGGCGCTCGAGGTGATCCTCGCCGCGATCTCCAACGCCGGCTACGAGCCCGGCAAGCAGATCGCGATCGCGCTCGACGTGGCGGCCACCGAGCTCTTCGACTCGAAGAGCGGCACCTACACGATCGAGGGCAAGTCGCTCGACTCGGCCGGCATGGTTGACTTCCTTGCCGGCCTCGCGGGCCGCTACCCGATCATGTCGATCGAGGACGGCTGCTCCGAAGACGACTGGAAGGGCTGGAAGCTCATCAGCGAGAAGATCGGCGACAAGGTGCAGCTCGTGGGCGACGATCTCTTCGTGACCAACTCCGAGCGACTGGCCCGCGGCATCGCCGAGGGCGTGGCGAACAGCATCCTCGTGAAGGTCAACCAGATCGGCACGCTCACCGAAACGATGGCCGCAGTGTCGCTCGCCCACCGCTCGGGCTACACGTCGATCTCGAGCCACCGCAGCGGCGAGACGGAAGACGCCACGATCGCGGATCTCGCCGTCGGCCTCTCGACCGGCCAGATCAAGACGGGCTCCGCCTCGCGCAGCGACCGGATCGCGAAGTACAACCAGCTCCTGCGGATTGCCGAGTCGCTCGGCGATGGCGCGGTCTACGCCGGCCGCGACGTTCAGGCCCGCTGGCCTGGCCTGTAGGGTAGTCTTCAGCCTGCCCCCCGTAGACCGCTTGCGGAGCAAGCGGTCTACAATGCGGTCATGCCAGAGCCCTATCGCGTCACCGACAGCCCGTGGTTTTGGGCCCTGGCGTTTTCGCTGATGGCGCTCGTGGGCCTCGGGCTGATCGCGCCGAAATTCGACGTTCGGCAGCGGCAGATCGAGGGGCGGTTCCTCGGGCGGCAACAGGCCGCCGAGGAGCGGGCGCGGCGGGCCGCGGGGCTCGCGCCGGTCGATCTCGCCGAGCAGGCCCGCGATCGCGACGACGTGGCGCCCAAGCGGATCGTGCCGCTCTGGACGCTGGCCACGCTTGCGGCGGCGGCGGCCGCAGGCTCCGGCTGGATGCTGCGCCGGGAGATCCTCGCGGCCCGAACGTAGGACAGCCTTCAGGCTGTCAGTGCCAGACAGGCTGAAGCCTGTCCTACGAGATGATCGAGCGGCGGCGGGAGACGTAGTCCCAGACGACGAAGCGGTCGAGATCCTTGCCGGCCGTGAAGAAGACGCGGCCCTTCGCCGTCTCGGCAAGCCGATAGGCGAATTGGATGTCTTCCCGCGATTGCGACCAGCCGGAAAGCAGAAACACGTTCACCGTGATTCCCTCCCGCCGGCAGGCCTGCGCCTCGCGGATCGTGGCCTCTTCCGTCCGCGGGTGCGGCGGATAGAGCAGGAAGAGCTGGCTGCCCTCGAAGTGCGCGGTCGGCAGGCCGTCGGTGATGATGATCACCTGCTTGTTGGGCGTGTCCTGTCGGGCGAGGTGCTGCCGCGAGAGCTGCAGCGCGTGCTGGATGTTTGTGAAATGGGGGGGGACGTCGCTTTCGGAGATTGCCGGGTCGGCCATGTCGGCCCGCAGCCGGACGACCGAGTCGAAGATCGTGACCGGCTTGGGCAAGAGCCTGACGATCTCCCCCGTCGGCCGCGGCTTCGCGAACGAAAACATCTCGATGAACTGCAGGAAGTCGCCGGGGTATTCCTTCTGTACGAGCCCCTGGAGCGCGAGCGCCATCCGCTTCACGTTCACGTAAAGTCCGCCGTAGCGCATCGAGCCGCTCATGTCGAGGACGACGGTCGTCGCGCACTTCGGTGAGTTGCGGGTGCGGTGGACCTCGATGTCGCGCTGGGCGAGCCGCAGGGGGGCGCCGGCCGCTTCGCCCGCGGCCCGTTCCCCCGCCGTCCGCAGCATGGCGTTCACGAGCGACCCCGGGATGTCCATGTGGGCCACCGAGTCGCCAAACTCGTAGGGCCGGGTCGGCACGAGCTCAACGGCCCCATCTCCCTGCACGTTCACCTGGTGCCTGCCGGTGCGCGAGGGGGCGAGTGCCGAGAAAATGCGTTCGAGCAGCTTCCCCTGGAAGATCCGCATCGCCTTCGGCGTGAGCTCATAGCCGCGCTTCGTTCGTTCGAGCCCCTGCTGGGAGGCCATCTGCTCGACGAGGTCCTGCACCTGCTGCTTGAGCCGCTCGAGTTCGTCGAGCTCCCCCGACTCGACGAATTGGCCGAGCGCTTGCATGTCGATGAGCCCGATCTGTGCGTTCTTCCGCGCCTCCTCGAGCTGCCGCAGGAGATCCTCGATCGTCTCGAGTTCCTCCTTCACGTCGATCGCCTCGGGCACGGTCAGCTTTTCGCGGCCGGTGAACGTCCACTTCGCCGCCAGCTCGTCCATCTGGTAGACGTCGCCGAGCCGGTCGACGACCGCGACGAGCTGCGCTGCGAACCGGCTCTGGTCGTCGTCCTGGCCGTACCAGAGCCGCTCGAGCTGCCGCATCTGCTCTTCGCGGACGGCCTTTTGAAAGGCCTCGCGATGCTTCGCCGGCGGCTGGGCCCGCTGCGCCGCCTCGCGGAAGAGATTGCGGGCTTTCTTTCGGACGCCGTCGGTCTCGTAGCGCTCGAGAATCTTCTGCCGCCGCTCCTCGAGCCGACGCTTGATCGAGTCGAGCGACGGGCCGAGTCCCTTGATCTGCTCCGGGTCGAGCATGACGGCATTGGCCAGCTGCTCGTCGGTCAGCTCGTCGATGCCGCCGAACTCGAGCAGGTGCTCCATCGCCGGCGACACGAGGTCCACCTCGGGCGGCCGCGGCGGCGGAATCCGCGCGGGGTCGTACCGCTGATACGTGTGGACGATCCCGCCGAGCGTGTCACGCGTGGGCATGTCGTGTGTGCTCTGTGTGCGCTGCGATGGCCGCCGGCCGGGATCCTGGACACGCTTCGTTCGCTGGGCGGCTCGTCGAAGGCGCTAGGGATGATGGCGAGTGCAAGCCGCCGAGGCGCCCTTCATGCTCACTTCGGTGTCCAGGATTCCGGCCTCGCACAAATGGCCGGGATCCTGGACACGCTTCGTTCGCTGGGCGGCTCGTCGAAGACGTCAGGGGTGATGGCGAGTGCAGGCCGCCGAGGCGCCCTTCATGCTCACTTCGGTGTCCAGGGTCCCGGCCTCGCACAAATGGCCGGGGCCATGGACACGCTGCGTTCTCAGGGCGGGATGGCTTCATCGGAAGCCTCGGGTGTCGTAGATCGTGTGGCCGTGCTGCTGGATGCGGGAGATGCGGTCGGTGGCGTAGAGGCCCGCGAGGATGAATTCGATGCAGCTCGCGCGGATCGCCGGATCCTTCGCGGCATTCACCTCGAAGGCTTTCTCCCAGACGGCCGGAACGTCGGCCACGATCTTCTCGTAGGACGCGCTCGGCACTGCGTCGCCGACCTCGATCTTCACCCCTTCGCCGAACACCTTCGCGATCTCGTCGAGCCCGTGCTTCTCGACATACTCCTCGAAGACGGTCGCGATCGCCTCGGCGATCACGGCGTCGAGCACCTGCCGCTCGCCCATCTGGTGGCTGCCCATCAGGTCGAGCTCGAGTTTGCCGAGGCTCGACGCATAGAGATGGCCGAGGTCGCTGATCCGCGGCACGGCCGGCTTCTCGCCGAGCCGCACACCCCGCTGCCGGGCACTCGCCACCGCCGTCTCGAGGTTGGCGATCGAAAACCGCGCGCTCACGCCCGATTGCTGGTCGATGTATTTGCTCTTGCGGGCCGCGATCGTGATCTGTTCGAGGATCTCCCGGAAAAAGTAGGGCACGATGACGGGCCAGTCGCCGCCGAGATCGATCCCCGCCTCCTGCTCCGCCACCTTGATGCCCAGGTCGCGGTCGCGCGGGTAGTGGGTGTGGATCACCGCGCCGATCCGGTCCTTGAGCTGCGGGATCACCTTGCCGGAACGGTTGTAGGTCGAGGGATTGGCCGAGAAGAGCAGCATCACGTCGATGTCGAACTTCACGGGGTAGCCGCGGATCTGGACGTCGCGCTCCTCGAGGATGTTGAACATCCCCACCTGCACGAGCTCGTCGAGCTCCGGCAGCTCGTTCATGGCGAAGATGCCACGGTGCATCCGCGGGATGAGACCGAAGTGGAGGGCCTCCTCGCTCGCCATGCTCGTGCCGCCGGCCAGTTTCGCCGGGTCGATCTCGCCGATGATGTCGGCGAACTTCGTGCCGGGGGCGAGCCGCTCGGCATACCGCTCCTCGCGCGGCCACCAGGCGATTGGAATGTCGGCCGGGTCACGTTCCGCCACGAGCCGCCTGCCGGCGCGGCTGATCGGCCGCTCGGGATCGTCGTGAAACGGGATCGCCGGGTCGTCGAGGTAGGGCAGGTGCTCGTCGAGAAACCGCACGAGCAGCCGCATCAGGCGACTCTTGGCCTGCCCCTTCTCGCCGAGGAAGAGCATGTCGTGGCCGGCGAGCAGCGCGATATTGATCTCCGGGATGACGGTGTCGTCGTAGCCCACGATCCCGGGGAAGAGCTCCGTGCCTGCGGAGAGCGCCTTCAGGAAGTTTTCCTGCACCTCTTCCTTCACGCTGCGGCTCTTCCAGCCGCTGGCACGGAGTTCTGCGAGTGACTTCGGGAGGCGGGGGGCGGCAGTCATCGGCGGTTCTCCGGGGCGGCGAACCTGATTGTAGGCGCTCGACGGAGCCTGGGCATCGAGTAGGACAGGCTTCAGCCTGTCGCTGTCATTGACAGGCTGAAGCCTGTCCTACAGGACGGGCAGGCGGATCGTGATCGCCGTGCCCTTGCCCGGGGCGCTCTCGACGCGGATGCGGCCGCGGTGGGCTTCGATGATTTCGCGGCAGGCGGAGAGGCCGAGGCCGCTGCCCCCCTTGCCGGTCTCGTCGGGGCCGGACTTCGTGGAGAAGTGCGGCTCGAACATCCGCCGCATCACCTCCTGCGTCATGCCGCAGCCGGTGTCGCGAACCATGAGGTCGGCCGTGCCGAGGAGGGCGTCGTGCGAGAGCCGGAGGATGAGCCGGCCGCCCTGCGGCATCGCCTGGCGGGCGTTGACGAACAGGTTCAAGAGCACCTGCTGGAGCTGGCTCGGGTTGGCCGACACCTTCGGCACCGGGGCGAACTCCCGCTCCACCTGGACGCGATACTTCGTCATCTCCCGCTCGAGGATCACGAGCACATCCTCGATCAGCATCTCCAACGCCACCGGCTCGAACCGCGCCGAGCCCGTCCGCGACATCCCCAGGACGCTCGCGGTGATTTTCGCGGCGCGGGTGCCGGCCGAAAGGATCCGTTCGAGCGCCTTCGTGCGCGTGGGCTCGTCGCGGTGCCGCAGGCCCATCTTCGCGTAATTCAGGATCGTGGTCAGGGCGTTGTTGAATTCGTGCGTCGTGGTGCCGAGCAGATCGCCGAGCGTGGCGGCCTTCTGGGCGTCGAGCACCTGCCGGCGGAGGGCGGCGAGTTCGGCCGCGTGTCGCAGCCGGGCCACTTCGAGCTGCCGGCGGAGGATGGTCAGCTCGTCGGTGCGAGGGGGCTCGGGCTGGGCGGCCTGGACGACCGGGACGATCGATGCGACGGGGCCGGCGATGAGCGCGACCGGCAGGCTCGGCCGGGGCTGGCCTTCGCCCTCCATGGAATGGTCCGCAGCGTCCGCCATCACGAGTTCCCCGGAACCACCGTCTGCGCAGAGACTTGCGCGTTCCTTGGGGGTATCGTCCGGGCCCGGCAGACGACTATAAGAAGGAGAGCCGCGAGCCGTTTCGCCTCCTCGACCGTTTTATTTTCAGCGGGTCCCGGCTTGGACGGCGTACCCTGAGTAAACCCTGCCGGCGGGGCGGTCCCGCCGGGCCCGTTCATCCCGACAGGATCGTTCATTTTGCCGCGGAGCCGCAACGTGGGATGGATCTCGAGCATGACCGAGCCTCGCGGAGATCGAACGGCTCGCCCGAGGGCACTTGGTCGCCGGCCGGGGTTCACTCTCGTCGAATTGCTGGTCGTCATCGCGATCATCGGCATCCTGATCGCCCTGCTCCTCCCGGCCGTGCAGTCGGTCCGCGAGTCGGGCCGGCGGACGACTTGCAAGTCGAACCTCAAGCAGATCGGGATCGCGTTTCAGATGTATCTCGACCGCAAGAGTCGGGGGAAGTTTCCGGACGCGGCGGTCCTGCCGAGCCAGGAACTCGAGTTCTATGCGCCGCCATCGTCGCCCATCCCGCATCCGATTCGGCCGAGCATCGCGAGCGTTCTCGCGCCATACACGGAAGACAGCCGGGAGACGTTTCGCTGCCCGTCGGATGCTGTCTACTTTGTGCGCTCTGGTGCGAAGGCCGACGAAATCAAGACGCGGTTCGAGGCGATCCCCACCGCCGATCGCCCCAAGGAATACGAGAATCTCGCCTACGAAGGGACGAGTTACGAGTATCCGGCGCTGCGGCTTGCCAACAAGACCCGCGAGCAGGCGCTGACGTCGCGGCGTCTGGGCAGCAATCTTGCGACGTCGAAGCTCTGGGTGCTGTATGAATTCAGTGCCTTTCATGCAGCCGGGTTTGCGGCGCTCGCGGCGCCAGACGTTTCCGACACCAACGAATACGACAACTGGACGCCTCCCGAAGGGGCCCGCAACTTCCTCTACTTCGACGGCCACGTCGACAACCTGTAGCGAGTCTTTCCCATGAGCACGGCTTCGGTGCGCCCGTCGCGATTGGCCACGGCTGAAGGGTCGGGCGGCTCGTCCGCGGCCCTGCGGTGGGGCGGTCTGATCGCCCTCCTGGCGCTGCTCGCCTTCCTGGTCGCCTGGCTGCTCGGCTGGATCCGGTTCACGACCGATCCGAGGGTGGTCGAGATTCGGAAGCTCCAGGAGGAGGCGCGGCAGAAGTTCGTGGCAACCGGCGGCCCGAACACGATCGCCGAGGCGGCCGAGGCCGTAACGACGATGGCGACGATTCGTCAGAAAGTGGAAGCGCTGCCGGAGGAGCTGCGGCCGCAGGTGGAGCGGGGCGGGGCGAACATGTTTCGCTCGGCAATGCGGGCGCGGATCGACGCTTATTTCGCGCTGCCGCCGGAAAAGCGGCAGGCGGAGCTCGACCGGCAGATCAAGCAGGAAGAGATGATGCGGAAGGCCTTTGAGACGGCCGGCGCCGTGATGGGAGCGTTTGGAGGTGGCGGGAACGCCGGTCGCGGAGAAGGGGGGCAGGCGGGCAGTGCGTCGCAGCAGTCTGGTGGGGCGCAGCAGGCGGGCGGTCCTCCCGGCGGCGGTCCCTCGGGCAGCCGCACCGAGGAAGACCGCAACCGCTGGCGCAAGCAAATGATCGATCGCACCACGCCCGAGCAGCGGGCCCGCTACGTGGAATACCGCCGAGCGATGGATGCCCGCCGCGAGCAGCTCGGCCTGCCGTCACGCGGCCCGGGCGGCCCCCGCTGAACCGATTGAGGATCGTCATGGCAGACACGCTCGGCCTGCTCGAGGAATCGCTTCAACTGGCCCGCGATCTCGGCTACCGCGTCCGCGAGGAGCCGCTCGGCGATTTGCCGGGGGGAGCCTGTTCCGTCGGCGGCGCAGCCCACATCCTGCTCAATCTCGAGCAGCCCTCGGCCGACCGGCTCGACGTCTTGCTCAAGTCGCTCGCCGCTGATCCGCGGGTGAAGGAGCAGCCGCTGAGCCGCCTGCTCAAAGCCCGGCTCGACGCGATTGCAAAGTAGGACAGGCTTTAGCCTGTCGCAATTTGACAGGCTGAAGGCTGCTTGGTGACAGGCTGAAGCCTGTCCTACTGGTAGAGACCATGCGCGTTGATGTATTGCTCGACCGCGCGGGGCGTGCGGTAACGGATGCTCTGGCCCGCACGGATTGCGGCTCGCAGGTCGCTCGCGCGAATGCCGATGGCCGGACAGGTCACGCTATTCTCCACGACGCGCCGCGTTCGTTCCGGGCCGAGCAGGGCCGCGAGTTGCGGGGCGGCCACGATCGTCCGCACGTCGTCGACGTCCTCGCGCTCGACGGCGATGATCTCCACGCGGCCCAGGATCGTCGCCGGCTCCCGCCATGACGGCAGGTCGGCGAGCGCGTCGGGGCCGAGGATCAAGAGCAGCTCGTCGGCGGGGTGGGCCGCCGCTAGCCTCGCCAGCGTGTCGACGGTGTAACTCACGCCGCCGCGGTCGATCTCGTCGGTCGAGATGGCGAAGGCGGGATGGCCGCCGGTCGCCAGCCGCAGCATCTCGACGCGGTGGGCGGCCTCGGTGAGCGGCCGATCCTGCTTGTGCGGCGGGATCGCCGCCGGCAGGAAGAGCACCTTGTCGAGGCGGGCCTGTTCGCGGCAGCATTCCGCCACGATCAAATGCCCCTGGTGCACCGGGTCGAAACTGCCGCCATACAGGCCGATGCGCATCATTCTTCCTTCATGTAGGCTCTCATCATCTTCCGATGCCCAAGCATACGAGCCAGCGTGAGCTCTTCGAAAGCCAGCCCGCCTGGGTCGAGGACGATGCGCGCCGGGGGACGATCGCGACGGTCGTCCTGCCCGACGGGGTCGACAAGCCGCTCGACTACCTCGTGCCCGAGCCGCTCGCCGCCGCGGTCGAGCCCGGCCGGCGGGTACGCGTGCCGCTCGGCCGGGGCAACCGCGAGCGGATCGCCTACTGCGTGGCCGTGCGGTCGGGGGAACTGCCGCAGCAGCCGCTGAAAGCGGTGGCCGGCGTGGAGGACGATGCGCCGCTGCTCTCGCGGCGGATGCTCGACCTCACGAAGTGGATGGCCGACCGCTGGCTGGCCCGCTGGGGCGAGGTGCTCGAGGCGGTGCTGCCGTCGGGCGTGCGGGCGAGCCGGAAGCCGCGGCTCACGCCGCTCTTCGAGGCGACCGGCGGGAATCCGGCCCGCAAACTCACGCCGGCGCAGGCGGCCGTGCTCGCCGCCGCGGCCGAGCCACGGTCGGCGGACGATCTCGCGAAGGCTTCGGGCGCGAGCCGCGCGGTGGTCTCGAGGCTCGTGAAGATCGGGCTGCTCCGCGAGGCGGGGGCCGTCGAGAAGGGTGTCGGCGGGTCCGCTCCGCGGAAGCCCATCAGCCACGACCGTCCAGACGCGCTCTCGCCGGCGCAGTCGCAGGCGCTTGAATCGATCCTCGCGCCGATGCGCACAGGCCGCCACGAGACGATCGTGCTCTTCGGGGTGACCGGCAGCGGCAAGACGGAGGTCTACCTGCAGGCCGTCGAGGAGACGCTCGCCGCCGGCAAGCAGGCGATCGTGCTCGTGCCTGAGATCAGCCTCACGCCGCAGACGTGCGACCGGTTTCGCGCCCGATTCGGCAGCGTGGCCGTGCTCCACAGCCACCTCACGCCCGCCGAGCGGCACGACCAATGGCGGCTCATCGCCGCGGGGCGGGTGGGCGTGGTCGTCGGAGCCCGCAGCGCGATCTTCGCGCCGACCCCGCGACTCGGCCTCATCGTCATCGACGAGGAGCATGAGACCTCGTTCAAGCAGGCCACCGCTCCGCGCTACCATGCCCGCGACGTGGCGGAGTGGATCGCACGCGAGGAGGGTGTGCCGCTCGTGCTCGGGTCGGCCACGCCATCGCTCGAGACGTTTCACCGCTGCATGCAGGGTGATTGGAAGATGTGTCGGCTCGCCGACCGCGTCGGCGGCTCCCAACTGCCGCCGGTGATCAACGTCGATCTCCGCGACCCGAAGAGCCGGTCGCGCGGGGCGGTGAGCCCCCGGCTCGCCGCCGGCATCAAGTGGGCGCTCGACAGTGGCGGGCAGGTGATGCTGCTCCTCAATCGGCGCGGCTTCGCCACCCACGTGCAATGCCGCGCCTGTGGCCACACCGCCCGCTGCCCGCAGTGCGATCTCGCCCTCACGCTCCATCAGCCGGGCAATCGCGGCATCTGCCACGGCTGCGGACTCGTGACGCGGCTGCCGGCCAACTGCCCCGACTGCTCCGCTCCGCACCTCGTGCATCGCGGCACCGGCACGCAGCGGCTGGAAGAGGAGGTGCGGGGGCTCTTCCCCGGCGTGCGCGTGGCACGGATGGACACCGACACGATGCGTTCGCGCGGCAGCCACGAACGCACACTCGACGCCTTCCGCGCCCGCGAGATCGACATCCTGGTGGGCACGCAGATGATCGCCAAGGGGCTCGACTTTCCCAGCG
>JBIIQM010000025.1:0-40682 GCA_044342075.1 Pirellulales bacterium
AGCTCGACCGCCTGGATGTAGTCGCGGGCATGCTCCCGCTCGCCGGAAAACACGAGCCAGCCGACGCGGAGGCCGCAGGCCCGGTAGACCTTGCTCAGGCCGCCGAACGTGAGGCAGAGGAGCGAGCCGTCGAGGCTCGCCGCCGGCACGAACTCCGCGCCGTCGTAGAGCATCTCGTCGTAGATCTCGTCGGCGCAGAAGACCAGATGCCGCTGCCGCGCGATGTCGGCCAGGGCCGCGAGCGTCTGCCGCGGGTAGACCGCGCCCGTGGGGTTGTTGGGATTGATCACGACGAGCGCGCGGGTCCGCGGCGTGATGAGCCGCTCCACCTCGACCGGATCGGGCACGAAGCCCCGCTCGGGGCGGCAAGGGTAGTGCACCGCCTTCGCGCCGTGGATCACCACGCTCGCCGTCCAGAGCGGGTAATCGGGGCTCGGCACGAGCACCTCGTCGCCGGGGTTCAGGAGCGCCCGCATGGCGAGCATGATCAATTCGGACACGCCGTTGCCGATGAAGACGTCGTCGGCGGTGACGTCCATCACGCCGCGGCTTTGCTGCTGCATGACGACCGCCTCGCGGGCCGCGAAGATCCCCTTCTGGTGGGAATAGGGATCGGCCTGGTGGAGGTTTTCGACGACGGCCACCCGCATCGACCCCGGCATCCGAAACCCGAAGGCGCCGGGGTTGCCGATGTTGAGCTTCACGATCTCGTGCCCCTCCCGCTCGAGCTGCTCCGCGCGGCGGGCGAGCGCCCCGCGGATCTCGTAGCGGACGTCGTGGAGGTGCTCGGAGGCGCGAAGGAGAGGCAGGCTCATGTCAGGCATCGGTTTGCGGAAGGGTGGAAGATTTCAAGCATACCGACCGCCGGGCCGACCGAGAAAACCAAATCCTTCCCGGATGCTGATGGCTTGCGTCATCCCACTTGCTTCCGCGAGGGGCTTTCGGGCGGTTCCGCGGGCGAAACGACCTGGGGTATGATCACGCGGCATGCACCGCTCGCTGCTCACGACCATCGCCCTGCTCGCCTCGGTCATGGCCGCCCGGGCCGCCGACCCGTCGCCGCATGCCATCAACACGCAGGCGGCCGGCGACGAGCCCCCCGCCGCCACCGCGCTCGTCCGCGGCATCACGGTGCCCGAGGGATTTCGCGTCGCACTCTTCGCCGCCGAGCCCGACGTCGCGCAGCCGATCGCGATCACCACCGACGCCCGCGGCCGGCTATGGGTCGTGGAAAACTACTCCTATCCCGAATGGCGATCGACCGGCACCGATCGCGTGCTCATTTTTGAAGACACCGACGGCGACGGCCGGTTCGACTCGCGAAAGGTCTTTCTCGACGGCGGCCGCAACCTCACCGGCATCGCGCTGGGCCACGGCGGCGTCTGGCTCACCTCGCCTCCGGAACTCGTCTTCGTGCCCGACCGCAATCGCGACGACCGGCCCGATGGCCCGGCCGAGCCGATCCTCGACGGCTTCAATGCGAAGAACGTCGCCCACAACGTGGTGAACGGACTGATGTGGGGCCCCGACGGCTGGCTCTACGGCCGCCACGGCATCCTCGCCACGAGCCGCGTGGGGCGGCCGGGCGATTCCGATGCGGCCCGCACGCCGATCGACTGTTCGATCTGGCGGGTGCATCCACAAACGCATCGCTTCGAGGTGGTGGCCCGCGGCACGACGAATCCCTGGGGCCTCGACTACGACGACTTCGGCGAAATGATCTTCACGAACAACGTCATCGGCCACCTCTGGCACCTGATCCCGGGCGCACACTACGAGCGGATGTATGGCGTCGATCCGGAGCCCCATGTCTACGAGCTCATGCCGCAGTGCGCCGATCATCTGCACTGGCCCGGCGGCGCGTGGAAGGATGCCCGCGAGGTGGCCGGCAAGCTCGATCCCGCCGTCGATGCCCTCGGCGGCGGGCATTCGCACTGCGGCGGCATGATCTACCTCGGCGAGATGTTTCCCGAGTCGTATCGCGGGAAGATCTTCATGTGCAACACGCACGGCAAGCGAGTGAACGTCGATCGGCTCGAGCATGGCCCCCGTGGGATTGTCGGCCACCACGAGCCTGACTTTCTCAAGGCGTTCGACACGTGGTTTCGTGGGATCGAGCTCGTGAGCGGCCCCGACGGCCGCGTGTGGATCGCCGACTGGACCGACAAGGGGGAGTGCCACGATCACGACGGCGTGCATCGCACGTCGGGCCGGATCTATACCGTGCTTCACGGCAGCCCACAGCCGCCGAAGCCGATCGATCTGCATGCAAAGACCGACGCAGAGCTCGTGGCCTTGCAGCTGCACCGCAACGACTGGTTTTGCCGCCGGGCCCGCGAGATTCTCGCCGAGCGTGCGGCCGCACGCCGCGACCTCTCCGCTGCGGCCGCGGCACTCCGCCGGCTCGCCGAAACGCACACCGACCCCACGCGGCGGCTCCGCGGCCTCTGGGCGGCGCAAGGGATCGGCGCGGCGGATCGCGACTGGCTGCGGGGGCGGCTCGCCGACGAGCATGCGTCGGTTCGCGCCTGGGCCGTGCGTCTGCTCGTGGACGATCCGACGGGCGAGACGCTCGCCGCGGGCCAGCCCGCCTGGCTCGGCGAAACGCTTGCAGACCATGCCACAAGCGAACCGGCAGGGCTCGTGCGGCTTCACCTCGCAGGCGCGCTTGAAAAACTGCCGCACCGTTGGCGGTGGCCGATCGCCGAGTCGCTCGCTTTACGCACGAGTGATGCCGACTGGCGCGAGCTTGCGCTGCTTATTTGGTATGGCCTGCGCGGCCCGGTCGCCGAGGAGCCTGCCAAAGGGGCGACGCTCGCGGCGACGACGCCGATGCCCACGTTGCGACGGGTCATCGCCCGCAGGCTCGCCTTCGACGCCGACCGGTCGGCCGCGTGCGCCGCCGCGCTGGTGTCGCTCCTCGAGGCGACGGCGGGCGACGGTGCGCGGCGGGCCGACGTGACCGCCGGCATCACGGCGGCCTGGGAGGCACGCAAGAAACTTCCACTGCCCGCCGGCTTGCTGGCGCTCGTGGCCAAGGATCCTGCCCTCGCGCGGTTCGCCAAGCCCCGCGCGGAGCCGGAGCCAAAGCCACAGGACGCCGCGCCCGACGCGACCGCCGCAGCGATCGCGCAGCTGCAGACGGCCGGCCCCTCGACGCCGGAGGCCCGCCGCGCGGCGATCAAGGAATGGCGCGAGAAGCTCACGCCCGAAGAACTCGCGCGGGCCGACCGGGCCGCTGGCCGCGTCGTGTGGCGGCAGCGGTGCGGCACCTGCCACATGCTCTTCGACGAAGGGGGCAACGTGGGGCCAAACCTCACCGGTGCCGGGCGGGCCGAGACCGACTACGTGATCCTCAACGTGATGGACCCGAGCGCCGTCGTGCCCGAGGCCTGGCGGCTCACGCAGGTGATCACCGCTGACGGACGCGTGATCGCCGGGGCCGTCGCCGCCTCCGACGACCGCACGCTCACGCTCCGCACGACCGCGGGTGAAATTCAACTCGACCGCGAGGAGATCGACGACGTGGTCACGCGGGAACAGTCGGTGATGCCCGAAGGCCTCTGGAACGGCCTCACCGACGAAGAGGTCCGCGACCTCGTGGCCTACCTGGCCTCACCCACGCAGGTGCCGCTACCGACGCCGTGAACGGCCGCGGTGCAAATGCCCGGATGGAGATGGATGGCGTCATCCCGCTCGCTTCCGCGAGGGGCTTTTGGGATGCAGGGGTGGGCCTACCCGAAATCGGTCCAATCGGCGATATTTTGCCCGACATCCCCACGCCGTTTTCCCGAAGGACCGAGCCATGCCCGAAAGTTCGCCGCAGCAGCGTTTTGAAGCCCTGAAGCTCACGCTTCCCCCCGCGCCCAAGCCCGTGGGCGTCTACAAGCCGGCCTTGATCGTGGGCCAGCATCTCTATGTGTCGGGCCACGGGCCGCTCCTGCCAGACAACACGCTCATGCGGGGCCGAGTCGGCCGCGACCTCGACGCCGACGGCGGCAAGAAGGGCGCCCGGCAGGTGGGCCTCACGATGCTCGCCACGCTCCTCGCCACGCTCGGCAGCCTCGACAAGGTGAAGCGGGTGATCAAGGTGCTCGGCATGGTCAACTGCACGCCCGACTTCGAGAAGCACCCCTACGTGATCAATGGCGCAAGCGAGCTCTTCGCCGAGATCTGGGGCCCTGAAAACGGGATCGGCGTGCGGAGCGCCGTCGGGATGGGCTCGCTCCCCGATGACATCCCCGTCGAGATCGAGGCCCTCTTCGAGCTGGCCTGACCAATGAAGCACTTCAGCAAGGACGAGATCTCGCAGGCGCTGGCGCGACAGCGTGCGTTGCCGCTCTTCAACTGCGGCGACGCGGACACCGGCATGCAGGTGCTCGAAGCGCTCCATGCCGGCGGCATCCGGTTCGTCGAGTTCACCAACCGGTCGGCCGGGGCGCTCGACGTCTTTCGCACGCTCGTGAAGGAGGCGGCCGCCAAACTGCCCGACATGGTGCTCGGCGCCGGCACGATCATCGACGCGGCACAGGCGAAAGCGTTTCACGAAGCCGGCGCGGCGTTTCTCGTGGCGCCGAATCTCGACGAGGAAGTCGGGGCCTATTGCAGCCAGCACGGTCTCTTCTGGTGCCCGGGCACCGGCACCGTGACGGAGATGATCCGGGCCCACCGGCTCGGGGCTTCCGTGATCAAGGTGTTTCCCGCCGACACGCTCGGCGGGCCGGCCTTCATCAAGGGCGTGCGCGGCCCCTGCGCCTGGCTCAAGCTCATGCCCTCCGGCGGCGTGACACTCGACGAGGCCAATCTCAAGGCCTGGTTCGCCACCGGCGTGCACTGCGTGGGGATGGGCTCGCACCTCGTCGATGCGAAGACGCTCGCCGACGGCAACTTCGCCGAGCTTGCCGATCGGGCGCGGCGGCTCACCGCGATCCTCGCCACGGTGTAGCCCATGCTGCCGCTCGTCATCATCGCCGTAGCGATCGCCGCCCTCGTGGTGCTCGTCGCGTGGGCGAAGATGCATCCGTTCCTCGCGTTCATCCTCGTCTCGGCGGCCGCGGCCCTCGCGCTCGGCATGCCGCTTGCCGACGTGCCCGGGGCCGTGCGGAAGGGGATCGGCGACATCCTCGGGTCGCTTTCGATCGTGATCGTCTCCGGGGCGATGCTCGGCAAACTCGTCGTCGAAAGCGGCGCGGCGCAGCGAATCGCCGATACGCTCGTCAAGGCGTTCGGCGAGCGGCGGATGGCCTGGGCGATGGCGCTCACCGGCTTCATCGTCGGCATCCCGCTCTTCTATGGCGTGGGCTTCGTGCTGCTCGTGCCGATCATCTTCGCCGTGGTGGAGCGGTATCGGCTGCCGCCGCTCGTGGTGGCGCTGCCGGCGCTCGCGGCCCTGAGCGTGGCCCACGGCCTCCTGCCGCCCCACCCGGCCCCGACGGCGCTCGTCTCGACATTCAACGCGAGCCTCGGGCTCACGCTTCTCTACGGCCTGGCGATCGCCATTCCGTCGCTCGTGCTCGCCGGCCCGGTCTTCGCGCGGGCGATGACGACGATCCCCGCGCGGCCGCTCGCCGGCCTCGCGACCACGTCGCGGCCGGAGCACGAGCTGCCTGGAGCCGGCATGAGCATCCTCACGGCGCTCTTGCCGGCCGTGCTCCTGCTCGTGACGGCCGTCGGCGGAGCGGTCGTGCCCGCCGATTCGGCCGCGGCCACGGCCATGAAATTCGTCGCCGACCCCGACGTCGTGATGCTCACGGCGCTCCTCTTCGCCACCGTCACGCTCGGCCTCGCCCGCGGCCGCTCGCTGCCGTCGGTGATGAATACGTTCGCCGGCGCGATCGGCGACGTGGCCTCGATCCTGCTCGTCATCGGCGGCTCGGGCGCCTTCAAACAGGTGCTCGTGGCCAGCGGTGTGAATAGCCGCATCGGCGAGGCGATGCAGGGCCTGCCGCTCGACCCGCTCGTCCTCGCCTGGCTCGTGACGGCCGTGATCCGGGTGTGCGTGGGGTCGGCCACCGTCGCCGGGCTGACGGCCGCGGGCATTCTCGCGCCGATCGTGACGGCCGGGGGAGCCGACCCAAACCTGATGGTGCTCGCGATCGGGGCCGGCAGCCTCGCCTTCTCGCACGTCAACGACGCGGGCTTCTGGCTCTGCAAGGAATACTTCAGCCTGAGCCTCGCCGATACACTCAAGAGCTGGACCGTCATGGAGACGATCGTCTCGGTCGTGGGCCTCGCCGGGGTGCTCGTGCTCGCCCGCATCATCTGAGGGAAGGGACATCATGTTTACCGTCGACGCGCACCTCGACCTCTCGATGAACGCGATGGAGTGGAACCGCGACCTGCGGATTCCCGCGTCGGAGCTCAACGCTCGCGAGCGGACCCGCGGCCTTACCGACAAGCCCGACCGCGGCAATGCCGTCGTCTCGTTCCCGGACCTGCGCCGCGGCCACATCGGCCTTGTCGTGGCCACGCAGATTGCCCGCTACGTCGCCCCCGACAATCCGCTCCCGGGCTGGGCATCGCCCGAACAGGCCTGGTCGCAGACGCAGGCGCAGGTGCAGTGGTATCGCACCATGGAAGAGGCCGGGGAGATGGTGCAGATCGTCGATCGCAGCGGGCTCGACGCCCACGTATCGCGGTGGCTGGCGGCAATCGCGGCGGGCGGCGACACCTCGCGGCTGCCGATCGGCTACATCCTGTCGCTCGAAGGCGCCGATTCGCTGATCACGCCCGCGCACCTCGAGCGGGCCCACCGCTACGGCCTCCGCGCCGTGGGGCCGGCCCACTACGGCCCCGGCCGCTATGCCCACGGCACCGACGCCTCCGCCGCGCTCAACGCCGCCGGCCGCGAACTGCTCGGCGAAATGGACCGGCTCGGCCTGATCCTCGACGCCACGCACCTCTGCGACGCCGCCTTCTGGGACGCGCTCGAGATCTTCCAGGGGCCGGTCTGGGCGAGCCACAACAACTGCCGCGCGCTCGTCGACCACAACCGGCAGTTTTCCGACGAGATGATCAAGGCGCTCGTGGCCCGCGGCGCCGTGATCGGCGGGGCGCTCGACGCCTGGATGATGGTGCCCGGCTGGGTGCGCGGGAAGTCGACGCCGCAGGGGATGAACTGCGATCTCGAGGTCATGATCGACCACCTCGACCACATCTGCCAGATCGCCGGCAATGCCGACCACATCGGCATCGGATCCGACCTCGACGGCGCCTTCGGCCGCGAGCAGGCCCCGCACGACCTCGAGACGATCGCCGACCTCGGCCGCGTGCCTGGCATGCTCTCCAATCGCGGCTATTCAGCCGCCGACATCGAGAAGGTGATGCACGGCAACTGGCTCACGTTCCTGCGGAAGGCCTGGGCCTGAGCTTCAGGCGGGCATCGCGGCCGTTAAGGGGTCACTGACGGACCGGATACCCGTTTTTGTTGCGGCACTGCGTCTTGTGTAACAAAATATATCAATTATGATTTGACACGTTACTCGTTATCCGTGAGCAAGGACTTCATGACTGCAGATCGCCCGGCGATTACCGAGCAGATTCAAAGGAAAGTCGCACACCTGGTGGCGACGCTGCCCGTCGGCGTCGGCCTCTGCCTCATCGGCGGGTTTCGCTACCGACTCCTCGACCGGGGCGTCCGCCGGTCGGTCGACATCGATTACCACTGGGAGGGCGACCTCCAAGCCAAGCAGCGGGAGTTGGTCGATCTCTTCGAGCGACGGCTACTGCCGGACGTGCGCCGGCAGACGGGGCTCGAAGGGAGCGTGGGCACCGCGCGGGGCGCGGCGGCTGAGTCGACAGCCGTGGCCGTCGTGGAGCTTGCGTTCTGGCAGCTCGGCTCGAACGTCGGGCGGATCGAGATCCCGGTGGAGATCACGCGGATCGAGTGCGCTGATCCGCCGGCGGCCAGAACGGCAGATGGCGTCGTCTACCGCACCGCGTCAAACGCCGACATGTTCGAGTCGAAGGTGATCGCGATCATCGGCCGCACGTTCGTTGAACATCGCGATCTCCTCGACCTGCATCTGTTCTCCAGCCATGCGGCCCCCGATGCGGCAACTCGGCTTCGTCACAAACTCGATCGGCTCGGGATCGACCCTGGCACGGCTCGTCGCCGGCTCGATGATCTCGAGCAGTCTGACGCCCGCCATGCTGCGGCGCTCGACGCTGTAATCCACGGGCAGATCGACCCCGCTTCCGCCGCAACGCTTGCAGATGCGGGCGGCGGCAGCGCCGTTCTCGCGAGCGCGCGCGGCCTTCTGACCGACCTTCTCGCCTCCCCGCGGAGGTGGCCATGAAGGTGCTCGAGTGGATGCGATTTTTTACCGCCCAGCGGGAGCAGCACGGCAAGAGCGTGTTCACCGTGGCCGAACTGGCGAACGTGGCCGACACGTCGCCGACGGTGATGAACGTGGAACTTGGGCGCTTGGTGAAGCAAGGCGTGATCCGCCGCTGGGTGCCGGGCCGGTATGGCCTTCCAGACGGCGTCACTGTGGCCGAATTGGCGACCACGATCGATACCGATTCTTATGTGACCGGAGCCTATGCGCTCGCCTGCCATGGCTTCATCACCCAAGTGCCTCACGAGATCGACTGCTTCACGCGGCGGCGTCACAATCGCTCGCGTCAACGGCGGACGCCGCTCGGATCGCTCGTCTTCGTGTGCGTCAGCCCGCGAATCCACCTCATGCCTGAATCGGGAGGCATGGCCGGGGCGGAGCAGGCCCTCTGTGACCTGCTCTACATGCTGCGCCGCCGCGGACTCGATCCGCGGAGTCTCTACACGTTTCGCAACCTTGACCGGCTGTCGGTCCCCTCGGCCCTGCTGGCCCGCTACCCTGTCACCGTCCAGCGGGCCGTGCGTTCGCTGCTTGAGACGAAAAAAGAGTACTGACACCTTTTCGCGAGGCCATGATGCACCCCTCCGCTCCACTGCTCGTGTTCGTCACGATGTTCGCGGCTGACAAGGCCGGCGGCATCCAGGCGTTTCATCTCGACAGGGCGGCCGGCACGCTCAAGCCGGCGGCGTTCACCGCCGACTGCCCCAACGGCTTCTTCCTCACGCTCGCGCCTGACCGTCGCACCCTCTACTCGCTCACCGCCAAAAAGTTTGGCGATGCCGACACCGAGGAAGTGCTCGCCTGGCGGATCGCCGATCGCGACGGCAGGCTCGAACCACTCGGCCGCCGGCCGGCTAAAGGCCCGGCCACCTGCTACGTGGCCGCCGATCCGCAGGGCCGGTCGCTGCTGCTTGCACACTACAGCGGCGCGACGGTCGCCTGGCTGCCCCTGGGCCCCGACGGCAGCCTCGCGGGCGATCCGGTGGCCGTGCGACACGAGGGCACGGGGCCCGATGCCGGGAGGCAGGAGGCGCCCCATCCGCATGCGATCGTCCTCGCGCCGGCGGTGCCGAACGCGCCGCAATTCGTCTACGCGGCCGACCTCGGCGCCGATGCGATCTTCGCCTACCGGCTCGATGGGGCCACGGGCGGCCTCGTCGCCAATGAGCCGGCGCTCGTGAAGACGAGGCCGGGCGCGGGCCCACGGCACCTGGCATTTCATCCCGACGGCCGGCGGCTCTATGCGATCAACGAGCTCGACAACACCGTTGCCGTCTACGACTTCGCCGCAGCCACGGGCCGGCTCGTCGAGCGGCAGGTCGTTTCGACGCTGCCGCCAGACTTCAAGGGCACGACCTCTACCGCCGACCTCAAGATCACGCCCGACGGGCGGTTTCTCTACGGCACCAACCGCGGCCACGACAGCATCGCCGCCTACCGGATCGGGGCCGATGGCGGGCTCACGCTCGTCGAGATCATCCCCAGCCGCGGCCGCGGTCCGCAGAACCTGGAGATCACGCCCGATGGATCGCTGCTCCTCTGCGCGAACATGCCGGGCGACAACCTCGCCGTCTTCCAGATCGATCGCGAGACCGGAAAACTCACGGCAGTCGGCGAGCCGGTGACGGTGAAAGCGCCGTCGTGCATCGCGGTCGTGCCCTGAGGCGGCCCTGACCCACCGATCAGGCCGGCTCGCACACGCTCCGCTGGCTGCCGAGGCCATCGATCGCGAGCGTGACGACATCGCCCGCCCGCAGGAATACCGGCGGCTTCATCCCCATGCCCACGCCCGGGGGCGTGCCGGTGATGATCACGTCGCCCGCCTCGAGCGTGATGAACTGCGAGAGGTAATGGACGATGTGCCAGACGTCGAAGATCATCGTCGCCGACGTGCCGTTCTGCCGCCGCACGCCGTTGACGTCGAGCGTGAGGCCGAGCTTCTGCGGATCGCCCACTTCGTCGGCCGTGACGAGCCACGGCCCGAGCGGCAGGAAATTGTCGCAGCTCTTGCCCTTGCTCCACTGGCCGCCCCGCTCGAGCTGGAAGGCTCGCTCGGAGACGTCGTTGGCCACGCAGAAGCCGGCGACGTGGTCGCGGGCCGCCTCCTTGGACGGAAGATACCGGGCATCGCGGCCGATCACGAGGCCGAGCTCCACCTCCCAGTCGGTCTTCTCGCTGCCGCGCGGAATCAGAATCGGGTCGTGCGGGCCGCAGACAACGCCCGTCGCCTTCATGAAGAGGATCGGCTCGGCCGGAATCGCGGCGCCCGTCTCCTTGGCGTGGTCGGAATAGTTGAGGCCGATCGCGAACACGTTGCGCGGGCGGGCCACCGGCGCGCCGATCCGCGCGCCGGCCGGCGCGTCAGGCAGCGCATCGGGCTTGGCGGCGATCCCGCGGAGCGATTCGAGACCGCCGCCGGCGAAGAAGGCGTGGTCGTAATCGGGCACATGGGCCGACACATCCTTGATGCGGCCGTCGGCGGTGACGATGCCCGGCTTTTCGTGGCCGCGGTTTCCAAAGCGAACGAGCTTCATCGCAATTCCTTTCGGGCTGACTTTCGGGAGGGGGTGATTTTCAGGCGGGCGGAGATCGTGCGGGCGGTTTTCCGCACGAGTTCGACGAGACGCCGGCGGCTCGCGGCATCGAGCCGGGCGAGCGGCAGGCTCACGCTGATCGCGCCGGCCACTTCGTCGCCGGCACAGATGGCCGCGCCGATGCAGGCCACGCCGACATCGGTCTCGTTTTCCTCGATCGCGTAGCCCTGCTTCGCGGCCCGCTCGATCTCGGCGACGAGCCGACGGCGGTCGGCGATCGTGGCGGCGGTGCGGCGCTCGAGCCGCGCCCGGGCGAGCAGCCGGCTGCGGCGGTCGGCCGGGAGCCGGGCGGCGATCGCGCGGCCGAGGGCGGTCGTGTGGAAGGGATCACTCGTGCGCGTGGCTACTCGCCGCAGCGGCAGCGTGCATTCGAGCACATCGAGGTAGATCACGCGGTCGTGCCGCAGGATGCCGAGGTTCACCGTCTCATGCGTCTTCGCGTGGAGTTCGCGGAGCGGCCGGGCCGCGGCGTCGATGAGCCGGCGGACAGCGGCATCGGAGACGAGCCGTTGCACCTGCGGGCTTTGCCGATAGACGCCCGAGGCGGGTCGTTCGAGGTAGCCGAGCGCGGTGAGCGTTTTCAGGATCCGGTGGGCCGTGGGCTTCGGCATCCCCACCTCGGCGGCGAGGTCGCCGAGCGAGCGGCCGTCGGGATGGCCGGCGGTGGCTTCGAGGAGGCCGAGGGCCTTGGTGAGCGACGTTGATTCCATGATGCGGAAAGTATCGTCTCGCTGGACAGAACTGCAACCGCTACTGCTCGAATGGGTGGAGTGGCCGGCGGCGGTGGCGGTAGTGGAGCCGGGAGAGATCGGCCGTCGTCACGCCCGGCGTGTTCACGCGGATGAAATCGCGGCAGACCTCGCCATACGCCGCCACCGGCGCGTGCACGCCCTTCGCCACGAGCAGCCGAAACGATCCCGGAACGAGGCCGGCATGACGAATCTGCTCGAGGCTGAACGGGGCCATCCGACGGGTCGTCACCATCACTGTGAGCCCGCGGTCGTGCTCGAGCACCGCGGTAGGGCCCTGATCGAACGACGTCGCGCCGCCGTGCCTTGGCCGGCTCTCCGTAAACCGCCCGTCGCTCACGCTTCGCACCCGCCATTCCGCCTCGATCCATTGCGACTCGGGATCGCCGGCCCATTCCGGGGCGTGGCCGCCCAGCGCAAGCCGGAGTCGCGCTCCCGCGCCGGCGGCCACCGCCCGCGCGGCAGCCTCCGGATCGCAGATGCAGACGACGCTCGCGGGAATGCCGCGCCGCAGGATCGCCCGCGCGATCGCCATGCCGTCGGCCGGCGAACCGCCACCGACGTTGTCGCCCATGTCGAGCAGGCAGACCGGGCCGGCGAGCGTTGCCGCACGATCGAGCGCCGCGTCGATGCTCGCGAGCGCGGGGCGAAACGTATCGCGAGCCTGCCAGAGGCCGTCACCGAGCGCATCGGCATGCCTCTGGGCCGCCGCTGGATCGTCGTCCGTCACCACGATCGCGCTCGAGCCCATCTCCGGCACGTCGGCATAGGGGAATCCCAGCACGATGCTCGTCGAGAGCACGGTGCCGCGGGGCAGGGGACCGGTCGCGGGGCACTGCTCATACGCCGCGCGAAGCCGCACGGCGGCCTCGTAATGCGGTAGGCAGGGGAATGCCGCCGGATCCTGGCACTCGATATTGATCGCCAGCGGCGGAAATGCCGCCGCCTGCGTGGGCCGGATCTCCCCCGCGAGCGTGCGGGCCATGAGCCGCGCGGCCTCGATGCCGCGGTCGCGCTGGTCGACGTGGGGATTCGTGCGATAGGCGATGAGGGCATCGGTGGCGGCCACCATCGCGGGCGACAGATTCGCATGGGGATCGATCGTGCCGATGATCGGGAGCGCCCCGAGTCGCTGCCGCAAGAGCCCAAGCCAGTGGCCGTCGACATCGGCAATTGCTTCGCTCACGGTGGCCCCGTGAGGCGCCACGAGCAGTCCATCGAGCGGGCCCGCGGCGTCGATCGCAGTCGCCATCATCGCGAGGAGTGCATCGAGGCAGTCGGCCGTCATCGTGCCGTAGGGGAGTGCCCGGGCGGCGAAGATCGGCACCGCCTCGATCTCCGCGGCCGCGAGGCCGGCGAAGAAGCCCGCCACCTCGTGGTGCGATGCCGCAAGCGCCTCCCGCACCGCCGGCCCCGTCGCAAGAAGATCGGCCCGAAAATGATCGAGCGTGGTCTTGCCAGCCAGGAACGTATTCGATTCCTGGAGCAGCGCCACGATGCCGACACGCCGGCGATGAACGGTTGTCATGGATTCGATTCTGCAAGACCGCCCATCGCGGCGTCGATGGCGGCGAGCGCATGGGCGAGCTCCGGCTCGCCGTGGACCGCACCGACATACCAGCGGCCGTCGGGAAGCACGTAGACGCCCCGGTGCAGAAGCGCGAGGCGGAAGGCGGCGTAGCGGTTGGCGTCGGCCCGCAGCGTGTCGCGGTAGTCGCGAGGCTTGGCCGTGAGGCCGAAGTGCACGCTGAAGACCGGGCCCGACCCGCTCGTGACGAGCGGGATATTCCGTGCGGCCGCAGCCGATTCGATCCGCGCCCGCAACGCCTGGCCGTGGGCATGCATCCGCTCGAACGTGCCGGGTGCGCCGAGCGTGCGGATCGTCGCCGCGCCGGCCGCAAGGTTCACCGGGTTGCCGTTGTAGGTGCCCGCGTGGATCGTGCGGCCATCGTCGAGCACATCGAAGATTTCCTTGCGGCCGCCGACGGCCGCGAGCGCGAATCCCGCCGCCATCGCCTTGGCGTAGACCGACAGATCGGGCGCGAGGCCGAAGTGCTCGCGGGCACCGCCGAGGGCGAGCCGGAAGCCCGTGATGACTTCATCGAAGACCGACACCGCCCCGTGGCGGCGGCAGCAGTCGATGACGCCCGCGAGGAATCCCGGCTCCGCCTCGCAGGAACCGCTATTGGCCAACAGGGGCTCCGTGAGCACGGCCGCGATCTGCCCCGGATGCTCGGCAAACGCCCGCTCAAGCGCGGCAAGATCGTTCCACGGCACGACGACCGTGTCGGCGAATTCGTTGAGCGGCTGGCCGCCGCAGGTGGGCAGCGCCGCGACGGGATCGGTCGCCTTCGACCGGTAGCTCACGAGCACGTTGTTGAACCAGCCGTGGTAGTGCCCCTCGAACTTCACGAAGAGCGGCCGGCCGGTGAACGCCCTCGCGAGCCGCAAGGCCGCCTGCACCGCCTCGGAGCCGGTGTTCGAAAAGATCACCCGGTCGAGCCCCGGCACGACGCTCGTCATCAACTCGGCCAGCTCGATCTCGCCCCGGTGTTGGGCCCCGAAGGCGAAGCCGCGGGAGAGCTGGTCGGTGACCGCGGCGATCACGGCCGGATGTGCATTGCCGAGGATGAGCGGCCCCCAGGCGAGCGTGTAGTCGAGCAGGCGGTGGCCGTCGGCATCGAAATACCAGGCCCCTTCGCCCCGCTCGAAGAAGAGCGGCGCCGGCGCTCCGGCTTTCCGCATCCCGCTCGACACGCCCATGGCGAGCGAACGCTTTGAGCGTTCGAGCAGCGCGGACGAAGCCTCGATCGAAAATGGCGGGGCGGCGGTCATGTGGGATGGGCTCCGGGGGCGGCGGCAACGCGGCGGACCCTTATGAGGCCGCCTCTCGACGTTTCAACATACAAAACTCTAGAATCCGCTCCAAGAAATGATTGCGAAATGCCATCACCCACGTTCGGCATTCTCCCCATGAAAATCACCGGCACGGCCTACGTCTTTCTCGTCGCCCTCGTGGCGGCGGCGGGAGGCTTTTTATTCGGCTTCGATCTCTCGATTGCGAGCGGCGCCCTGCCATTCCTCAAAGAGCAGTTCGGGCTCGACGCGGCGGGCGAGGGGCTCGCGATGAGTAGCGCCATCTTCGGCTCGATCGCCGGTCCGCTCGCCGGGATGTGGCTGGCCGACCGGGCAGGACGGCGGAACACGCTCTGGGTCGCCGCCATCTGCTTCATGGCCTCCGCGATCGGCACCGCCCTGCCGCGGACGATCACGGAGTTCAACATCTGGCGGGCCGTCGGCGGCATCGGCGTGGGCCTCGCCGCGATGACCTCGCCGATGTACATCGCCGAACTCTCGCCGCCGCGGCTCCGCGGCCGGCTCGTGACGGTGAATCAGCTGGCGATCGTGATCGGGATCAACCTCGCCGTGATCTCGTCGTGGCTCCTCTCCTTCGGCGGGCATTGGCGGTGGATGTTTGCCTCGGAGATTCCCGCGATCCTCGCCCTCATGGCGGGGCTCTTTGTCGTGCCCGAGAGCCCGCGGTGGCTCGCTGCCAAGGGCCGCAACGACGAGGCGCTCGACATCCTCGGCCGGATCAACGGCCCCGCCGAGGCGGCCCGCGAACTCGGCGAAATCCGCGCGGAACTCTCCGAGGAGACGGGAACATTCGCCGAGCTGCTCCAGCCCGGCATCCGCACGGCCGTCGTCGTGGGTGCGGTGCTGATGATCTTCTCGCAGGTCAACGGCGTGAACATGATGCTCCTCTACGGGCCGTCGATCCTGCAGAACGCCGGCATCGGCTCGGCCTCCGACGCGATCTTCTTCACGATCTTTCTCAATCTCTTCATCCTCGCCGCGACACTCGTGGCCTTCTGGATCGTGCGGCGGTTCGGGCGGCGACCGATTTTGATCCTGGGCGTGATCGGCATGGCAACGGGCCACCTGCTGATGGCGTCGAATTTCTTTTTCGGCGGGTCGCCCTTCTTGAACCTCGCCGCGATGATCATCGCGGCGGGGTCGTTCACGTTGAGCCTCGCGCCGCTCTCGTGGGTGGTCGTGTCGGAGATCTATCCCAACCGGATCCGGGCGACGGCGATGGCGGTCGTCTGCTTCCTGCTCTATCTTTCGAGCTTCATCTGTGCCCAGGTCTTCCCGATGATCACGGCCGCCTGCGAGGAGAAGATCGGGCATCCGGGCGCCGCCTATCTGCTCTTTGCCGGCATCTGCCTTTCGTGTGCGGCGTTCGTCTGGCGGTGGCTGCCCGAGACCAAGGACCTGCCGCTCGAAAGCATCGGCAGGTTCTGGAGCGAGCGGGTAAACCGAGTACGATGACGGCATGACGTCAGCACAGAAACCAGCAGCGGGCCGCGTCGCCCTCGTCACCGGCGCCTCCGCCGGGATCGGCACGGCGGTCGCCGAGGAATTCGCCCATCGCGGCTACGCCGTCGGGATCGTGGGCCGCGATGCCAAGCGGCTCGACGAGGTGCGCTGCCGCATCGAGGCGGCCGGCGGCCGCGTGCTCGCCCTCTCCGGCGACCTGGGCGACCTCGGCTTCGCGGAATCGGTGGTGCGGCAGGTCGCGGCCGCCTTCGGCCGGCTCGACGTGCTCGTCAACAACGCGGCGGCCCGCGAACTCAAGACGATGCGGGAGATGACGCCCGCGGAATGGGACCGCACGATCCGCGTCTGCCTCACGTCGCCCGCCTTCATGGCCCGCTGGGCGGCCGAGGAGATGGAGCGGCATGGGGGCGGCGTGATCGTGAACGTGGGCAGCATGATGTCGCGGCAGGCGCACGGCGTCTCGGCGGCGTATGTCTCGTGCAAGGGGGCGATGGAGTCGCTCACGTACGACCTCGCGGCGCTCTACGGCCCGGCGGGGATCCGCGTGGTGACGATCGCCCCGGGCGCGATCGACACGGCGATGAGCAGCACGCTGACGAACACCCCGGCCGCCGACGGCCGATCCGAGGATCCGATCCGCGAGTTTTCCGAATCGATGGCGATGCTCGGCCGCTGGGGCCGGCCGGAAGAGGTGGCGAAGACGGTGGCCTGGCTCGCCTCCGACGAGGCGAGCTACCTCACGGGCACGACGCTCGTGCTCGACGGCGGCTGGTCGCGGATGCACATGCCCCCGGCCGTCACGCAGGCGATCCTGAAAAACGCCGCACGCGGGTGAGCTGTGCCCCGCCGACGCCAAAAGCCCCTCGCGGAAGCGATGGGGATGACGCTGGCTATCACCATCCGGGCGTTTGACCGAATGCGTCGATCGTGATCGCGGTGCGGCACCCCACCTGCTGCCGCAGGGGGCTTTGGGGACGGTTGCGCACTGCACCTGGACTCCGGCACACCCTGCGGTGTGAGCCGGCCGGTAGGCTAGTGGACTCACGGCATCGGAGATCTCCAGCATGACCGCATCTCGCGCGCTTCCATTCACCGCTCGCCATTGGCTCGTCTGGGCAACCGCACTCCTGCTCTGCGGCTGCTTCTCGCCAAGCCTCGCGGCTGATGCGCCAGCCGCACAGCCCGACGCCCCGAAGGGCTTCAAGCACCGCGGCTTCTATCTCCACGAAGGCTGGCTCTTCAAGCATCCCTTCGCCGTGCGGTCGTGGAAGCGGGAAGACTTCGCGGCGATGTATCAGCTGCTCGCGCGGCTCGGCTTTGACCGTGTGATGAACTGGCCGATGTTCGAGTCGATCCCGGCGCCGCTCTCCGAGACCGACGCCCAGGCACTCCGCGACTACCGCCGCACGATCGACGACGCCCACGCGGCCGGCCTCGAATTCTGGCTCGCGCAATGCGCCAACCTCACGCCCCCGCCGTCGATCGCCGTGAAGCCGTGGAAGGAACGCAATCCCTATCCCGTCTGGAAGCACGTGCGGCTCGACGACCCCGCCGCGGCCGCGGCCTACTTCGCCCACCGCCGCGCCATGATGGAGATCGTCAACACGGCCGATGCCTACGTGACGATCGACGGCGATCCGGGCGGCTATGCCTGTGCGCAGCCGCAGGAATGGCTCTCCGTGTTTCGCGCCGACCGGGCCACGCTCGACGCTGTCGGCAAGGCAGCCGCGAAGCAGCCGCTCATCCCCTGGGTGTGGTGCGGCTGGGGCACGGAGAAGGTCTGGGGCGGAAATCCGGGGAATCCGCCGGAGCAGATCGTGCCGTTCGTGAAGGCGTCGCTCGAGGCGCTTCGCACCGACATGCCCGAGCCTTGGCTGCTCCTGCCGGGGCGGTCGAATCCGCCCGACCGGGCCAACGGCCGCGTGAACCTTGCGCTGGCGGACGAGGCCGGGCTCATGCCCCGCTCGACGCTTTTTCTCTACGAGGCGATCGAATACGAGCCCTCAATCCCGGGATCGAACCTGCAGTTCGCCGACATCCGCCGGATGCTCCGCGACGAGGCGAAGCACGCGGCCACGGCTGACGGCGTCTTCGGGAATGCCCAGCAGCCGGTGATGGTGCTCCCGAATCTCTATTTCTTCGCGCGGGCGGCGGCCGACCTCGCCTATCTCGACATGCCCGACGAGGAGGTGCTCGGCGATCTTGCCGACCTTCTCGGCGGACCACGGGATCTGCTCGTGCCGGCATGGCGGTGCCTGCAGCTCCCCCTCGATCGCCTCCCCGCCGATCTTCCCAGCCGGCTGCGGAAGGCCATGCTCACTGGCGAAGCGGGCCGGTTCATCCCGGGCGGAGAGCGGCAGTATCTCGACATCCTCGCGGCCGAGGTGGAGAGCCGCCGCGGGTTTCTGGGGGCGATCGCCACGCCGTCCGGATCAACCGACGAAGCCGCCGCCAGTCTCGCCGCCGCCACGCGGGCCCTCGTGGGCTGGTGGCGGGTGCATGGCTACGTGAACGACGGCGACGAGCGGACGCCCTTCGCCTGGCGGTTCGTCCGTGGCAGCGACGTCGCGGCCCTGCGGGCCTGGTCCAAGGCAAACATCACCGACCGCGAGCCCGTGATCGCGGCCGCGGCCACGTCCCTCGCGGCATCCGGAACGCTCGGCGAAGAGGAGGCCGCCAAGCGGCTCGCCGAGGTCGTCCCGGGAGGCTAAAGGGCCGGACGCAGACGCACCAGAAAAGGACTTGCACGCACGCAGCGGACTCGCGGTTTCGATACTATTCTTGGAAGGCGGTACTGGTTTTTGGGCCTTCGAATCCGATTGCTGGGGAATAACGCCATGGGAAACTTCCGAATCGCTGGTCACTCAATCGAAGTGTTTCAGAAGCGATCTGGTTCATGCATGCCATCGTCGGTGGCAGGCCTCGTGTGCGCGATCGCGGCTCTTGCCGCGGCGCAACCGGCGTATGCCGGTGGCTACGCCGAGGCGGTGATGTCGGCAAACCCGACGGCCTACTTCCCACTCAACGACACAACGGGCGCCACCGCCGCCAATGCGATCACCTCTCCGGTCGTGTCGGGCACATACTTCGACACTTGGAGCACAGCAGGCCCGCCCATGAGTGGTGGTCTCGCTCAGACGCGGCCCGACGCTGGCTCCGGGCCGTTGCTCGGGCAGGCCGGTCCAGGCCTTCCCGGCTTGAGCGGAAGTAACACCGCGGTCTTTTTTACGGGGCAGAGCTTTTCGAGTTCCGCCACTGATTCGCTGCGCATGACGAACAGCACAGCCGCGTTTGGAAACGATTACACCTATCAGATCTGGGTCTACAACACGAGGGTGACCGGTGGTTCATTCATTACCGGCTACATCGGCGGCCGTCACATGGTGGACACAGGGAAGAGCACAGATGCCTTCGGGATCTGGGGCAATCTAGCTGGCGGAAGTCCGGGCCAGCTATTCACGCTTGATGGTGCGGGCAACGTCGTCGGGACATCCGCCACGCTGGCCAAGGACACGTGGTACAACGTCGCCTTCACTCGGTCGGGCAGCACGGTATCGCTTTACGTCAACGGTAGCTCGGTGGGCTCGTTCACGAGCGCCCTCGGTAGCCCGGCAACGGCACCGAATAACCAGTTTTTTGTTGCCGCTAGTCGGCAGGACGGCGCGTGGGGATTCGAAGGCCGGCTCGATGAGGTCTCGCTCACCAACCGGGCCCTCACGGCAGCCGAAATCAAGGCGACCTATAACGCCGCCCTCTATCCGACGGTCTACTGGAGCGGTTCGAGCGGCATTTGGAGCACTGGCGCTGCCTGGTCCACGACGAGCGGGAGTTTCACGTCGGCCGACGCCGGGGCGGGTGGCGGCCAAGACGCCGTGTTTAGCCTTGCTGCAGATCAGACGATCCGCCTCAACGGTGACCAGCGGGTCAATTCTTTTACGTTTTCCTCGAGCGGCTCGAGCGTGTTGCTTGGCGGCACGACCGGAACGCCAGCCGCCAACGCGCTGCAACTGGGCACCGCCCTTAACTCGGGCAGCATCACGATCAACGCTGGTGCCGGTGCCGTCACGATCGGTGACACGTCGGGCGTCAGTTCGGCCGTCAACCTCGCGATTGCCGGGAACCAGACCTGGGCGAATAACTCCTCCAACACCTTCACCGTCGCCAATGCCGTCGCGGGCTTGGCCGCCTCGGGCACGCAATCTCTCGCGATCGTTGGCTCGGGCAACACGAGCATGCTCGGCGCAATCACCAATGGCACTGCCGGAGGCGCGGTCTCGCTGCTGAAGCAGGGCGCCGGCACACTCACTCTCTCCGGCAGCAACGGCTACACGGGCACGACGAGCATCGACGCGGGCACGCTCGCCGTGAACGGGTTTTTGAGCGGGGCCGTGAACGTGGCCAATGAAGCAGTCCTCGGCGGCTCGGGCTCGATCAACGGCCTCGTGACCGTGGCGGCCGGCGGCATCCTGGCACCAGGCAACAGCCCCGGCACGCTCACGATGAACTCGGGCCTCGTGCTCGACGCAGCCTCGATCCTGAACTTCGAACTCAACGCGGCCGACAACGCCATCGGCGGCGGGATCAACGACCTGATCAGTGTCACTGGCAACTTCACGCTCGACGGCATCCTGAACGTGTCGGGCATCGGCAACTTCGCCAATGCGACCGACTTCACAACGTGGCGGCTCTTCAAATACTCGGGCGGCACGTTCACCAATAGCGGCCTCACGCTTGGCTCGATGCCGTCGGTGGGCTCGACCGGCAAGTACTTCCAGATCGACACGTCGACGGAGGGCCAGGTCAACCTCGTGATCGTGCCCGAGCCGGGCGCGATCGCACTGGCCGGCATCGGCATCGCCGCCGCGGCCTACGCCCTCCGCCGCCGCCGCAAGTCGGTGCAGATTGGCAATCTGCACGCCGCAACCAAGCGTATTCCGCAGAGTGCCACTCTGCGGCTACTGACTTGAACACCATGAACCACACCACCAACCGCCGGGGCCTCACGCTCGTGGAGCTGCTCGCCGTGGTGGCGATCATCGGCTTGCTCATTGGACTGTTGCTGCCCGCCTTGCAGAGTGCCCGGGAATCAGCTCGGCTCACGTCCTGCGCCAACAACCTCCGGCAGTATGGCCTGGGAATCCAGTCCTATCATTCGCAACAAGGCCGGTTTCCGCCGCACTCCACCGCCACGCCGCCAGCGAACCGGTGCGGATCAGGTACAGTCGTGGTCTTGACCTGGCCAATGCTGCTCCTGCCCTACATGGAGGAAGACATCATCGCCCAGGGGTTTCGGGCAGACATCGGGTTTCGCGGGCCAAACCACACTACGGTGAATCGGACTTTTTTTGAACGGCGGTTTCCCGTTTCTCAATGCCCCTCGGATACACCCGGTTGGTTCAACGGAATACAGGCCAATGGAGGCGAGAATTGGGGATACAACCTGCCGCGCGTGAATTACGTGGCCTGCACGAGTCCGGACGGGACGCACGCCCCCCGCACCACACAGAGTGGCTTCAACGACATGTTTTGCGGGATGAACTATGTGACCGCGGCGAACAACCCGCCGGGGCCGCCGCCTCTTGGCAAGAAGGCCCTCTTCGAGTTCGATGCTCCTAGATCCGCCGCGCATGTGATTGACGGTCTTTCGAACACGATCGTCTTCTCTGAGCTCATTCAGGGGAGCACGACGCCGACCCTGGACCTGCGCGGGTTGTGGGCGTCCGATCTTAGCTGCGGCTACAGCCACCGGCAGACGCCCAACTCGTCGGTGCCCGACCAGGGGATTCAGTTCTCCGACTATAGTTCGAACGAGAAGGTGCCGAGCGTGGCGACCGCCGGCTGCTGGAGCACGTCGGCCTTCGCCGCCCGCAGCTACCATGCCGGCAGGGGTGTGAATGCCGCCTTCGCGGATGGCTCGACTCGGTTCGTATCGGATCTCATTGCCAGCAACGTGTGGCAGGCTTTGGCGAGCATCACTTCAAAGGAAGTCGTGAGCAGCGACCAGTGGTGACAATGACGAGTCGACGCCGGTTTCCCACCGGCCACAAGGCATGCGTTGCCCTCGCGCTCCTGGTCGTGGCCTTGGCCGGCGGGGGCTGTTCCGCCAGTAATCGGCGCTGCGCTGTGGCTGGCCGCGTGGCCTTCGACGGGCAGCCTATCGAGGAAGGCGTGATCACGCTCGTGCCCACGGGCGGCTCGTCGGGGCCCACCGCCGGTGCGGAGATTCGGGGCGGACGCTACAAGATCGCCGCATCTGGCGGGCCACTCGCCGGCCAGACCTGCCGCGTCGAGGTGATCGCGATGCGGAAAACGGGCCGCCGACTCCCCATCGTGCCCGGCGGACCGCCGGCCTTCGACGAGAAGATCAACTTCATTCCCGAGTCGTACAACGTGGCCTCGAAGCTCGTGGCGACCATCGATGCCCCGCGTGGCGTGGCGACGCTCGATTTCGACCTTACGCAGCCGTCGAAATGATCGCTGCGATCTGCGGTGCCTTCAGCAGCCGCTGCCCGTTTCGCCTCCGCCCTTGACGTTCGCCTCCCAAGGGTGTACGCGTATACACCTTTGCGGGCCCGCGTCACCGCTGGTGGTGCGATCGGAGAAGCAAACACGCCCGCGATAGGGCCACGATAGAATCCAAGATAGAATAAGGAGTCTCTGGATCATGGTGGCAATGATGGACACGCTTGCGATCTACGAGCAGTTTCGCGCCGTTCTGGGAGAGGAGCGGGCCAAGGGCTTCGCGCAGACGCTCGGCACCATGATCGAAGAGGCGAAGAACGCCGCCACGAAGGAAGACATCCGGCTCCTTCGCGAGTCGCTCGACGGGAGCACGTCGAGGCTCGAAGTCGCTCTGGCGCAACTCGCCGAGGCGCAGGCGCGCACCGAAGCAAAGGTCCGTGAATTGGCAGAGGCTCAAGTTCGCACCGAAGCTCGGCTCGACCGGCTCGAGGCCGCGGTGGAAAGGCTCGCCGAGGCGCAGACGCGCACCGAGTCTCAGCTCGAACGGCTTACCGCTATCGTGGAAAAGCTGGTCATTCGCACCGATCGTCATGAGGGTACGTTGTTGGAACTCATGTTTCGCGATCGGCTGCCCTCGTATCTCGGTCTGTTCCTGCGTCGGGCGAAGGTCTTGCAGCCTGCCGACCTGCTGGACGAACTCGAGCCGCGGCTCGACCGGGCCGAGGTGGAGGATTTCCTGCGATCTGACGTGCTCGCAAGCGGTGCCGTGGATGGCAAGCCCACCTACGTCGTCGGCGAGGTGTCGTATACGGCCGACGCAGGCGACATCGAGCGGGCGGCGCGGTGGGCGGCCCTGCTGAGGAAGGCCGATCTTCCCGCCGTCGGGCTCGTCGCCTGCGAGACGGTTCAGCCGCAAACGCTTGCCTACGCCCGCGAGCAGGGCGTGAAAGTCTGGGCCGACGGCCGGCTCGTGGACGTGATGCCAACCCCCACAAGCCCCCTGCGGTAGCAGGCGGGGTGACGCGAACCATTATCTACGACGCGGTTGAGCGCATGGCCGAATGATGCAATGACCGGACTGAAGCAAATGCCCGGATGGTGATAGCCCGCGTCACCCCGCTCGCTGCCGCGAGGGGCTTTTGGCGGCCGTGCGCAGGCACACGTCGCCCGGGCGGAAACGCACCCACCGCAGGGCAATCGCTGATATGGTGATGAACCATCAGCCATGCGCATCGCCCTCGTCTGCACGCCGCACGTCGATTCCACGCTCCGCCTCGCCGCGCAGATGGGCGCGAGCGACGTCGTGGCGCGGTATCCCGCGCACATCGGCCGCACGCTCGACGACATGGTCGCGCAGGCCAAGGCCCACGGCCTTCGGCTCTCGATCGTCGAGGGCTACATCCCGCACGACGAACTCACGCACGGCCGCGAAGGCCGTGAGCGGCAGCTGACCGGCTTCGTCGATCTCGTCCGCGATATGGCCCGGCTCGGCGTCGAGATCCTCTGCTACAACTTCATGCCCGACGACGATTGGACCCGCACGACGACCACGGCCCCGGAGCGGGGCGGCGCGCTCGTGACGGCCTTCGACGCCGCCGACCTCGATCCCTCTCCCGGCCGCGGCGGCCCGATCACGGCTGACAAGCTCTGGGACAACCTCGCCTGGTTCCTCGACCGGATCGTGCCGATCGCCGAAAAGGAGGGCGTGAAGCTCGCGCTGCACCCCGACGATCCGCCGATGTCGCCGCTCAAGCACCAGGAGCGGATCGTGATCTCGCCCGAGGCGTTCGAGCGGGTGTTTCGGCTCAACGACAGCCCGGCCAACGGCATGTGCTTCTGCCAGGGGTCGTTCGCCTCGATGGGCGACCACGATATTCCGGCGCTCATCCGCCGCTTCGGGAAGCGGATCCACTACGTCCACTTCCGCGACGTGGAGGGGGCCGTGCCGCGGTTTCGCGAGACCTTCCACGACAACGGCAAGACCGACATGGCCGCCTGCATCCGCGCCTACCGCGAGATCGGCTTCACGGGCCCGGCCCGGCCCGACCACGTGCCCACGCTCGAGGGCGAGTCGAACGAATTGGCCGGGTATCACATGATGGGCCGGCTCTTCGCCGTGGGCTACATGCGCGGCCTGCTCGACGCGACGGCGTGAGCCGTGCCGTAGGTTATGCGTGACGCGACTGGCGGAAGGCGGTCGGGGTCGTGCCGACGACGGCGCGGAACCGCTTCGCGAAATGCTTCGCGTCGCAGAAGCCAACCTCCGCCGCGATCGAGTCGATCTTGCGGGAGGTCATCTGCAAAAGCTGCATCGCCCGCTCGAGCCGGAGCTTTTCGAGATACCGCATCGGCGTCAGCCCCGTGGCCGGCTCGAACATCGCTGCGAATTGCGACCGCGACACGCCCGCCACCCGGCAGAGCTCGTCGATCGTGAGCTGGTCGGCCAGATGGCTCGCCATGTGCTCGATCGCCTGCCGGATGCGGCCATCCATCGGATCGACCGCCGCCCGTGCCTCGGCCGCGGCCCAGAGCAGGGCCTGCTCGAGCAGATTCAACTGCAACTCGGCGCGCGTCACTACGCTCGACTCGCAGATCGCCTCCATCTGCCGGAAGCAGCGCACCATGCGCCGCCAGGCCCGGCCCTGCCCGATCCGCTGGAGGGAATAGTGGGGGCGGATTTCGGGTATCCGCAGGAGCAAAAGTTCGATCCGCGGCGGCGGCCGCAGGAGGACGAACGACGCCGCCACACCCTCGACTCGGCCCCGCGGATGATCGGCCGTGGTCCAGGCATGGTCGGTCTCGGGCCGCATGATCACGAGGTCGCCCGCCTCGGCGTCGAATGCCCGCGACGCATCGAGGCCGACGCGATACCCGCCGCGGGTGACCAGGATCACGGCCCACTGGTGGTGGAAGTAGCGGTCGGAATCGCCGGGCACATGAACACCGCTCGCGGAGAGGATGTCGGCGACGGCAACCTCCCCCTTGCTCGTCGGAACGAGCGTCGCGGGCTGGGCGGCGGTGATGTGGCTCGTGATCGTTCCCATTGTGGCGAAAAAGGGGACGCAGCTCTTTTCGCCCCAGGCGAAAAGAGCTGCGTCCCCTTTTTCCTCAAGCGATGAGGTCTGTCACGACCTTCCCATGCACGTCGGTGAGCCGGTAGTCGCGGCCCTGGAAGCGGTAGGTGAGCCGCTCGTGGTCGACGCCGAGCAGGTGGAGAAGCGTGGCGTTGAGATCGTGGATGTGCACCGGCTTTTCGAGGATGTTGTAGCAGTAGTCATCGGTGAGGCCGTGCACGAGCCCCGGCTTCACGCCGCCGCCGGCCATCCAGATCGAGAAGCAGCGGCCGTGATGATCGCGGCCGTAATCCTCCACGAGCCCACCCTGGCCGTAGACCGTGCGACCGAACTCCCCCGCCCAGACGACGAGCGTCTCGTCGAGCAGGCCGCGGGCCGCGAGGTCTTCGACGAGCGCCGCCTGCGGCTGGTCGATGTCGCGGCACTGCTTGGGGATGTTGCTCATGAGCTTGTTGTGCTGATCCCAGCCGCGGTGATAGAGCTGCACGAACCGCACGCCCCGCTCCACGAGCCGCCGTGCGAGCAGGCAATTGGCCGCGAACGTGCCGGGCTTCTTGCTCTCCGGCCCGTAACGATCGAACGTGGCCGCCGACTCGGCCGACAGATCGGTGAGCTCGGGCACCGAGGCCTGCATGCGGAAGGCCATCTCGTATTGCGCCACGCGGGAGGCGATCTCCGGATCGCCGTCGCGGGCCTGCTGCATCGAGTGCAGCCGGGAGAGGCCGTCGAGCATCGACCGCCGCAGCTGCCGCGACACACCCGGCGGGTCGGCGAGATAGAGGACGGGATCGCCGCTCGAACGCAGCTTCACGCCCTGGTGGCTCGACGGCAGGAAGCCCGCGCCCCAGAGCCGCTCGAGGAGACCTTGATTGGAATCCTCGCCGCTCCCCTGCGAGAGCATGACGACGAAGCTCGGCAGGTCATCGGCCTCCGAGCCGAGGCCGTAGCTGAGCCAGGCACCGAACGACGCCCGCCCCGGCTGCTGCGAGCCGGTCTGGAGAAACGTGATCGCGGGATCGTGGTTGATCGCCTCGGTGTGCATCGACCGTACGAGACAGAGCTTGTC
Organism: Pirellulales bacterium; assembly: GCA_044342075.1. GTDB lineage: Bacteria > Planctomycetota > Planctomycetia > Pirellulales > UBA1268 > RGVT01. Next base: position 26,626 of record JBIIQM010000025.1, read on the forward strand.
GACGATCCGGCCAGTGTGCGGCAAGAGTTCGCTGATCAGCGTGCCCGATTCACCGCACGGCTTGAAGCCATACTTCGACGCGATCACGGGGAAGCTCTTCTGGCCGCTCGTCATCCCGGTGAGCCGCTGGCCATTGCGGATCGACTCGGGCAGCTCGCTGCCGTGCCGCGCAGCGAGCCCCGGCTTCGGATCGAGCAGCTCGATCTGCGAAGGGCCGCCCGACTGGAAGAGGTAGATCACCCGCTTGGCCCGCGGCGCGAAGTGGAGCGCGGGGAGCACCGCCCCCTTGGGCAGCGGAAACGCCGGGGCCGACGGCGCGGCGAGGGCATCGCGGCCGAGGAGCGAGGCAAGCGCCGCGGTCGAGGCGGCCGTCGCGCTCGTGCCAAGAAACGTCCGACGGCCAAGGAGCATCGACGATGGGTGGGGCATGAACGGCTGCGACATCGGTGCGGTCACTCCTTCGTGAGCGTCTCGTCGAGGCAGAGCAGCGTGCCGGCCACCATCGTCCAGGCGGCGAGGTCGGCCGGCTTGCCCTGATCGGCATCGGGGCCGAGCGCGAGGAACTTCTTCGCGGCGGCCTCGTCTGCCGCGAAGTGCCCGCGAAACTCCGCGAGCTTCGCGACGACCGCCGCCCGCTCGTCGGCCGCAGGCTCGCGGCCAAGCAGCAATCGATAGAGGCGATCGACCACGGCTTGATCGTTCACAGCCGTCACGTCGCCGGCTGACTGCGAGAGCGCCGCATCACCGAGGCTGCGGATCGCCAGCGCCTTGGCCGCCTCGACATACGTCGGGTCGTTCATCACCACGAGCGCCTGGAGCGGTGTATTCGTGCGGGCACGGCGGACCACGCAGGTCTCGCGGTCGGGCGCGTCGAAGAGCGCCATCGAAGGGGGCGGGCAGGTCCGCTTCCAAAACGTATACATGCTGCGGCGGTGAAGCCCTTCGCCCTGGTCGGGAACGTACGCCGCCTGGTGGAGCACCGACACTTCCTCCCAGAGCCCCGCGGGCTGCCAGGGCTTCACGCTCGGGCCGCCGATCCGCTCGGCGAGCAGCCCCGAGGCGAAGAGCGCCTGATCGCGCACCGTCTCGGCCGGCAGCCGGAACCGCGGCCCCCGCGAGAGCAGCCGGTTTTCGGGATCGCGGGCAAACGACTCGGCGGGCGCCCGCGACGACTGGCCGTAGGTCGCCGAAAGCACGATCCGCCGCAGGAGCTTTCGCACGTCCCAGCCATCGCGGACGAGACTCGTGGCCAAGTGGTCGAGCAGGTCTGGATGCGTGGGGGTCGCGCCCTGCGTGCCGAAATCCTCGACCGTCTCGACGAGGCCGCGGCCGAAGAGCATCTCCCACCAGCGGTTCACCGCCACCCGCGCGGTGAGCGGATGCCGCGGATCGACGAGCCAGCGAGCAATCGCGAGACGGTTGGCCGCTCCACCCTCCGGCAGCGGCGGCAGGAAGGCGGGCACGCCGGGGGCGACGGGGTCGCGCGGGGCGTCGTATTGCCCGCGGTCGAGCACGTGTGCCTGCCGCGGCGTGGGCAGGTCGGCCATCACCATCACGTTCACCGTGCGATCCTCGATGGCGGCGATCTCCTTGGCCGTCCCCGCGTCGGGCTTTTCGCCGCCGAGCCGGTCGTTGATCGCGATGAGCGCCGCCTCGTCGGCATGGCTCCGCAGCTTCACGAACGGCCCGACAACATTGATCAGCTTGCCCTTCGCGTACTGCGGCAGCGGGTCGGGGATGCTGTTGAAGAAGGCGAAGAGCTGGAAATACTCCCGCTGCGAAATCGGATCGAACTTGTGGTCGTGGCAGCGGGCGCACTGGAGCGTGAGCCCCATGAAGGCGGTGGCCGCGGTCTGCGCGCGGTCGGCCACGTATTCCACGCGATACTCCTCGTGGATCACGCCCCCTTCGGTCGTGAGCACGTGGTTGCGGCCGAAGCCGGTGGCGATCCGCTGGGCCTGCGTCGGCTCGGGCAGGAGGTCGCCCGCGAGTTGCTCGATGACGAACTGGTCGAACGGCATGTTGCGGGCGAAGGCATTGATCACCCAGTCACGCCACGGCCACTGCGTCCGCTCCTCGTCGTTGTTGTAGCCATTGGTGTCGGCGTAGCGGGCGACGTCGAGCCAGTGCATCGCCATCTTCTCGGCATGCCGCGGCGAGGCGAGCAGCCGATCGACCACCCGCTCTCGGGCGTTGGCTGATCCATCGGCCAGAAACGCCGCATGCTCTTCGGGCGTCGGCGGCAGTCCGGTGAGATCGAGCGACACACGCCGCAGCCAGGTGGCACGGTCGGCCGGCGGCGCGGGTTCGACCCGCTCGCGGGAGAGTTTGTCGAGCACGAAGTGATCGAGCGGATCAGTGGGCCACGACGCGAGCTTGGCGGGCGGCTGCGGCGGCGCGGGATCGCCCACCCGCTCGAACGACCAGTGGGGGGCGTAGGGGGCGTTGGCGTCGATCCATTCCCGCAGGAGTTTTTTCTGCTCGGCAGTGAGAGGCTTCTTGAACTCGGGGGGCGGCATGACGAGGTCTGGATCGGTCGACTCGATCCGGGCGACCAGTTCGCTCTCGGCGACGGAGCCGGGCACGATCGCCCGCGTGCCCGACGGCAGTTCGGCGAGGGCGGCAGGGCGTTCGTCGAGCCGCAGGTCAGCCTGCCGCGAATGCGGGTCGCGGCCGTGGCAGTTGTAGCAGTGGACCGCGAGGATCGGCCGGATGTCGCGGGAGAAGTCGACGGCCCGGGCCGAATCAGCCGCGAGGGCCGCCGCGATCACAACCGCGAAGGCGGGCATCCGGTGGGTGATGACTGGATTTCGGTGCACGCTGCGAGCCTCCGGGCCAATAGTATAGATCGAACTTATTGGCCGTGGCCATTATTTTTTACGCAATTCGACCGGCGATCGCCCAGATTTCCGCACACCCGCACACCCGCCCCCCCGCCCACCAAAAGCCCCCGGCGGAAGCCGGTGGGATGCCGCGTCGCGATCATCAACCGCGCGTTCGATCAATTGCCCGAATGGTGATGCCCAGCGTCACCCCACTCGCTGACGCGAGGGGCTTTTGGCGTTTCGCCGCGATTGCTATCTTCCCGCAATCATGATTCGATGCCTGCTCACGCTTCTGCTCGTCGCCTGGTCGTCAGCCGCTGCGGCTGAATTGGTGATCCTGGCCCCCACGCCCAGGCAGGTAACGCAGCGCGGCTCGGCGGTGCGCATGGAGCTCTCGGGCAGCGGCCTCCTCGCCGCGGGATCGCGGACCGAATACCGACTGCTGATGGCGAACATGGGATCGGAACCGCCGGCGCCGATGCCAGCCGCGGCGTCTGCGTGGAAGCCGCTGGCGCTCGAGCCTCATGACCCTGCCGTGCCGGATCGGGCCCGAGCCACGGTCGAGCTGCCCGCGGGCGGCTGGTATCGGCTCGAGGTGCGGCTCCACACGGCGGCAGGCGACCCGCCCACGACCGCAGCCGTCGAGCCCTTCGGGGTGGGAGACGTGTTTCTCATCGCCGGCCAGTCGTATGCCACCAACACCAACGACGAGAGGCTCACCGTGATGGATGGCAGGCAAAGGGTTGCGGCACTCGATGTCGAGACCGGCCGCTGGCAACTGGCGAACGACCCGCAGCCGGCTCCCGATCGCAGCGATGGCGGTTCGATCTGGCCCGCCGTGGGCGACCGTCTGGCCGCCGCGCTCGATGTGCCGATCGGCTTCGTGAACGTCGCCGTCGGCGGCACGTCGACGCGGAAGTGGGCGCCGGATGGGCCACTCTCGGCCCGCCTGCACAAGGCCGGACGGATGGTGGGCCGGTTCCGCGCCGTGCTCTGGCAGCAGGGGGAATCCGACGTGATCGATGGCACGTCGACCGACGACTACGTGGCCCGCCTGCAGGCGATCCGTGCCGCGGCTGTCGAGGCATGGGAGTTCGAACCGGTCTGGCTATGTGCTTTTTCCACGCACCATCCGACGGTCTATCAGAATCCCGAAGGGGAAGAGCGTATCCGCGCGGCCATCTCGCGACTGGGCCAGTTGCCGGAATTCGGACTTGGCCCCGACACCGACACACTGCAGGGCCCCAATCGCGGCGGACCGGAGTCGCGCCGCCACTTCAGTCCGCAAGGGCAGCGCAACGCCGCCAAGCTCTGGAGCGACCTGCTGCTCCAGAGGTAGCACGGAAAAGGGGACGCAGCTCTTTTCGCCCTAGGCGAAAAGAGCTGCGTCCCCTTTTCCGAACGTCAGGAAAGCAGTGCCTTGACGACGTGGCCGTGGACGTCGGTGAGGCGGAAGTCGCGGCCCTGGAAGCGGTAGGTGAGCTTCGTGTGGTCGAAGCCGAGCAGATGCAGGATCGTGGCCTGCAGGTCGTGGATGTGCACCATGTCGCTCGCCACTTTGAACCCGAGATCGTCGCTCGCGCCGTGCACGTAGCCCGGCTTCACGCCGCCGCCGGCCATCCAGACGGAATAGCAGTCGGGATAGTGGTCGCGGCCGAGGATGCCGCTGGCGGAGGTTCGCCCCTCCTGGAAGGGCGTGCGGCCAAACTCTCCGGTGCAGAGCACGAGCGTGTCTTCGAGCAGCCCGCGGGCCTCGAGATCCTCGATGAGCGCGGCCGCCGGCCTGTCGAACGTGGCCGCCTTCGTCGTGAGGCCGTCGCGAATGTCTTCCTTGGGGCTCGTGCCGTGGAAATCCCAGCCCCAGTCGAAGAGGTGCACGAACCGCACGCCATCCTCGATGAGCCGCCGGGCGAGCAGGCAGTTGTTGGCGAGGCTCGCTTCGCCCGGCTTCGCGCCGTAGGCCTCGAGCACGTGCTTCGGCTCTTTCGAGATGTCCATCACGTCGGGCACGCTCGTCTGCATCCGGTAGGCGAGCTCATACTGCGCGATCCGCGTCACCGTCTCGGGATTGCCGAGCTCGCGGGCCTGCAGTTCGTTGAGGTCCTTGAGGGCGTCGAGCGTCTTCCGCCGCATGGCCCGGCTCATCCCCGGCGGGTCGGAGACATAGAGCACCGGATCCCCCTTCGAGCGGCACTGCACGCCCTGATAGACGCTCGGCAGGAAGCCCGAGCCGAAGCTGCTCGTGCCGCCGTTGGGCTGCGAGCCCGACGAGATCAAGACGACGAAGCCAGGGAGGTTTGCGTTCTCGGTGCCGAGGCCATACGTGGCCCAGCTCCCGAGGCTCGGCCGGCCGGCCCGGGGCGAGCCGGTGTAGACCATGAGCTCGGCCGGGGCGTGGTTGAACTGATCGGTGAACATGCTCCGCACGAGGCACATCTTGTCGGCCACCCGATGCAGATGCGGGATCGCGTCGGAGAGCTCCATGCCGCTCTCGCCGCAGCGCGTCCACTTCCGCCGCGTGCCCAGGAGCTTCGGCGTGCCCGAGGTGAAGGCGAACTTCTTCCCGGCGATCGCCTCGGCGGGGCAATCCTGGCCGTCGCGCTTCGTGAGCTCCGGCTTGTTGTCGTACATGTCGAGATGCGGCGGCGATCCCGTGAGGTGGATCACGATCATCCGCTTCGCCTTGGCCGGCAGCGGCGGCTTCTTTGCCGCCATCGGATCGGCCGCGAGCGCCGGGACGGGAGCCGCGTTCGTCGCCGCCAAGAGCTCGCGCATCGCAATCGCGCCGATGCCTCCGGCCATACCGCCGAGCAGGTGACGACGCGTCGCGAGCAACTTGTGTTCGAGCAGCGGATCCATGATGTCGTCTCCGAAAAGCGGCTTCCTCACGGGCACATGAAGGTTTCGTCGAGATTCAGGATCACGTTGGCAACCACCGTCCAGGCGGCGAGGTCGGCCGTTTCGGCTTGCAGATCGGAGGGCACGGGGCCGAGCGGGTCGGTGGCCATCTTCTTGGCTTCTTCGGGCGCCGCCCGAAAGTCGTCGTGCGCATCGCGATGCAGGCCGACGAGCCTGTCGATCTCGGCCGGCGTGGGCTGCCGCGCGAGCACGAGACGGAAGCCACGCGCGGCCCGGTCGGCCTCGGTGGAGCCGCCCTCGCGCACCATCCGCCGGGCGAGCGCCTGCGCCGCTTCCACGTAGGCCGGGTCGTTCATCGTCACGAGGGCCTGCAGCGGCGTGTTGGTCCGCGGCCGGCGGATCGTGCAGACCTCGCGCGAGGGCGCGTCGAACGTCGCCATCGACGGATAGGGATTGCTCCGCCGCCAGGTCGTGTAGAGCGCGCGGCGATAGCGGTCTTCGCCGGTGCTCGTCTCCCAGTCGACGCCGCTGCCGAATGCCGTGGCGAGGCCGAACGCGGGCTGCGGCGGCTTCACGCTCGGGCCGCCCTTCTTCCGCGAGAGCAGACCCGCGGCCGCCAGCGCCTGGTCGCGGATCACCTCCGCCGAGAGCCGCACCCGCGGACCGCAGGCGACGAGCCGGTTTTCCGGATCGCGGGCCACGAGGTCGGGCGGGCACTTCGACGTCTGCCGGTATGCGGCGCTCGTCACGATCAGCCGCTGGATCGCCTTCATGTTCCAGTCGCTCTCCACCAGTTCGCAGGCCAGCCAGTCGAGCAGCTCGGGATGACTTGGCAAGTCTCCCTGGCTGCCAAACTCCTCGCTCGTCGACACGATGCCGATGCCGAAGAGCCGCTCCCAGAGACGGTTGATCACCACGCGGGCCGTGAGCGGATTGGCCGGATCGACGAGCCACTTCGCGAGCGCCATACGGTCGACACGGCTGCCGTTCGCCGCGTTTACGTCATGAAACACGTCGGGCACCCCTTCGCGGACCTCGTCACCGAGGTTCTGCCAGTTGCCGCGGAGCTGGATCTTCGTGATCCGCCGCTTCTCGCCGGCGAGTTCCTCGAGCACCGGCACCGTCGCAGCGGGGTTTTCGTCGAGCCGCTTCCGCAGGTCGGCGACGATCTTCCGCGCCGGCTGAAACTCGGGCGGCTCGGGGCGGTCTTTGGAGGCCGGCTTCTTCAATTCGGGAATTCCCGCCTCGATCTCCGCGATCTCCTTTTCGATCGGAGCCCGCTTGTCGTCGATCTCCTTCCAGGGGAGGTGCACGAAGGGCGATTCGTCCCTGCGGTCGGCGTCGGCCGTGTTGTTCAAGATGGCGTAGAGCTGGAAGTATTCCTTCTGCGAAAGCGGATCGTATTTGTGGTCATGGCACTGGGCGCAGGCCATCGTCGTGCCCATCCAGGTGCTCAGCGTCGTGTTCACGCGGTCGATGACGGCGACGGTGCGATACTCCTCGTCGATCGTGCCGCCTTCGTTGTTGGTGAGCGTGTTGCGATGGAAGGCCGTGGCCACCCTGTCGTCGAGCGTGGCATTCGGCAGCAGGTCGCCGGCGAGCTGACGAATCGTGAATTCGTCGAACGGCATGTTGGCGTCGAACGCGCGGACCACCCAGTCGCGCCAGCCCCAGATCGTCCGCGGCGGGTCGTCGGCGTAGCCGGCGCTGTCGGCATAGCGGGCGAGATCGAGCCACTGTCGCGCCATGTGCTCGCCGTAGCCGTCGTGCGCGAGGAGCCGATCGACAAACTTCTCGACCGCGTCGGTTGCCGTGTCGGCCACGAACGTATCCACCTCGGCGGGAGTCGGCGGCAGGCCGGTGAGATCGAGCGCGAGCCGGCGGGCGAGTGTGGCCCGGTCGGCCTCGGGCTGTGGCGCGAGCCCCTCGGCTTCCAGCCGCGCGAGGATGAACCGGTCGATCTCGTTTCGCGGCCAGTCCGCACGCTTCACCGCCGGCACCGGCGGCCGCTTCGGGGCCACGTAGGCCCAGTGCGGCTCGTAGGTCGCGCCAGCCGCGATCCACCGCTTCAGCAGATCGACCTGTTTTTCCGGCAGCCGCTCGCCCGCTTCGGAAGGCGGCATCACGAGATCGGGATCGGTCGACGTGATCCGGGCGATGATTTCGCTCTCGTCGGGCTTGCCCGGGACGATCGCCGAGTGGCCGCCGAGATCGGCCGTGGCCCCCTCGAAAGTATCGAGCCGCAGCCCCTCTTCGCCGCCGCCGGCCCGCCCCTCGGGGTCGGGCCCGTGGCACCGCACGCACCGGTTCGACAGGATCCCCTTGATGTCGCGGGTGAACGACGGGGCGTTATCGGCGGCCGCGGCCCAGGCGGGGACGCACAGGACCGCCGCGACCGCTGCCGCGACGGCCGGCATCCGATGCGTGATGGCTCGATTTCGGTGCACGCGGAAAAGCCTCCAGCCCGAAATTATAGATCGAATCGACCGAGGGATACCATGAAGATTTTACGTTATTTCGCCCGACGATCGCCCGCGTCACCCCGCTCGCTGCCGCGAGGGGCTTTTGCGGTCGGATCCGCTTGCGGAGCAAGCGGTCTACTTTTGACAGGCTGAAGCCTGTCCTACTTGGTGCAAAGGCGGAGAGTCTCTTCGAACGACCGGAGGCCGGCGGTGGCGCCGAGGCCCGTGACGCAGCAGGCCGCAGTCGCCGCGCCGAGCAGGCCGGCCTCGCGAACCGTCATCCCCCGCAGGATGCCCGCGAGCAGGCCGGCGAGGAATGAATCCCCCGCGCCGGTCGTGTCGGCGACAGGGCCGGGCGCCGGGATGCAGGGGATGTCGATGAATTCCCCCGGCTTCTCGCTGAGCACCGTCCCGCGGGTGCCGAGCTTTACGCCGACGAGGCCCGCGGCGCCGTGGCCGCGGTAGCAGCCGATGATCTCCCGAGGGTCGGTGAGCCCGGTCTGATGCACCGCTTCGTCGAGGCTCGGAACGTAATAGTCGATGTGGGGCAGGGCGGGGGCGAACTGGTCGAGCGCGCCACCGCTGCCGCCGGTCTCCACGGCCACGCGGCAGCCGGCGGCCTTCACCGCGGCGATCGCTGCGGCAAACTCGGGCTCGAGCCCGGGGAGCAGGCCGAAATAGCCGACGAGCGCCACGCGGCACCGAGACAAGTGGGGAACGAGGCGACGAATGAACGCGAGGTCGATGGCATGCGGGGCGCCGACATGATGCGCAAAGCTGCGTTCGCCACTGGGGTCGATGAGCACGGCCGTGGTGCTCGTGGCGCGGCTCGCATGCGACTCGACGGCGGTCGTGTCGATCCCCTCGGCGGCGAGCCGCGACCGCACGAGGTCGCCCCATGGATCGGCTCCGACCAGGCTCGCGGCCGCGACCCGCATCCCGAGCCGCCGCATGGCGATGCCCGTGTTGCAGACGATGCCGCCGGTCGTGGCCTCGATCGGATCGACGTGAAACAGCCGGCCGCCCCCGACCGGCACCGACAGGGGCACGGGCCGCACGAGGATGTCGGCGACGCACGTTCCGCAGACGATGCAATCGATCTCGCGCGCGCTGGAGGCTGATGCGTTCATGGTTTCCTACTGGGAAGGGGTTTTACGGCCGCGCTCGACGACGCGGAGCCGCGCCGGGGTGAGGCCGGTGTGGCGATGGAGAAACGTGGTCATGTATTGAACCGACGGAAAGCCGGCGCGGGCCGCGATCGATTTGAGCGGCAGATCGGTGTCGGCGATGAGCCGGCGCACACCCGCCACCCGCAGGCGGACGAATTCATCGTGGATCGACCGGCCCATCACGCCGCGAAACCGGTTTTCGAGCGTCGAGCGGGAGAGGCAGACCCCGTCGGCGATGCCGTCGATGTCGGGCTTCTTCCAAGGATTGGCTCGCAGCGCCTCGAGCGCCGAAAGCACGGCCTCGTCGGTCGTGGCCATCGTGTCGGTCGACGTGCGGGCGACGACGCCGATCGGCGGGATGACCGTCGCCCGCGGCACGCCCGCCGGCCGCGAACGGCCCGACCGCGGCCGCGACGCCATCAGCCGGTCGAGCGTGGCGGCCGCTTCGTGGCCGATCCGCCGCGCCGATTGATCGATGCTCGAAAGCGGGGGCGACGTGAGCTCGCAGATCATCTCGTCGTTGTCGACGCCGAGCACGGCGACATCGTGGGGCACCCGCAGGCCGAGGGCGCGGCAGGCCTCGAGCACGTGGCGGGCGCGGACATCGTTGCACGCCATCAGGCCGACCGGCTTCGGCAGCTTGTCGATCCAGGCCGTGAGCTCCCGCTGGAGATCCTCCCAGCGGCGGGCGGTGGCATGCCGGCCCGTGAAGACGTGGCAGGCCCGGCCTGCCGCGGTCGCTGCCGCCGCGAAGGCCGCGGCCCGCTCTTCCGACCAGCCGCTCGTGGCCGTCTGCGGATAGCCGTAGAAGGCGAGCGTTTCGAAGCCGCAGCCGAGCAGGTGCTCGGCGCCGAGCCGGCCGATCGCGGCGTTGTCGGTATAGAGGTAGGGGATGCCGGAGGCGGGATCGTGCCAGCCGTACCCGCCACCGACGCCCACGATCGGGATCGTGAGCCCGCGGATCGCGGCGGCCACGCGGCGGTCGTCGAAATTGGCGATGATCCCGTGCCCCTGCCAACGCTTGAGATCGGGCAGCTTCTGCAGCGGATCCTCCTCCACGTAGAGGCTCCAGCCGGCATGTTCCTTCACATACTGCGCGATGCCGCCGATGATCAGCCGGTCATACGGGCGGGCGGCGTCGAGGATCACGGCCACGAGCCGCGTCGCCGCGCCGTTCTCCGCATGCCTGCCGACCATCGACGCACCTCGTCAGCCGAGCAGATGCTCCAGAACGGTCCGCTCGAGCGCCTCGTAATCGCGGTTGGCGATGCACTCGGCGGCGATCTTCTCCGGGAACGTGCGAACCTTCTCGACGAGCTTGAGAAAGACCGCCTTGCTCGTGGCGAGGTGGGCCGTGGCCGTCTCGGCCTTCTGCGTGCGCTGCGCCTTCACGTCGAAGCCGACGAACGCACCCGAGGCCGCATACTTCGCCTGCTCGAGCACCCGCACCTGGTCGAAGGCGCCCCGCAGGTTGGCCGCACCGAAGACCTTGTCTTGGTCGAACTTCAGGCCGTTTTGGTCGTTGAGGTGCACGCTCCAGAGCTTGCCGGCGGCCAGCGCGAAGCCCATCTCGTCGGAGGGATCGAGGCCGGCGAGGATCGCATGGGCGCTCTCGATGAGCACGCCCACGCGGGACGGATCGGCCGAGCGGCTGCCGAGCGCGAGGGCATGGCCGATCGTGGGCAGAAACGCATGATCGACCGGCTCGTTGGGCTTCGGCTCGATCGCGATCTTCACCTTCGGGCTCGCCGCGAGGATCGTGTTGACGGCGTCGAGCATCTGGGCCGACGCGGTGATCGGATTCTTGCTCTCGCGCACCGACGTGCCCTCGCGGGCCGGCCACATCACGATCAGGTCGCAGCCGAGCGCGAGCGCCACGTCGACCGACCGCTTCGAACGCTCGAGCGCCCAGGCGCGGCACGCGGGATCGTTGCTCGTGTAGCCGCCATCGACGCCCTTGGGGTGTTCCCAGAGCCGCGGGGCGACGAACTCGGGCACGAGCCCCTTGTCGGCGAGCTTCCGCTTCATCGCCTCGGCCTCCGCCACGATCCTGGCCGGAGGGAGGTTTTCGAGGTCGGGCACGGCGTCGTCGTCGTGGAACTGAATCCCTTCGAAGCCCAGCTTCACCGCGGAGTCGAGCACCTCGTCGAACGACACCTGCGGCCGCACCGGCGGGCCGAAGGGATCGCCACCGCGACCGATGTTCCAGGGACCAATCGAGAAACGATATGCGTCTGCCATCTGTCGGGCTCCCCAACGAGTGTGCGTGTGTGTGATGCGTGAAACCGAGGCGACAGACTACCGGGCCGACGTTACGCCAAAGCATAAATCTTTTATGCTTTTCAGGCGAGGGGCGCAGTGGCAGGCTGAAGCGATCTTGGTGACAGGCTGAAGCCTGTCCTACAGGAGGGCGGCGTGGAGGATCTCGACCGGATGGCTCGCGTGGCGGCCGGTGCCGTCCTTGATCTGGTGGCGGCAGCTCGTGCCGCCTGCGGCGACGAGCGTGTCGGAGGCCGCCTGCCGCACCGCCGGAAAGAGCACGAGCTCGCCGATCTGCATCGAGAGGTCGAAGTGCTCGGCCTCGTAGCCGAATGAACCCGCCATGCCGCAGCAGCCGCTGGGGATCACCTCGACCGAGTAGTTCGCCGGCAGGCCGAGCATCGCCACCGTCGGCGCGAGCGACGAGAGCGCCTTCTGATGGCAGTGGCCGTGCAGGAGCACGCGGCGGGGCTCCTGCGTGAACCGCTCGGGGCCGATCCGGCCGCGTTCGATCTCGCGGGCCAAAAATTCGTCGATGAGCATCGTCCGCTTCGCGAGCGCCCGGGCCGAGTCGGCGAGCCACTCCGGCACGATGTCGGGATATTCGTCGCGGAAGCCGAGGATCGCCGAAGGCTCGATGCCGACGAGCGGCGCGTCGTCGGTGATCACGGGGGCGAGCCTTTCGACGTTGCGCACCGCGAGGTCGCGGGCCTCCCGCACGAGCCCCTTCGAAAACTGCGCCCGGCCGCTGTCGACGTGGGCGGGGATCACCACCTCGTAGCCGAGCGCCTCGAGCAGCTCCACCGCCTTGATGCCGATCGGCGCGTCGAGCGTGTCGGTGAACTCGTCACAGAAGAGATGCACGCGGCCGAGCGGGGCAGGGGGCCGCGGCCGGCCGTGCCGCTGGCGGCGATACCACGAGGCGAGCGTGGTGCCGGGCAGCTCGGGCAGCGACCGCCGCGTCGAGAATCCCATGCCTCGCTTCAGGAGCCACGAGATCCCCGGCGCCGTGACGGCGAAGTTGTAGAGCCAGGGCGCGATGCCTGCCCAGCGCATCGCCCCGGCCGAGCCGGCGACGAGCCGCGACCGCAGCGAGACGCCCTCGCGATCCTGCCGCTGCTGCTCCCACTCCGCCTTCAGCCGCGCCATGTCGACATTCGACGGGCACTCGCTCTTGCAGGCCTTGCACGACAGGCAAAGATCCATCACCTCGGCGAGCTCCGGCCGGCTCCACGGATCGGCGTTCGTGGGATCGGCGAGCGCCTGCCGCAGCACGTTGGCCCGCGCCCGCGTCGTATGCTGCTCGTCGCGGGTGGCCATGTAGCTCGGGCACATCGTGCCGCCGATCAGGTGCGTCTTGCGGCATTGCCCCACGCCCGTGCACTTCTCGGCGGCGCGGAGCATGCCGCCGGTGTCGGCGAACCGAAAGACGGTCTCGTGCCGCGGCTCGCTGGCCTGGGGATCGATCCGCAGGCTCGTGTCCATCGGCAGGGTGCCGACGATCTTGCCCGGATTGAGGATGCCCTGCGGGTCGAACGCCCGCTTCACCCGCTCGAAGAGCGCGTAGCACTCGTCGCCCACCATCATGCGGATGAACTCGCCCCGCAGCCGGCCGTCGCCGTGCTCGCCGCTGAGCGAGCCGCGGTATTTCTTGACGAGCTTCGCCACGTCGGTGGCGACGTCGCGAAACATCCGCAGGCCCTCGGGCGAATGCAGATTGAAGAGCGGCCGCAGGTGGAGCTCCCCCGCGCCGGCATGGGCGTAGTGCACGCAGTCGATGCCGTATTTCTCGGCCAGGAGCCGGTCGAATTCGGCGATGTAGGCCGGCAGATCCTCGACCGCCACGGCCGTGTCTTCCACAATCTCACGCGGCTTCGCGTCGCCGGGCAGATTGTTGACGAGCCCCTGGCCGGCCCGCCTCAATTCCCAGACGCGATCTCCCTCGGCGCCGAAGAGCCGCGGATAGGCGTAGCCGAGGCCGCGCGACTCGAGCGCCGCCGCAACCCGGTCGAGCTCCGCCCCCAGCCGCGCGGGATCGGCATCACGCACTTCGACGACGAGCACCGCGCCGGGATCGCCCACGACAAACTCGCGGTTGCGGGCCTGCTCCAGATTGTCTTTCGTGCAGTCGAGGATTTTTTTGTCGATCAGTTCACAGGCCGTCGGCCGCAGGCCCGTCGCGGCGAGATCCCGCATCACGACGACCGTGGCCCGCAGCGCCTCGTCGACCGTCGCGCAGTGCACGCAGAGAAGCCCGCCCGGCGGCGGCAGCGGGAGCAGGTCGAGCTCGAACTCGACGCCCAAAAAGAGCGTCCCCTCGGAGCCCGCGAGCAGCCGGCAGAAATTGAAGGGCCGCCCGCTCGCCGCATCGAAGCAGGAGGCATCCATGAGCGCGTCGAGCGCGTAGCCGGTGTTGCGGCGGGTGACCTCCGGCCGCGGGAAGGAATCGCGGATGAGCCCGCGGGTGGCGGGCGATGCGAGCA
>JBIIQM010000142.1:0-4225 GCA_044342075.1 Pirellulales bacterium
CCGCTCGCCGCATCGAAGCAGGAGGCATCCATGAGCGCGTCGAGCGCGTAGCCGGTGTTGCGGCGGGTGACCTCCGGCCGCGGGAAGGAATCGCGGATGAGCCCGCGGGTGGCGGGCGATGCGAGCAGATCGCGGATCTCGCGATAGCAGCGGGTCTCGAGCGAGTCGGGCCCGTCGCAGGCCCGCGCAAAGCCTGCCGCATCGAGCGAGCCGAACGTCACCTCCGAGCCATCGGCGAGAAAGCCGCGGGCGGAGACGAGGTGGTCGCGGGTCGTGCCATAAGCGATCGAGTTTGACCCGCAGGAATTGTTGCCCACCATGCCGCCGATCATCGCCCAGCCGGCCGTCGAGGTTTCGGGACCGAAGAAGAGGCCGTGGGGCGCGAGGAAGCGGTTGAGCTCGTTCCGCACGACGCCCGGCTGCACGCGCACGCGGCGGGCCGCGACGTCGAGCGACACGATGGCGTTGAGATGCCGCCCGAGATCGACCACGATGCCGCCCCCGACGACCTGGCCGGCGAGCGACGTGCCCGCGCCGCGCGGAATCAGCGGCGTGCCGGTGGCGGCCGCGAAGCGAACCAGCTCGCGGACATCGGCATCGGATTTCGGCAGGGCCACCGCGAGCGGCCGCTCCTGATACTCCGACGCGTCGGTCGAATAGACCGTGCGGGCGAGCGGATCGAGCAGCAGTTCGCCCGCGAGGCGATCGCGGAGGCTTTCGAGTTTGGCGGTGATCATCGCGCGCTATTAGAGCGAATCGATTGGGAGTTGCAGCGACGCCTCGTTCAGCGGCTGGATGACGGCGGAGCGGGGCAACAATGCGATCGCGCGCCGACCAAACTGGACGCCGCCCAGGGTGTCGAGTAAAGTCGACACCTATGGATTCAGCCTCTTTTTTAAGGATCGCCGCCGACTGGAGCCACTGGGATGCCCCGCTGCCCCCGACGGTCCCCCGGTCGGTCCCCCTGCCGACGGAACTGCGATCCGACGTCGCCATCATCGTGCAGGGCGTGCGCCGCTGCGGCAAATCGACGCTCCTGCGGCAGTTGATCGATCGCTATCGGCTCGATCGCACGCGATGCCTGTTCGTGAACTTTGAAGACCCGCGGCTCGCTCCTGCGCTCGACCACACCACGCTCCAACTCATGGTCGACGCATTCGAGGCGGATCGCGGCCCTGGCTGCACCTATCTGCTCGACGAGATCCAGTGGGTCGATGGCTGGCAGCGTTGGCTCCGTTCGCAGCTCGATCGCCCGCGGGGACGGCAGTTCATCGTGACAGGATCCAACGCCCATCTCCTCTCGGGCGAACTGGGCTCGTCACTCACCGGCCGCCACCACACGATCGAATTGTTTCCGTTTGATTTCGCCGAGTTTCGCACTGCCCGGCCCGACGCCACGCTCGAAGACTACCTTTCCTGCGGCGGCTTCCCGGCGGCGGCGACCTCGCCCGATCGAGACATGCTGCTGCGCGGCTATTTCCAAGACATCGTGGAGCGCGACATGCGCGAGCGGGTGGCCGCCCGTTCGACGCTGCCGCTGCGGCAACTCGTGCAAATGCTCTATGAATCGGCCGGCGCGGAGATGAGCGTGCGGCGGGCCGCGGCGGCGCTGGGAATCTCGGTCGACACCGCCGGGCTCTACGTCGAGGCTGCCGAGTCGGCCTATCTCGCGCTCGGCTGCCCGTTTTTTGCCTGGTCCGCTCGCAAGCGGCTGGCGCGGAATCGCAAGTTTTATCCCGTCGACACGGGGCTCCGGCGCGTGTCGGTGACCGCCACCGGGCAGGACCGCGGAAAGCAGCTCGAATGCGCGGCGTTCCTGCTGTTGCGGCGGCGGTTTCGCGACGTGCACTACTGGCGAGGCGTCGGGGAGGTCGATTTCGTCGTCGACGCCGGCCGGGGTCCGGTGCCCGTGCAGGTGAGCTGGGATGAGGTGTCGGAACGGGCGCGCCGGGGCGTCGATGAGTTTCACGAGGCGCATCCGACGGCGGGCGAACCGGTCTTCGTGACCGCCGAGTCGTTCGCCGCGGGCGTTCCCCAACTTGCCGCGTCGGGCCGTTGACGATCGGCCTCCACCCGCATGGTGGCGGGCGACGCGTTTACGAGATCGCAAAAAGGTTTTACGTTTTCACAAACGGCCTCGCCCGGCGCCGATACATCCCGTTACGGTGTGCCCTCGGAGGATTTCCTGCATGACAGCCGCTTCGCCCCACGCCCACCCGAAATCCCTCGATGCGAAGCTCGCGCGGATCCTGGCCGATTCGTCGTGCCAAGACTTCATCCTCGCCGACGCGAAGGACGCCGACATGGCGTTCGGACTGGCGGCGCCCGGCCTCAAGCCCGGCGCTGATCCCGCCCGCGGGCCCTATCGCTCGCTCCACGAGTATCACGACCAGATCCGGGCGATCGTGAAGCAGGGGCTCGTCGACATCATGCTCATGAGCGCGAGCACGAGCGAGCGGCTCACGAGCGACGAGGGGATCTTCGCGTCGTCGGCCGTGACGCCTGCCGTGCGGATGAACGACACGACCGACATCTGGCTCGCGGCCGGCACGGGCGGCTACGGCAAGCAGCCGGCGCTCCCTTTCTCGACGACGACGATCCCGCAGGCCCAATGCGGCCGCACGGAATGCGCGGCAGGCGAGGTCGCCCGCGGCGCCGACCTCGGTCTCTTTTCTCTCACGCTCAACGACGACGCCGCGCTCGACCGCGACATGCTCACGGCCTACCGCGAATTTCGTCTGGCAGCGGAGCGGCATCGCTTCCGCCACTTCCTCGAGGTGTTTTTCCCGAACGCGCTCGGCCGCGTCGCGGGCAAGGCGGCGGGCGACGCGCCGAAAGACATCGCCAGGTTCCTCGCCGATCATGTCGTGCGGGCGCTGGCCGGCGTGCCGCGGGCCGGGCGGCCGATCTTCCTGAAGATTCCCTATCTCGGCCCGGAAGTCACCGAGCAGCTGGCGGCCTACGACCGGTCGCTCGTCGTGGGGATTCTCGGCGGCGCCGCCGGCACCACCCACGATGCCTTCGCGCTCGTCGCCGACGCCAAAAAGCACGGAGCGCGGGTCGCCCTCTTCGGCCGGAAGATCAACGCGGCCGAAAACCAGCTGGAATTCGTCCGTTTCCTGCGGGGCGTGGCCGACGGCGAGCTCTCGCCCGAGGAGGCGGTGCGGGGGTATCATGGGAGCCTGGCCTGGCTCGGCCTCTCACCGCGCCGCCCGCTCGAAGACGACCTCGTCCGCACGCCCACGATCGCCGCCTACAGCGGCTCCTGAATGGTTTCCGGTTTCCTGCCTCTGGCTTTCAGCAAGGAGAGACGCATGCCCACGCCGAAACTTCACCCCCTCTATGCCGCCGCCAAGTCGCGGCGTGATTTCCTCAATGCGACCGGCGCCGCGGCCGCCCTCTCGGCCCTGTCGACGCGGCTGGTCGCCGATGAGGCCAAGCCGGCCGTCCACGCCGGGGGCGGCGACGAGATCCGCATCGCGCTGGTCGGCTGCGGCGGTCGTGGGTCGGGCGCGGCGCTCGACGCACTCTCCGTGCCGGGCGCGAACCTCAAGCTCGTGGCGATGGCCGACATCTTCCGCGACCGGATCGACATCAAGCGGAAGGCGCTCGTCGAGCAATTCAAGGAGCGGGTCGACGTGCCCGAAGACCGATGCTTCGTCGGCATGAATGGCTATAAGCAGGCGGTCGACTGCCTGCGGCCCGGCGACATCGCGATCTTCGCCACCCCGCCGGCCTTCCGGGCGCCGCACTTCGCCTACGCGATCGAGAAGGGCGTGCACACCTTCATGGAGAAGCCGGTCTCGATCGACGGCCCGAGCACGAAGCGAATCATCGAGCTTGCCGCGAAGGCCGATGCCAAGAAGCTGAAAGTCGGCGTCGGCCTCATGTGCCGCCACAGCGAGGCGCGGCAAGAGCTCTTCGACCGGCTGCAGAATGGCGAGGCGGGCGACCTGATCACGTTCCGCGGCTACCGCGAGCAGGGCCCGGTGATGCCGATGGACCTCTATCCCGGTCCGCCCGAAGGCATGAGCGAACTCTTCTGGCAGGCGCGGCGATTCCACAACTTCCTCTGGGCCAGCGGCGGCGTCTTCAGCGACTTCTACGTTCACCACATCGACGAGGCCTGCTGGATGAAGAACGCCTGGCCCGTGAAGGCCGAGGCGACCGGGGGCCGGCACTTCCGCGGCAAACTCGACGACCAGAATTTCGACACCTACGGCGT
>JBIIQM010000143.1:0-4212 GCA_044342075.1 Pirellulales bacterium
TCCGCATGTGCGGAAAACCGGCTCCTGCTCCCCAGGACACTCAAGCGATGGCTACGAACAAGAGTTTGCAGCGGTGCGGAAGACTCCTTCTTACGGCGGCGATGAGCATCGCGGCCGTCATCCCGGCCCGCGCCGGCGACTGGATGCCTTTGCTTCCAGATCAGAATTTCTACGACTTCCAACTCTTCGCGCCGCCGGATCTGCAGGACTACGAGATCTACCCGGAGCAGAGCGAGGGGATCTTCTTCAACTACGATCGTCTCTACTGGGGCATCACGCCGCCGCGGGTGACGGGCGTGGGGCAGACGGAGAACGGCGGGTATCTGATCCCGGTCGATCCGATCTCGCCGCAGGCGATCGTGCAGCTCAATAACGCCGGCATCCAGGCCTCAGGCACCGCTGGCGGCAGCGTGATCGGCGGCGTCTTCATCTTTGGTGCCGATCCGCTGCAACTCGATCTCAACACGAGCTGGATGCGGACAGCGATGACCTGGGGCAATCGGTACGAGGGCGGCTGGATGTACGACAATCGCGGCGTCCAGATCTCGTATTTCAACACCGGTATCCTCAGCCAGAGCTTCCAGACCAACAGCGAATTCGCCGCGTCGTCGCCGACGCAGATATTCACGCAGCAGGTGGTCGGTGGCGGAAATGCTGGTGGTGGGGGCATCGGAAACGTCAATCAATCCCTCATCAACACGACAATCATTTCCCGGAGTCCGCCGCCGGATCACCTCATCTCCCAGAAGCTCACGCAGACCAACAACACGGAGATCCAGAGTGCTTCGGTTACCGCGCTTGTGCGGCGCGAACTCGGCCGTCGTGGGAGCGGGAATTCGGCCCGCTTCTCGGTCGGCCCCCGGTTCCTGCAGTTCGCCGAAAGTTACAAGATCGGGTATGAGAGCAATCAGTACGCATTCAACCAGGGGCCCACGGGGGTCACGGGGGGTGCGGGTGCAGGCGTACCAGGTGTGGGCGGTGCTGGCGTGGGCGGTGCAGGTGTGGGCGGCGTGGGCGGTGCAGGTGTGGGCGGTGTGGGCGGCGCAGGTGTGGGCGGCGTGGGCGGTGCAGGTGTGGGCGTGGGTGGTGCGGGCGCAGGAGGGTTGGGTGCCGGCGGCTTCATCACCCAGACCTCGGCCGGAGACGTGATCGGCATCGGTGGCGTCGACTCGCTGACCGGTCTCGGCCGCAGCAGCCCTCTCCAGGTCGGCGAGTGGGAAACCAACACCTACAACAACATGGTCGGCCCCGAGTTTGCGATCTTGCTCGAGAGCCACACGGGTCGCTGGACGTTCTCGAGCGAACTCAAGTTCACGGCTGCGTTCAACTGGCAAAACAACCTCTATCGTGGCTCGAACTTCCCCGATTCGATCGGCGCCGATTATCTGCGGGCGACATTCAGCCCGGCGGTGACACAAACCGCCGGTGGCACGACGCCTGTCGAGCCCATCCAGCCGCCACCGCTCTTCCTGCAGGTCTACGGCGTGGGCCAGCAGAATGCGTCGAACTCCGCCGAGCACGAGTTTGTCTTCTCGCCGATCGGCGAATGGCGGTTCGGCACGCAGTACCGGCTCAGTCAAGCGATCCTCCTGCGGGCCGGCTATACTGGGCTCTGGATGGCTGGTATCTCCCGGGCGTCGTCGAGCACGGGTTACAAGAGCGATCGGAAGCCGACGCAATACGCCGAGCCGAGGGATCCGTCGCAGCCGGCGAGCATCGAAAACCCCTGGGTCGTGAAGACGACCGGAACCGGCGACCCCACCTCTCCCTACTTCCGTCCCAACCCGGTCTACAACCGACTCGGCCCGAACCCCAACGGTGGCCAGGAATACGTCTTCACCAACGGCGTCGATTTCGGCATCGAGGTGAAGTACTGAGCCGGGGGAGGCAGTCGGCGGCAGGCTGGAAGCCTGCCCCACTCGTGTTCAAGCGAATCCGTAGGACAGGCCTCCGTGCCTGTCTCAGACAGGCGGAGACGCCTGTCCTACTTGTGACAGGCTGAAGCCTGTCCTACACGGCTGCGGGCTGGCGGCGAGTGGCAGCCGGGTCGATCTTCGCGAGCTCCTCGCGCATCGCCAGGATCGTCTGGCGGATCTGGTCGGGCGTGTGCTTCGAGGTGATGAAGAACCGCAGGCGGGCCGCCCGCTCTTCGACGGCCGGATAGAGGATCGGCTGCACGTTGATGCCGCGGGCGAAGAGCGCCCGCGAAAGCTTGAGGCTGTTCATCGAGTTGCCGAGGATGATCGGCACGATCGCCGATCCGCCCGAGGGGCCCGTGTCGAGGCCGGCCTCGCGGGCGAGCTTGAGGAAGAGCCGGGCATTGTCGTGGAGCTTTGCCACCCGCTCCGGCTCGCGGTCGAGGAGCCGCAGGGCGCCGAGCGCCGCCCCGGCCGCCGCCGGTGGCAGGCCGACCGAATAGACGAAGCCAGGGACCGTGTATTTGAGCCAGCGGACGAGCGTCTTCGAGCCGGCGATGTAGCCGCCGCAGCTGCCGAGTGCCTTCGAGAGCGTGCCCATCCAGAGGTCGACGTCGGCGGGGTTCACACCGAAGTGCTCGCCGATGCCGCGACCGCGCGGACCCATCACGCCGATCGAGTGGGCCTCGTCCACCATCAGCAGGGCCTTGTGCTTCTTCGCGAGCGCCACGAACCGCGGCAACTCGGCATAGTCGCCGTCCATGCTGTAGATGCCCTCGATCACGACGAGCACGCGGCGATACTGGCTGCGGACCTGCGCGAGCAGCTTCTCGGCGGCTTCGTAATCGTTGTGCGGGAACGGCCGGCGGCGGGCGCCGGAAAGCACGGCCCCCTGCAGGAGGCTGTTGTGGGCGAGCGCGTCGTGCAGCACGAGGTCGCCGGGGCCGACCACATGGCCGATCACGGTCTCGTTGGTGGCGTGGCCACCCACGAACGTGATCGCGTCTTCAGTGCCGACGAAGCGGGCAATCTCCCGCTCGAGCTCCTGGTGGATCACCTTCTCGCCTGAGACGAGCCGGCTCGCCGACACGCTCGACCCGTAGCGGTCGAGGGCGGCCTTCGCGGCGAGCGTCACCTCCGGCTCCCCCGACATGCCCAGGTAGTTGTAGGTGGCCCAGCTCACCATTTCGCGGCCGCCGATGCGGGTGCGGTCGCTCGTGAGCCCCTCGTGGACGCTGAAGTAGGGGTTTTGCAGCCCGGCGTCGCGGACCATCGCGAAGTTTTGCTCGAGCGCGCGGACCTCGGGGAATTGCTCGATCTGCCAGGTATCCGCCGGGATCTCCGCGATCACGCGGGCCGCCTCGATCTGCTTGCGGCCATCCATCGGCATGTGGTCGAGGATCGCTTCGGTGACCTCGCGGCAGGTCTCGATCTGGGGCAGCACCTGCTCCGGGAAGCGTCCGCCAAACGCCTCCTCGAGGCTGGCGACGATCTCCATCCGCTCGAGCGAATCGAGACCGAGTTCGACGATGTTGGTATCGAGCGAGAGGTCGCCGGCCCGTTCCTTCGCGATTCGGCGCACGTGGTCGAACACGGTATCGACCACGTCCTGCGGCAGTTCGCGGTCGGGCCGCAGCGCCCGCGAGGCCTCGCCCACGGGCCGCATCCGCGCGAGCCGCGGTGCCTCACCGGCCGACTGCGGCGCGATCTCGCCAGCTCCCGACGGCGCGGCCGGGTGGCCCGCCTGCATCCATCCCACGTGCTGCTCGACCACCTCGAGCGTGCCTTCGAGGAACTGCCGCTTGCAGGCATGTCGCTGGATCTTGCCGCTCGACGTCTTGGAGATGCTGTTGGGCCGCACCATCACGATCGCTTCGAGGGCCACCTCGTGCTCGACGGCCAGCCGCTTGCGGATCGCGTCGAACGTCGCGGCGATGTCGCCCGAATCCCGCTTGCCCCGCTCGAGCTCGGCCACCACGACCACCCGCTCGCGGCCGTCGACATCCACCGAGAAGGCGGCCACGGAGCCCGCCCGCACCAGCGGGCTCGCCTCCTCGACCGAATGCTCGATGTCCTGCGGATAGTGGTTGCGGCCGCGGACGATGATCAGGTCCTTCAGCCGGCCCGTGACGAAGAGCTCGCCGTTGTCGAAGAAGCCGAGGTCGCCCGTCCGCAGGTAGGGACCGGGATTCGGCTGCCACTTCTTCACCGACTGCGTCTGCGAGTGGGAGTCGGGCATGGCGAGCATCGCGCCGAAGGTCTCCTTCGTCGCGTCGGGCCGGTTCCAATAGCCCTG
>JBIIQM010000082.1:0-14139 GCA_044342075.1 Pirellulales bacterium
GGCGGCCACGGCCGCGATCCTGCAGCGGCGCGACAGCGGCAAGGACGCGACCGACAAGAAATACCCGCCGCGGATCGCCGCGCTCTCGACGAGCCTCAAGGAGGATCTCGACAAGATCCTGCAGCATCGCGACGCGCGTCTCGCGGCCGCCGATGCCCGCCGCGACGAGCGGTGGACGCAGATGACCGACCGCTGGCGCGAGGTTCGCACCGCGACGGCCGCGGCCTATGCGGAGGCCAACCGGATCGACGCCGACGCCTTCCGCAGCTGGGACGACCTCGCCCGCGACGACGTCGCCCTGCCGGCGGTGCCCCCGCCGGGATTGCGGTTTGGCTCGCAGGCCCTCTCGCTCGAGAAGCTGCCGGGGGGCGTGTCATCGCACCCCGAGCTCAACGCCTTCGGGCCGATCGACTGGACGCAGCCGGCGATCGTGCCCTTCCCGCACCAGTCATCGCTCCTCATCAAGTCGACGGCCGACCAAAAAGAGATCGCCTCGGAGATGATGCAGGCGCTCACGCTGCGGATCGCCACCGGCATCCCCGCGGGTCAGAGCCGCTTCACGATCATCGATCCGCTGGGCCTCGGCAAGCA
This sequence comes from Pirellulales bacterium, assembly GCA_044342075.1. Lineage (GTDB taxonomy): Bacteria > Planctomycetota > Planctomycetia > Pirellulales > UBA1268 > RGVT01. Next base: position 592 of record JBIIQM010000082.1, read on the forward strand.
GTTCGCCGGCTTCATGCACCTCGCCGACTACGACGAATTGCTCGTCACCAGCCGGATCTGGACGGAGCCGCAGCAGATCGAGCAGCGGCTGGCCGACATCACCGAGCAGATGGAGGTGGTGATCCAGAAGTATCTCCGCAACGAGTATGAGTCGATCGGGGCCTACAACGCCGACGCGGAGGTGCCCGAGCCCTACCGCTTCGTCGTCGTGGCGAACTTCCCGGCGAACTTCACCGAGACGAGCGCCCGCCGCCTCGCGAGCATCGCCGCCAGCGGCGCCCGCTGCGGCGTCTACGTCATCATCTCGGTCGACACGAAGGCCCAGATGCCCTCGAACTTCAGCATCGCCGACATCGAAAAGCATGCCACCACGCTCGTGCTCAAGGACGGCACGTTCACCTGGAGCGACCCGGAGTTTTCCAAGTGGCCGCTCACGGTGGAGCAGGCGCCCTCCGACGAGGTCTTCACGCAGATCATCCAGCGGGTGGGCAAGGCGGCAAAGGCGGCCAAGCGGGTGGAGGTGCCCTTCGACCGCGTCGCGCTCAAGGAAGAAGACTGGTGGAAGGGGAGCACGGCGGGCGAGGTGCTCGCGCCGCTGGGGCCCGCCGGCGCGAAGAAGCTGCAATATCTCAAGCTCGGCAAGGGCACGAGCCAGCACGCGCTCATCGCCGGCAAGACGGGCTCCGGCAAATCGACGCTCATGCACGCGATGATCACGAGCCTCGCGCTGCAATACAGCCCCAACGAGATCCAGTTCTATCTCATCGACTTCAAGAAGGGCGTCGAGTTCAAGCTCTACGACCACTACAAGTTGCCGCACGCCCGTGTGATCGCGATCGAGAGCGAGCGCGAGTTTGGCCTGTCGGTGCTCGAGCAGCTCGACCGCGAATTGAAGCGCCGCGGCGATCTCTTCCGCGACCTCGCCGTGCAGGACGTCGCCGGCTTCCGCAAGACGGGGCACGCCGACCCGATGCCGCGGATCCTGCTCATCATCGACGAGTTTCAGGAAATCTTCGTCGAGGACGACAAGCTCGCGCAGGATGCCTCGCTGATCCTCGACCGGCTCGTCCGTCAGGGCCGTGCGTTCGGCATGCACGTGCTCCTCGGCTCGCAGACGCTCGGCGGCTCCTACAGCCTGCCGCGGGCCACGATGGGCCAGATGGCGATCCGCATCGCGCTGCAGTGCAACGAGGCCGATTCGAGCCTCATCCTCAGCGAAGACAACACCGCCGCCCGCCTGCTCACCCGGCCCGGCGAGGCGATCTACAACGACGCCAACGGCATGGTGGCGGGCAACAATCCCTTCCAGGTGGTCTTCCTCAATGACGAGCGCCGTGAGCGCTACCTCGGCGCGCTCAAGGCGCTCGCCGACCGCCGGACCGACATCCCGGCGGTGCCGCGGATGGTGTTCGACGGCAACGAGGCCGCCGACCCCGCCGGCAATCCCCTGCTCCGCGAACTGCTCACCGCGGGCACAGTCCACGGCAAGGATCTCAACGCGCCCTTGGCCTGGCTCGGCGACGCGATCGCCATCAAGGACCCGACGGCCGCGATCTTCCGCCGGCAAGGCGGCGCCAACATGCTCATCGTCGGCCAGCGCGAGGATCTCGGCACGAGCCTGCTCGCCATGTCGATGATGAGCCTGGCCGCCTCGCACGATCCCCATCCGGGGGGCGCGCAGGGCCGCGCGGCCCGGTTCGTGCTCTTCGAGCCGGCGATCGCCGAAGAGAAGCCCGATCTGCTTCTCTCCCAGCTCACGAGCCACCTGCCGCACGAAGTGGAAGTCGCCGGCCGGCTCGGCGTGGCCGACGCCTTCGAGCGGCTCGCCGCCGAGGTGCAGCGCCGAATCGACAACCAGATCCTCGACGGCGAGGCGGTCTTCGTGATCGTCCGCGATCTCGGCCGGTTCCGCGAGCTGCGGAAGGCCGACGGCGACTTCGGGTTCTCGTTCGGCGCCGAAAAGAAGGCGGGGCCGGCGACGAACTTCAACATGGTGCTCAAGGACGGCCCCCCCGTCGGCGTGCACACGATCATCTGGTGCGACTCGCTCACGAACCTGATGCGCACGTTCGAGCGGGGCACGCTCAAGGAATTCGAGCTCCGCTGCCTCTTCCAGATGAGCGGCTCCGATTCGAGCCAGCTGATCGACAATCCCCTCGCGAGCAAGCTCGGCCCCCAGCGGGCGCTCTTCATCCACGAGGAGACGGGCACGTTCGAGAAATTCCGCCCCTACGCCTTCCCGACGCCCGAATGGCTCGCGGGCATTTCGGGCCAGCTGCGATCCCGTCCGCAGGGCACGCCCACCGAGCGGCCGGCCGCAGGCGCCGAAGCCCCGAAGCCCGCGGCGGCGTCGGCGTCGGAAGAGGCGTCGGGATCGAAAGACAAATTCGACTTCGGGTTCGGCGCCGGCGACGGCGACTTCAACTTCACGAAGTTCCTCGACGACCCGCCGAAGCCAGACGACCCCCCGCCCGCCGAGTAGGACAGGCTTCGGCCTGTCACGATTCTCTAGTAGGACAGGCTTCAGCCTGTCATCAAGCAAGACAGGCTGAAGCCTGTCCTACTGTTCGCTGGGGCGGCGGCCGATGTGGACGGTGAGCGTGAGCCGCTCGCCGCCACGCATGATCTCGAGCGGCACGTCGGTGCCGATCGCCGTCCGCGTGAGCAGGAGCACGAGTTCGGCCGGCTCGGCGATCTCCTCACCGTCAAACGCCAAGACGAGGTCGCCGGGCTTCACGCCCGCCAATTCCGCCGGCGACCGCGGCTCCACGGCGGCCACGACGGCGCTCGCGCCATCGGCTGCGGGCGTCGGGAGCGCGGCGAGCGCCATGCCGAGGTAGCCGCGTTCCACGTGGCCGTTGGTGCGGATCTCCTCGGCCACGCGACGGGCCGTGTTGCTCGGGATGGCGAAACCGATGCCGGTGTAGTCTTTGCCGACGATCGCCGTGGTGATGCCCATCACGCGGCCGTGGACGTCGACCAGCGGGCCGCCCGAATTGCCCGGGTTGATCGCGGCATCGGTCTGCAGGAATTCCTGCAGCGGGTTTTCGAGGACGCCGCGCCGGCCGACGGCGCTGACGATGCCGTAGGTGAGCGTGCGGTCGAGGCCGAAGGGATTCCCGATGGCCCACACCATCTCCCCCACCTCGACGGTATCGCTGTCGCCCCAAGACGCGGTGGGCAGCTCATCGGCGTCGATCTTCAGGATCGCGAGGTCGGTCGCGGCGTCGGCCCCCACGAGCTGGGCCTGGAATCGGCGGCCGTCCGCCAGCGTCACCACGATCTCGTCGCTCCGGGCGACGACGTGGTAGTTCGTCACGATCACGCCATCCGACCCGATGATCACGCCCGAGCCCACCGATTCGTCGGTGGCGCCCTGCGGCACCGCCCCGCGCAGGGCGGCGATCTCGTCGGCCACGGTCATCACGCGCCTGTTCGACGTGACGTTGACGACCGACGGCCCGATCACCCGCGCGAGCATCGTGAAGAGCTTGCCGACCGGCGCGAGCTCCGTGCCGATGGCGGCGTCGCGCATCGCGGAGAGTTCGGCACGGGTGCGGGCGTATTGCACGCGGGCGACGAGCGACGGCCAGACGATCAGGCCCACGAGGGCGACGAGGCCGAGCGTGAGCAGGAGCGTGCGGCGAGAGGCGGTGTTGGCTGCGGCGGCCATGGGCGGCGAATGTGAGGTCGTCGGGCGTAACTCGGGCGAAAATGGTTATCCGCCCGCCGCGTCAGGAGTGCAACCGGAGCTGCTTGCGGACGAAATCGAGCGCCGTCTTCGACGCCCGCGAAAGCCGCAGCGGCCCACTGCCGCCGAGCCGGTGCTCGATCACTTCGGTGCCCTCGGGCCGGGCGAGGGCGATCGCCACCGTCTCCAGGCCGTCAGCGTCGCGTTGGACCGGCCCGACCGCGAGGCCGAGCGAGCCGCCGAGTTCCGCCCTGGCCCACGCGGCGAGTTCCGCCGGCGTTTGGCCCTGCGCCTCGGTGGGTAACACGATGCCGCCGGCCACGCCCCCATCCGCACCGGCCGCCTGCCGCCGTGCGGCGGCCTGCGCGAGCATCGCCGCCACCTGCCCCTGCGTGGCGATCTCGACGGTGGCCAGCGTGAAGCCCGCCGCAGCCGCCGCCGCGAGGGCCGCGTCTTCGATCTCGTCGTCTTCGGTGCCGTAGACGAGGTCGCCGAGGCATTCGCGGATCACCTGTTCCGTCGGTGCGATCTTCGCCTGGCAGGCGGCCGCGTCGGCGCCGCGGGCGACGATCCGCAGCGTGATCGTCGCCTCGTGGGCCGTGATGCCCACGAGCGGGTCGCGGCCGCGCTCGATCAGGCCGGGCAGCATCGCCTCGAGGGCGCTCTCCCCCGCGCCGAAGCACTTGATCCGCCGAAACTGGATCGTGCCCCCTTCCGGCTGCATGGCGAGCAGCGCTGGCACCACCGAGTCGTGCCACATCACCCGCATCTCGGCGGGCACGCCCGGCAGCGCGAAGACGCGGCTCGAGCCGGTTTCCTTTCGCAGGATCTCGATGTCGATGCCGGGCGCCGTGCCGTCGGGATTAGTGATGATCCTGCTCGTGCGCGGAAAGAGCGCCTGCCGGCGATTGCTCTCCGGCATCGGCATCGCCCGCCGGGCGAAACGAGCCTCCACTGCCACGAGCGCCTCGGCGGAGAGCTCGAGCGGCTCGTTGGCGACGATCGCCAGCACGTCGCGGGTGAGGTCGTCGGCGGTGGGCCCGAGGCCGCCGGTGACGACGACGACGTCGGCCCGCTCCACGGCGATCCGGAAGGCGGCCACGCCGTCGTCGAGCGCGTCAGTGATCGTCGTGTGAAACGAGGTGGTGATGCCGAGCACCGAGAGCTCGCGGGAGATCCACTGGCTGTTGGTATCGAGCCGCTGGCCCGTGGTCAGCTCGTCACCGATCGCGATCACTTCGGCGTTCATGCCGGTCTTGCTCCGCGGGTCTCGTGAAGACCGTTACCCTACGCTGCGGCGACAAACCGCTCCACTGGTCAGCCGCGGCTCCGCGGGAAACAATGAGGCCATGAAACTCGGCCTCCTCGGCATCGACCACCAGATCGCAGTCACCGTGGCGGCAGCCCGCCGCCGCGGCGACGACATCACGCTTGTGTGCGACGTGGCGGCAGACTCCCCCCACGCCGCGCTCCTGGACGGGCTGCCGCGGGCCGATTCCTGGGAGGCCCTCGTCGATCCGCGGTCCACGGATGCCGTGCTCGTCGGCGGCGACGGCTGGAACGAGCTGCGGGCGGAGGGCGTTCGCAAACTCGTGCAGGCGGGCCGCACGCTCGTGCTCTCACAGCCGCTCGAGCTTTCGATGCTCTGGGCCTACGAGCTCGACATGATCCGCAAAGACTCCGGCGCCCGGCTCATCCCCGTGCTTCCCGACCGGCTGCATCCATTCCTCACGCGGCTCAAGGAGACGATCGAAGCGGGGCTCGCCGGCGCGGGAGCGCTCGGCCCCCTCGAGACGATCGAATGCCAGCGGCGGCTCCGCGACCGCTCCAGGGAGAGCGTTCTTGGGCAGTTCGCCCGCGATGCCGACCTCCTGCGGGTGCTCGTCGGCGATCCGCGCCGGCTCTCGACGCTCGCCGGCGGCGAAACCGACGCCGCCTGGGGCACGCTTGCCGTGGGGCTCACCGGCGCCGCAAACCTGCCGGTGCGGTGGCGGGTGGCCCGCGGCGAATCACCCGGCCTCTCGATCTCGCTCGTGGGTGGTTCGGGCTCCCTCACCGTCGACATTCCCGACGACGACCGCGCCGAGTGGACGCTCACGTCGGAGCCCGGCGGCCGCGTCGAACGGGCCGCATTCGACCGCGCCGCCACGATCCTCGGGCTGCTCGACAAGTCCTCGTTCGCCGGCACCACCATCACTCCGGCCGCCTGGGACGACGCCGCCCGGGCGATCGAACTGGCCGAGAGCGTTCCCCGCAGCCTGGCGCGGGGCCGCGCGATCGATCTGCATCAGGAAGAGTTTTCCGAAATCGGCACGTTCAAGGGCACGATGGCGTCGCTCGGCTGCGCGATCGTGCTGGGCGGGCTCTTCGTCTTGCTGCTGGCGACGCTCGTCGGCGGCATTGCTAATGAGGCCGGCTGGGAGTTCGGCGAACGGATCGCGAGCGTCTGGCCGGTCGCCGTGCTCGTCGTGCTCGGGGCCTTCCTCCTCCTGCAGTTGCTGCCGCTCCTGATCGGCTCCGAACCACCAGGCCGAGGGGGCACTGCCGGCCCCGACCGGTCCGGGCGGCCCCATGAGTAATTCCTGAACGGCTGGCGCCGCTTCCGGTTTTTCGGGGTGTTGCCGCGAGGCGGCGGCCACCGCGGTGTCGGTCCGGAAAACTCTGCGGGCCTGAGCGAACGGCGATGGAATCGCCGTAGCCCGGCGTCCGATCCTCCTTTCCGTCAGGGGGCTCGAGGCTGCCGCCGCAATGCGGCCAGCCCGGCGTTCGCCTTCCAGGGTGTGTGTGGGCTCGGGGAATCCTCTCCATGCGGTGTACGTGGGTGCTTTTGCCGTGCGTGGCCGTGCTCTTTGCGGCCGCGGCGGCCCGACCTGCGTATGCGACGGAGTCGCGGCGCACCGCGATCGTGCGGGCGATCGAGTCGACCCGTGATTCGGTCGTCAACATCCACGGCCAGAAGGTCGTGTCGAGCGACGCCGACCCGAACGCCGAAGGCGAACAGCGGCGGGTCAACGGGATGGGCACGGGCGTGGTGATCGACGCCCGCGGCTACATCGTCACCAACTACCACGTCGTCGAGGGCGTGAAGCGGATCGAAGTGACGCTCGCCTCCGGCAAGACCGTCGCGGCAACCCTCGTCAGCCACGATCCGCGGACCGACCTCGCCGTGATCAAGGTCGCGCACGACGCCCCGCTGCCGGTGATCGCGATCGGCACCTCGAGCGACCTCATGATCGGCGAGACGGTGCTCGCCCTCGGCAATGCCTACGGCTACGAGCACACGGTCACCCGCGGGATCGTCTCGGCGCTTCACCGCGACGTCGAGGTGACCCGCACCCAGCAATACAAGGACCTCATCCAGACCGACGCGAGCATCAATCCGGGCAACTCCGGCGGGCCGCTGCTCAACATCAACGGCCAGATGATCGGGATCAACGTCGCCGTGCGGGCCGGCGCCCAGGGGATCGGGTTTGCGATCCCGATCGACAAGGCCCTCACGGTGGTCACGGAACTGCTCTCCGTCGAGCGCGTGGATCGAACCTGGCACGGAATCGTGGCCAAGGGGGACGGCCAGCGGGGCGCGATCGTGGAGGCGGTGCACCGCGAGAGCCCCGCCGAAACGATCGGCGTGAAGGCGGGCGACGTGATCACTCGGATCGGCGAACTGCAGGTCACCTCCCAGCTCGACATCGAACGGGCGATGCTCGGCCACAAGGCGGGCGACAGCGTGGCGCTCATGGTGACCCGCTCCGGCGCCGTCGAGCGGATCGAACTGCCTCTCGCGGCGGCCCGTCAGCTTTCGATGTCGATCGACGAACGTTGCTGGCTCGAACTCGGGCTGCGAGTCGAGACGATGCCGGCGCCGAAGGTGCAGAAGCTTCAGGCCCGCTACCGCGGCGGTCTGCTCGTGAAGGAGGTCCGCAGCGGCGGGCCCGCCTCCGACCAGGGCATCCGCAGCGGCGACGTCCTCGTGGGGCTGCACGTTTGGGAGACGGTGTCGGTCGACAACATCACCTACGTGCTCGACAAGGCCCGCGAGGACAACCTCGGCCCGCTCAAGTTCTACGTCCTGCGGGGCCGCGAAACGCTCTTCGGCCACCTCACGAGCGACACGATCCGCCGCTAGGGCGGGCCACTCCGGCTCAACGCGAAACACGCCGCTCGTGATCGCCCCGCGTCACCCCACCGGCTCCCGCCGGGGGCTTCGGGAACCTGCGCGCCGTCCCCAAAAGCCCCTCGCGGAAGCGAGCGGGATGACGCTGGCCACCACCATCCGGCATTTTTGACCGGCACAAAGAGGCCGCGTCCTTTTGCGTCCGCCGCCTTGTTCCTAGTTCCTAACGGACTGTCCAGCAACCGCTGGCACGGATCGCGTCGTACATGGCATCGGGCGCAAGATCGGCTCCGTTCGGCCAGCGAACAGCGCCCTCCGTGACGGTTGCCTGCGCGAAAAAGCGCTCGTCACGCAGGGCCTCGAACACGGTCCCTTCGACGCCTCGACCGGCGAGAAAGCCGCCAAGCTCGACCCGGCCCGTCGTGCCGTCGACGAATCGAACGACGAGACTCTTGTCGTTCCCGGGGCTCACCGCAACTGCCCGCCATGCGGCCTGCGAGCGTGCCGGCGGCATCACTCGAGCGGCGGAATCGGATTCGGATGCATGAGCCGGCTGCATAAATCCCAATTTTCTTGGAGGGCGTCGCGATGGTCGTTGGCCCATTCCATCACCAGGCCTTTGGCCCGTCTTGGCAACTCTCCTCTCAGTATATCGAGCGTATCGATCGCAATCACCGCCTCGTACTCGCCGTACGTCGCATGAAAATGCGGCGGGCCATGCTCGCGCCAAAACATCTCGATCACGATACCGAAAAACGTGCTGATGGCCGGCATGCGAGTACTGTACGCACGATCATCACTCTCGTCAATCGCCCTCACCCAAAAGCCCCTCGCGGAAGCGGGGGGATGACGCCCGCCACCACCATTCGGTCATTTGCCCAACCGCGCTGCTCACGATCGCCACGCGTCACCCCCCCGGCTCCCGCCGGGGGCTTCGGGAGAAACGCCCCGCCCTCCCAACCGCCCTCTTGCAAAACTGTTCATGTGTACATATGCTCGCGCCATGCGAAGCGAGGCCGGTCTGCCCTACCGCTCGGGTCCGATGGCGTTCTTCCTCACATGGACGACGTACGGCTCATGGCTCCCCGGCGACGATCGCGGCTGGTGTGATGCCCGCGGCGTGATGCGGGAGGCAAGCCACCGCCTCGCCCTTCATGCGGTGACCTGCCCCCACTGATGGAACCAGTTTCTATCAATAGAGTTTCCCTGCCAATGGATCGCCCCTGTCCGCTTGCTGAGGCGTAGCCGAAGCGAGCGGACAGGGGCGGCGCGACTCCGGGGCCGGGGGCTGATACCCCAACGAGCTGTGTGGCCGGACAGTGTTGTAGGCCTTCTTCCAACGCTCGATCAGGACCTTGGCCTCGAGCAGGGTGTCGAACACCTCTCGGGCCAGGAGCTCGTCCCGCAGCTTGCCGTTGAAGCTCTCCACGTAGCCGTTTTCCCAAGGGGATCCCGGCTCGATGTAGAGCGTCTTCACCCCGACCCGTTCGAGCCACTCCCGCACACGCTTGGCGGTGAATTCGCTGCCATTGTCGCTGCGGATGTGGTCAGGCACACCCCGGCGAACGAACAGGTCGCTCAGCCGCTCCAAGACATCCTCGCTTGTGAGCTTCCGCGAGACATCAATCGCAAGACACTCCCGCGTGAACTCGTCCACGATCGTCAGCATCCGGAACGACCGGCCATCCGCCGTCCGGTCCATGACGAAGTCGTAACTCCAGACGTGGTTCCGGTGCGTCGGCCGCAACCGGATGCACGACCCATCTCCAAGCCAGAGCCTTCGCCGCTTCGGCTGTCTCGCAGGCACTTTCAGGCCCTCCTGTCGCCAGATCCGCTCCACCCGCTTGTGGTTCACCCACCAGCCTTCGGCCCGCAGAAGGGCCGTAATCCTGCGGTATCCGTACCGGCCGTATTCACGGGCCATCCAGACGATCCGCTTCACAAGTTGTGGCTCGTCGTCGGCAACGCACGCCTTCCGGCGTTGCGTATTTCTGGCTTGCCCCAGCACTCGGCATGCCCGGCGTTCGGTCACCACGTCACGGCCGAGCGTGTCACGCACATGCTCAACCGCTTGGCGCCGCTTCGCCGGGCTCAGAAGTTTCCCGACGCCGCCTCCCGAAGGATCGCCTTATCAAGCTCAGCATCTGCGAGAAGCCGCTTCAGCCTGGCGTTCTCCTTCTCGAGATCCTTCAGCCGCTTCGCCTGGTCTGTCCGCAGACCACCGTACTCCCGCTTCCACCGATAGTAGGTCTGCTCCGTCACGCCAAGCTTCCGCACCACCTCGGGCACCGTCTTCCCCCGAGCCAACTCAACCTCGGCCTCCCGAAGCTTCCCGATGATCTGCTCCGCCGTGAACTTCTTTCCTCGTGGCATCTCGTGCCCTCCCTTGGTTTGCACCACCCAGAGATTCTCTCTCTACGAGTGGCGACGTTTAAGGGGGGCAGGTCAGCGGGCGAGCGTGGCGGCTACATGGGACAGCGGGAAAAAATCTTTCCGCTGCGGCAGGATGGCCTTGGGGGACCGGGAACGCATGGCGCGAGAACGGCACTGCATCGCGACAGGGGATTGGCCCTGTGCAGACTTCGCCCGTTCAATCCAATGCCGTCCGTGACGGCAGCCAGCGTTTTACCGCTTACGCGGTTGTCTCCGTGGATGCTGGGCACCATGCCCCGTGAGGGGTGCAGGATCGAGTGATCGAACGCTCGAAAACCAATCCGCGAGGGGAGACGAGCTGTAAGGTGCCACACATCGCACAACGTGTCAATCATGTTTTTTTGAACGCTTGACCAGCACCGTGAAATGAGGGGCTTTTCCCTGCTCGCGCAACTGCCACGACGTGACGATTCGGCCTACTTGCCACGCCTCTTTGAAGGCGACGCCCTCCAGCGCGTCCATGACCGCACCAATCACGGGTGCCGCTTTACCTCCGGCCGCGTTGCCATAGATGACGCATTCAACCTCCATGACTTCATCTGGCACCGGCATCGCGCCTGCATCTCTGGCGGCCTGCCGGATTCGTTTGCGCTGCTCGTGCACCGGATGATCGGAAGGGATGCGCAGCTCCCCGTGCCGGTTGGGCTTCGCTTGTGGCATCGGCACAAAATCCCCCTCGACGCTGAACGCGATCTCGGGGGTGGCGGTGGGAGCGTCCATGGCGGCAGTAGCGTTACGAATCCAGATGGGGGTGTCAACGTTCAGCAGAGGGGCTACCCGCTGCGCTTGGCGGCCTTGGCCGCTCGGCTCCAGTTGGCAGGCGCGTAGTGGTCCGTCATCGTCGCGCGGCTGTGCCCGGCGACGGCCCGCGCGGCCTCGCGGCCTTCCTGCTTGCGAATCTCTCGCAGGCGCGTGTAGCGCAACTGGTACGGCGTCCAATGGGGCAGCGGCGGCTGCCCGTTGGCCCCGGCTGCCTTGTTGGCTTTTTCGATCGCGCGGTGCACGGCCCGCAGGATGGCGTCCTTCTTGAACTTCGCGCCCACGCGTGGCGAGGGCTTACGCGGCTCGATGGAGATCACGCCGTTGCGCGGCTTACGCTGGGGCACGCTCCGCTGCGGCGTAAAGACGTGCTCGCGGGGATCGCGGCCTGCGGTGTGCGCGAGGATGATCGCCTGTGCCTTGGGCCCGATGGGAATGTGGCGCTGCTTGCCCTTGTGGCTCGTCTTGTGCCGCTTGGGAACGTACCGCCACACCGGCTTGTCGCGGTCGCGGATGCGGCAGAGCTTCATGCGGGCCGCTTCGCTGGGGCGGCAGCCGGTGAGCCGCATGAACCAGACGAGATCGGCCATCTCGGCCGTGAGGTGGGGCAGGGTGGCCTTGACGATGCTCGGGCGCACGGGCTTGCGGGCCTTGGATTCCTTGGCCTTGGTGGTGCCGTAGGCCAAGGCGGGCACGATTTCCAGGGCTTTGACCCGATCATCGGGCACCAGTTCCCGCAGCACGCCCCAGTGGAACATCTGCCGCACGCGGCCGATCACGTCGTTGATGTACCGCCGGGTGCGGTACTGGGGCTTGGCCGTGGCCTTGGGGCGGCCTCGTTTGGGGCGTGGCGGGATGGGCGTTTCGATCAGGAGCCGCTGCACATCGAGCAAGGCCCGCGATCCGAACTCCGTGACGCTCATGGTGGCAAAGGGCCGGATGGCCCGGCTCGCGGCCACGGCGCCGTGCCAGAGGCTCGACTGCTTGTAGTCGGGCCGGGTGTTCTCGATGTCCCGCATCCACTTCACGGCCAACTCACCGACCGTGAGATCGGCGGCTAGCGGGGCAGGGCGGGGCGGGGTGGCATGCGTGGCCTCGATGCTGGTGCCGCCGCTGGTGACGTAGGCGGCGATTAGTTCCGCGTACCGGGCCTTGGCCTCGGGGGAGCCGTAGCGGCCGACCCAGTGTTCGCGGCCGTTCAGAAACACGCGGCCGTTGCCGGAACGCTTGTGGAGCCGGACTTCCGGCAGTTTGCCAAATCCACGCTTTGCCATCGGGATGCCCTTTCGGAAACGGGTGCCGATCGCGCCAAACCGGGATGAAACCGGGATGGAGCGATTTTCGACCTATTCCCACAAGGGCGCTGCCGACCGTCGGCAGGGATTTGGAACTGGAAAACCAGTGTTATTCGAAAATGGGCAGCACAGGATTCGAACCTGTGACCTCTACGGTGTGAACGTAGCGCTCTAACCAACTGAGCTAGCTGCCCGACGAACGATCGTTCGGGATCGTAGCATCCCACGACCGAGCCGTCACGATGGCCGCGTTTCCCCCGAATCTGATGGCGGGTCGAACCGCGGGGCGGCCGCCGGACGGTGACCACCTTCATCATCAAAACGCCGGGCCACACGTTTCGCCGGTGCCGCGTCGAGATGCGCCGCCAGATCCATGTCGCGGGTGAGCGTGGCCATCTGCTTCCGCAATTCGCCGATCCCTTGGCCGACCGAGCGGCCCACCTCGGGCAGCCGCTTGCCGTAGAGCATCACGGCGATCGCACCGATCACGACGATCTCGACGGGGCCAAGTCCAAACATGCGCCGCTCGTGTTTCTACGGGGCAGGGGGGCGATCAGTGGCGGCCTTCGCCGTGGCTCGCACTGTCATCCTCGATGCCCTGCACGCCGCGCTTGAACTCGACGATGCCCTCGCCGAGCGAGCGCATCACCTTGGGAAGCCGGGAGCCGAATAGCAGCAGGATCACGCCCGCCACGATGATCAACTCGACCGTTCCTAATCCCATGAACGCAAACATTGGTTGCACCTGACACTCCATGCTGGGCGGATGAGCCACATACGAAGTCTAATCCCACGGCCACCAGAAGCAAATTCGGCCGCTCGCTCACGGCAACGCCGCGACCGCCTTCACGGCCTGGCGGTGCATCGGCAGGTGGCGGTAGTAGACCTCGAGCGTCATCGCGGACAGTGCGGTGGAGTAGACGCGGCCGCCGTGGCCGCCCCACACGGGGTCGGGATCCCAGCTGCCGTCGAGGCTGCCAGACTCGCGTCGCTGCAGCGGCAGGAGCGCCGACTGCAGCCGCTCATTCCAACGATCCCACTGCGGCCCACCCGCATGGAACGAGGCGAGTGTCGCGTAATACCAGGTGTAGGCATTGGGGCTCTCGCGGGCAGGCGGCGACTGCGCGAGCATGTCAACCGCCTCGAGAGCGGCCGGGTGGTCGGGAGTCATCCCGAGAAACAGCCGACACGCGAGCGCTTCGGCCGTCATCGCCAGGCTCGGTCGCTCGCCGGTCCGATAGGCAGCCAGTCCGCCC
>JBIIQM010000083.1:0-14027 GCA_044342075.1 Pirellulales bacterium
CCACGGCCAGGTTGACTGACGTCGTCGTCTTGCCGACGCCACCTTTTTGATTCGCCACGGCGATCGATCGCATGGAAGGGCCTCGTGCTCGCGGGATGGGGGAACTTCCGCGGGGCGGAGAGAATAGAATCCCGCTGCGGCGGCCAAAAGGCCGGTTTTTCAGCGGCCTACAACGCGTCCACCCACTTTCGCAGGCCTTTTTCGAGGCGGCCGAGGCCGACGCGTCCCGGACGCCCGACCACGGCGGCGTGGCCGCCCGATTCGTCGAAATCGATGACGAGGATCGTCGGCGGCTGTTCCGGCAGGGCAGGATCGGAGAAGACGAGCCCGAGATCCCAGACGGTCTCAGGCAGGCGGTTCTCCGTCGCTGCGGACGGCCAGAGAAAATTCGCATCCTCCACGAGGCCGCGCCGCAGGTGGACGAGCCCCTTGGCGGCGGTGATGTCGCGGGAAAAGACCGCGGCGAGACGACCCGCCGCGCCGGCCGGCACGAGCCGCACGAGCTCCACCCGCGGCGCGGCCGTGATGTGGCGGGCGGCCTCGGCCCCATACAAATCGAGGCACCTTCGGGTCTGCCCCCGCTGATACCAGATGCCGGTGCCGGCGGCGACGAGGCCGAGCAGCAAAAGCCCGATCACGATGGCGGTGCCACGGCCGGAAGTCGGCCGCGCAGAGGGCACGAAGGCAGGGGATGTCGGGCTCGTGGATGGCATGAAGTGATCGAATTTCCGTGACTGGGGGCGGCCCGAGCGGTCGTCCCTCGGGCAATGTATACTCCGAAAAATTATCGGCCTCGAATCAGGAGTCCAGCGGATGCCAAACGCCTTCGATCCCTATCGTGAAGCGCTCGTCGTCGAAAACCATACCGTCTGGCCGGACGAATACGAAGATTGGTCGCGGGCCGACAAGTCGCGGGTCGAGACCCTGCTCCATGCCAGCCCGAGCGAAGCGGCCGAGCTCGACTATCTCCGCCAGCACACCGGATTTGCCCGCGTGATCACGGTCACCCCCGCCGACCTCGAGCGCGTGAGCGTCGCCTGACCGTGTCGCACCGCACGATTCGCGTGAGGCTCGAAGGTGGCGATGCTCCCGGCGCCGACCGGTCGTATGACATCCTGATCGGCCCAGGCACCGTCGCTTCGATCGGCAAGTCGCTCGCCGCCGCCGGCGCGAAGCGGGCCGTCATCATCGCCGACGCCGCCGTGCTCGAGCCACATGCCTCGCGGGTGATCGCGGCGCTTGCGGCAGCGGGCGTCGCGACCGAGACGATCGCGGTGCCCTCCGGCGAAGCCTCGAAGTCGGTGGCCGAAGCGGGCCGGCTCTGGGAGGAGTGTGCGCGGCTGGCCGTCGACCGCGGCACGCACATCGTCGCCGTCGGCGGCGGCGTCGTCGGCGACCTCGCCGGCTTCGTTGCGGCCACGTTCGCACGCGGCCTTCCCGTCTGGCAGGTTCCCACCACGCTCGTCGCGCAGGTCGATAGCGCCATCGGCGGCAAGACCGGGATCAATCTGCGGCAGGGCAAAAACCTCGTGGGCGCCTTCTGGCAGCCCCGCGGCGTCTTCGCCGACACCGACGCCCTCGCGACGCTCCCGCGCCGCGAATATGTCAGTGGCCTCGCGGAGGTCGTGAAATACGGCATGATCCTCGACGACGCGTTCTTCGCATGGCTCGAGACGAATGCCGCCGGCATCCTCGCCCGACAGCCCGAGCCGCTGGTGCACCTGGTCGAACGATCGGCCGCCCTCAAGGCCCACGTCGTCGAGCGCGACGAGCACGAGCGGACGGGGCTCCGCGCCGTGCTCAACTACGGCCATACGTTTGCCCACGCCTTCGAGGCCGCCGCCGGCTACGGCACGCTCCTCCACGGCGAGGCCGTGTCGATCGGCATGGCGGCCGCGGCCCGGCTGGCCGAGATGCTCGGCCGAATCGGCTCCGACGTCGTCGCCCGTCAGGATCGGCTCCTCGAATCGCTCGAACTGCCTGCCGATCTCGGCGCGTTTCAAAAGCATGCCCCGACGGCGACGGCCGACGACTTGCTCGCGATCATGGCCCGCGACAAGAAGACGCTCGACGGCCGGCTGCGGTTCGTGCTCCCGAGCCGGATCGGCCACGTCGAACTCGTCGACGGCATCGATCCCGCGCTCGTCCGCCGCGCGCTCGCGTAGTCATTTCCCGACGCGCCCAACCCGGCTTCGGGCGAGTTGAGTTAATCCGCCGGCTCGCGGCCCGCGACGAGATCGAGGATCGCGGCGCCGAAATCGGCGAGGCGTTTTTCGCCGATGCCCTTCACCCGCAGGAGTGCCGCGGGCGACGATGGCTTCTCCCGCGCGATCGCCCGCAGCGACTTGTCGTCGAAGATCGTCCAGGCCGGCTTGCCGCGGCCGTCGGCCACGCGGCGCCGCCACTTGCGCAGCCGCTCGAAGAGGTCGCGATCGACGCCCTTCCAATCGTCGACGTCGGCCTTCGCGGCCTTCGCCCTGCCGACGCGGGGCTCGAGTAACACCACCGGCCGTTCGCCACGGAGCACCTCCCACGACCGCTCGTTGAGCATGACGACGGGCCGATCACCAGCGCTGCGGGCGAGCAATCCCTGGTCGAGCAGTTGGTGCGTGAGGTTCTCGGCCGCCCGCTGGTCGAGCGTGGCGAGCAGGCCAAACGTGGAGAGCCGGTCATGGCCGTGCCGCTGGATGCCCTCCGTCTTCGCCCCGCGCAGCACTTCGCAGACGTGCCGCACGCCGAACCGCTCCCCCACCCGCGCCACGCAGGAGATGATCTTCTGCGCCGTCACCGTACCATCGGGCAGGCTCTCCGTTTCGCCGAGACAGACATCGCAGGCGCCGCACGGCTCGGTGCCGTAGGGCTGCCCGAAGTATTCCGAGAGCGCCGCGTGGCGGCACCGCGCGGCCTGGGCATACCGCCGCATGGAGTGGAGGTGCTCGGTCTGGCCGGCGACGAGCCGTGCCAATTCGTCCGGCTCGAGCTCGGCCTCCTCGGCGCTCTTCCGCACGAGCGATTCCCAACTGAAGACGTCGGCCGACGAATAGAGCAGCACGCACTCCGCGGCCAGACCGTCGCGGCCGGCCCGGCCCGTCTCCTGCTGGTAGGCCTCGAGGCTCTTCGGCAGCGAGGTATGGAGCACGAGGCGGACGTCGGAGCGGTCGATGCCCATGCCGAAGGCGACGGTCGCCACGACCACGTCGATCGTCTCGCGGGCGAATGCCTCCTGCGTCTTGTGGCGTTCCTTGGGATCGAGACCGGCATGGTAGGGCCGCGCGAGAATCCCCTCGGCGGCGAGCCTCGCGGCCAGCCGCTCCGTCTCCTTGCGCGAGATGCAGTAGACGATCGAGGCCTCGCCCGCATGCCGCCCAAGGATCTCGAGCGTCTGCTGGATCCGATCGGTCCGCGGCACGACGCGGTAGCAGAGGTTGGGCCGATCGAACGTGCCGACGAGCACGTCGGGGCTCCGCAGTTGGAGCTGCGCGGCGATGTCGTCGCGCACCCGCGGCGTAGCCGTGGCCGTGAAGGCATGCAGGCTGGCCGTCGGAAAGCGGTCGCGCAGCAGGGCGAGCTGCCGGTATTCGGGCCGGAAGTCGTGCCCCCACTGGCTGATGCAGTGCGCCTCGTCGATCGAGAACCGCTTCACGCCCACCTGGGCGAGCAGATCCAGGAGGCCGGTGTTCACGAGCCGCTCCGGCGCCGTGAAGAGCAGCCGCAATTCCCCCGCAGCGAGCCGGTCGCGGATCTGCAGCCGCTCGTCCTGCGACAGGCCGGAGTGGATCGCGGCGGCGGGATAGCCGATCGCCTCGAGCGCATCGACCTGGTCTTTCATGAGGGCGACCAGCGGCGACACGACCACGTCGGTCGATTCGCCCACCAGCGGCGGCAGCTGGTAGCAGAGGCTTTTTCCACCGCCGGTCGGCATGACCACGAGCGAATCGCGGCCGTCGAGCGCCGCATGGATCGCCTCGGCCTGGAGCGGCCGCAGTTGATCGAAGCCCCACCACTTCGCGAGCACCTCCGCGATTCGCGGATCGGCATTTACGGACTCGCTCGTCGAAGCTGCCTGCCCTGGCACTGCTGCACCTTAGCTGTGGATTCCGGGAGCGGCAGGATACCAGATTCGTAGGACAGGCTTTAGCCTGTCGCCATCGATGACAGGCTGAAGCCTGCCCTACTCGCCGAGGTAGGCGTCGCGGACCCGCGGGTCGGCGGCGAGGTCGGGGCCGTTGCCGGTGAGCGTGATGCGGCCGGTCTCGAGCACGTAGCCGCGCGAGGCGAGGCGGAGCGCCGCGCGGGCGTTTTGCTCGACGAGCACCACGGCGATGCCGCGGGCGGAGAGGCTCGCGATCACCTCGAAGATCTTCGCCACGATCAAGGGCGCGAGTCCGAGCGAAGGCTCGTCGAGCAAGAGGAGCTTCGGCCGGCCGACGATCGCCCTCGCGAGCGCGAGCATCTGCTGCTCGCCGCCGGAGAGCGTGCCGCCGAGCTGGCTCATGCGGGTGCCGAGCACGGGGAAGAGCTCGCAGGCCGCGGCGATGTCGCGCTTGAGTTCCCAGCCGTCGGGCTGCGTGAAGCCGCCCAGTTCGAGATTCTCGCGGACCGTGAGCCGCGGGAAGATCCGCCTTCCCTCGGGGGAATGGCCGATGCCGAGCCGCATGATCTCGTGGGGCTTTCGTCCCGTGATCGACTCGCCGCGAAAACGGACCGCGCCACCGCGGGAAGGCACGATCCCGGAGATCGCCATCAGGAGCGTGGTCTTGCCGGCGCCGTTGGCGCCGATGATCGCCACGAGCTCCCCTTCGTCGACGTCGAGCGAGACCCGGTCGAGCGCCCGGATCGGCCCGTATCCCGCCTCGAGTTCGTGCACCTCCAGCATCGGCATCGCTCAGGCTTCTCCCCCGAGGTAGGCCTCGATCACCTTTTCGTCGCGCTTCACCTCGGCCGGCGTGCCCTCGGCGATCTTCACGCCGTGGTCGAGCACGGCCACGCGGTCGCTGATCCGCATCACGACGTTCATGTGGTGCTCGATCAGGAGCACCGTCACGCCACGGTCGCGGATCCGCTGCACGAGCGCGGCCAGTTCGGCCGTCTCGGAGGGATTCATGCCGGCGGCCGGCTCGTCGAGCAGGATGAGCATTGCGTCGGTGGCCAGCGCGCGGGCAATCTCGAGCCGCCGCTGGTCGCCGTAGGGCAGCTGCCCGGCGATCCGGTTGGCGCTCGCGGTTAGGCCGACGAAGTCGAGCGCGTCGATCGCGCGGCCGCGGGCCTCCGCCTCGGCGCGGCGGTTGGCGGGCGTCTTGAAGAGCATCGCCAGCGTGCCGCCGGGAATCGTGCGGTCGAGGCCGACGAGCACGTTCTCGAGCACGGTCATGTTTGGAAAGAGGCGGATGTTTTGGAACGTCCGCGAGATGCCCGCCCGCGCCACGACGTGCGGCGACCGGCGGCCGCGCTGCCAGACGGCGAGCGTGCCGGCGGCGCCCAGGAGCCAGCCGGCGACGAGACCGGTCCAGCCGCGCCAGCGGATCCGCTGCTTGCCGGCGGCGAGCCGGTCGAGCACCTCCTCCTTGATCGCCGGCCGCTTGACCGCGTCGGTCGCGGCCTCAGCGAGGTCGCTCATGTCGGGCACGGTGCCAGGGCCTGCCCGTCGGGCGGTCACCTCGGCCTGCAAGGCGTCGCGAAGCGCCCGCGCCTCGCCGAGATCCCGCTTGATCGCCAGCACGTCGCTGCCGTCGGCGCTCACCACCCGCCACTTGCCGGCCATCTGGTCGATCGCGAGCTCGGCCCGGAAATAGCCCCGCAGGCGGGAGGCGGCGCTGGCGAGCGTGAACGGCTCGTTGACATTCATCCCTCGCTTCACGACCGCGAGCCAGAGGCGGTCGACATCGACGGCGGCGGCGGCGAAGAGGAGCCCGGTGAGGAGCCCCACGCCCATCGCCGACCAGAACGTGCCGGCCGTGAACGCCCGTTCGAGCCGGCGGCCGCGGAATCGCACCGAGCCGCTCGTCGGCGAATAGATGCCGCTGATCGTGTTGAAGGCGGTCGTCTTGCCGGCGCCGTTGGGGCCGATCACCGACACGATCTGCCCCTCGGGCACGTCGAGATCGAGCTCCGACACGGCCACGAGCCCGCCGAAGCGGACCGTCATGCGATCGACGTCGAGCAGCGGCGCCGCTCCGATCGGCGGCGAGCCGCCCATCTGCTGCGCGGATCTTCGCCTCATGGATGCGCCTCCCGCAGTTCGGCGGCCAGACGCCGCGACGGCACGAGCCCCTCCGGCCGGTACCGCATCACGAGCACGAGCGCCAGCCCGAAGATCGCCAGCCGCCAGCCGCTGAAGGAGAGCAGGCTCGAGCCCGTCGGGTTGATGTTCATCTGCTGGATCCAGGAATCGGCCCAGGGCGCGAGCACGGTGTCGAAGCCGACGAGGATCGCCACGCCCAGGAGCGTGCCGGGGATGCTGCCGAGGCCGCCGAGGATCACGGCGCAAAGCACCATGATCGAGCGGTTGAAGTCGTAGGCATTCGGATCGGCCGTCGTGGAGAGGCTGCCGGCATAGAGGCAGCCGGCGAGCGCCGCCACGGCCGACGACATCGCAAACGCGGAGAGCTTCACGCGTGTTGCCGAGATGCCCATCGCCGAGGCGGCGAGCTCATCCTCGCGGACGGCCACCCAGGCCCGGCCGAGTCGGGAGTTTTCCAGCCGCCGCATCGCCACGACGACGCCGGCGAGCGCGAGGAGGGAGAGATAGTAGAACCACCGCGGATCGATCGCAAAGGCGAGGCCGAGGTCAGTGCCGCCGATCTTCACGCCCGCGCCGGGCGGGGGGACGGGATTGAGCCCCTTCATGCCGCCGGTGATCTGTTCGAGGTTGCGGAGCGTCACCTTCACCACTTCGCCGAAGCCGAGCGTCACGATCGCGAGGTAGTCGCCGCGGAGCCGCAGGGTCGGGGCGCCGAGCGCGAGCCCGATCCCCGCGGCGGCGAGCACGCTCACGATCGCCGCCGGGAGCCAGCCGATCTGGAAGGGATACATCGGCACGGTGAGGATCGCCATCAAATAGGCGCCGATCCCGAAGAAGGCCGCGATGCCCAGGTGAACGAGGCCCGTGTAGCCCACCATCACGTTGAGGCCGAGCGCCAGGATGCAGTAGATGAAGAGCGTGGTCACCTGCCCGCCGAGCGCCCCGCCGAGCGCCGGAATCACGAGCGGCGCGATCGCCAGCACCGCGAGCGTCACGAGATCCCAGCGTTCACGCAGAAAGCCGCGCATCAGACCTTCTCCTTCGTCCGGCGGCCGAGCAGCCCCTCGGGGCGGAAGACGAGGATCACGATCAGGATCGCAAACACGATCGCGCCGGTCCATCGCTCCCCCACATACGCGCTCGAGAGCGCCCGCACCAGGCCGATCACCAGGCCGCCGAGCACGGCGCCGGGAATGCTTCCGATGCCGCCGAGCACCGCCGCCGTGAAGGCGTAGAGCCCGTTCTGGAAACCCATCTGGAAGCCGATCGTGTTGATGTAGAGCCCGTAGATCACGCTCGCCGCCCCACCGAGAAAGCCGCCGATGAAGAAGGTCGCCGCGATCACGCGATCGACGTCCACGCCCACGAGCGCCGCGGCCGTCGGATCCTGGGCCACGGCCCGCATCGCCTTGCCGAGCTTCGTGCCGCGGACGAGCAGCGAGAGCGCGAGCATCAGCGGCACGACGATGAGCACGACGAGCAGGTCCTTCCAGCTGAACTGCAGCCCCTCGCCCGGCAGCAGATTCGTCGATGGCAGGAGTTCGGGGAACGAGCGGTCGGCCGGCCCGAGCCAGAAGAGGCCGATGTTCATGAAGATGAACGAGACGCCGATCGCGGAGACGAGCGGCGCGAGCTTCGGGGCGTTGCGGAGCGGCTTGTAGACGATCCGGTCCACGGCCACGTTGAGCCCGCCGCAGAAGAGGCCGCAGAGCAAGACGAGCAGCGCGATCCCCGCCCACGTGGCCGCCGGGCCCGCCGCCGCCAGCCCGAATGCGGCCACGAGCGAGAGCGCCAGGCAGGCTCCGAGCATGATCAGGTCGCCATGCGCGAAATTGATCAGGCCGATGATGCCGTAGACCATCGTGTAGCCGAGCGCCACCAGCGCGATGAGCGCGCCGTTGGTGAGGCCGATCAGGCACTGCTGGAGGAAAAACTGGGCGGACAATGAAATCTCGCTTCGGCAGGACGGCGGAAAACGCCACGCGAATGCGGCGTTGTTTTTACCGCACGGCCGGGTCGTCGCCCACGGCACCTGCGTCGAGGACCTCCTCGAACTCGAATTCGCCCCCTTTGACCACGCTCACGGTGAGGGTCCGCATCGTCGTGTCGCCATTCTCGTCGAAGCCCCAGCGGCCGAGGGTGCCGTCGAAATCCTTGATCGCCAGCGCCGCATCGGTGATCGCGCGGCGGTCCTTCACGCCGGCGGCGCGGATCGCCTGCAGCGCCACGCAGGCCGCCTCGTAGCCGTAGACGGCATAGGCTTCGGGCAGCTCGCCAAACTTCTGCTTGTAGCGTTCGACGAACTCGCCCCCCTTACCCGTGAGCTTGTCCGGGGGCAGCCCGCCGAACGTCACGAAGCAGCGCCCCTCGAGATTCACCGCCCCGGCCGAATCGATGAACACCTGCTCGCGGCAGCCGTCGGGCACCATCAGGAGCGCCGTGATCCCCGCGCTTGCCATGTCTTTCGCGAGCTGCCCGCCCTTGCTCTGCGTGGTGCCGCCGAAATAGACGAGATCGGGCCCGGCCGCCTTCACGCTCGCCATCAGCGACTTGAATTCCTGCGCCTTCGCGTCGATCGAATCGTGGCCGAGCACCTCGATCCCGATCTCGCGACACCGCTCGTCGAAGAGGTCGGCGAGGCCTTTGCCATACACCTCGTTGTCGTCGAGGATGTAAACCTTCTTCACGCCCCGCTTCTTCGCCCAATCGGCCGAGAGCGGCCCCTGCAGATCATCGGCGGGCACGACCCGCGTGTAGTTGAGACGCCCCGTGGGCCGGTAGACCTCGGGCTCGCCGGGCGACCCCAGGCCCGGCTTCGTGAGGCCGACGGCCGTGTTGGCAGGCGACACCATGAGCAGGTCGCCGAGATTCAAAATCGGCATCGACACCTTCGCGGCGCCCGAGTTGAACGTGCCGATGTAGGCCACGACGTCGGGATCTTGCAGCGCCCGCCTGGCATTGGCCGCCTCGGCCTCGCTCGTCCACTGGCCGGCAGCGGCCGTGGAATCATCGAGGTCGAGATACTCGACCCGAAATGGGCCGACCTTTCCCTCGGCCTCGTCGATCGCCATCCGGATGCCGCGGACGATCGTGTCGGACTGCTGCTTGGCCGAGCCCGTTCGCGGCAGGCTCGAGACGATCTTGACGAGCCCGGGATCCGCCGGCCGGCAGCCGGCGAGCGCCGCGAACGAGACTACGGTCGCGAAGCATGCCCGCAACGTCTTTGCAATGCAAAGGAATCTGGAGTTCATGAGATATGAGATCGTCGTCATTTGTTGCTTGATGTCAGCGCCTCGACAAAGTCTCCGTATTTGGAGAGCTCTGCGTCGTTCGTGAGCAGAACCAGCGGTTCGGTCTTCGCCTGCGCGACCAGAATCCTGTCGAACGGATCCCGATGGAGCGGCGGGAGCCTGGCGACTGCGGCCGCGTGCTCCCCCGTGACGGGCAACATCTGGAATCCCGCTGGCTCGATTTCCGCCAGAAGTTCCTCGGGGCTCACCTCGAGCTTTCCCAGCGCCACCTTGATGCTCACTTCCCAGATCGACGCAGCGCTCACGAATACGTCTGCCGCTGCGATCCGCCGGCGGGCGGCCGCCGGCAGTCGCTTCGGCTCGCTCATGGCCCACAGCAGAAGGTGCGTGTCGAGAAGCACCCGGCTCATGAACGACCCTCGAATGCCGCGATCGTGCGGGCGTCGAGCGGCGCGTTGAAGTCGTCGGGCACCGTGATCCGGCCCTTCAGGCGACCGAGCTTTTTCGGCCGGGGCCCGGCCGAAAGCGGTACGAGTTTTGCGACGTGCCGCCCCGCCTTCGCGATGATGACCTCGCGGCCCGCCGCCGCCTGATCGACGATCTTCGAAAGATGCGTCTTGGCTTCGTGGATGTTGACGACACTCGCCATACCGTGAGACTCCCCGAGCAGCAACGGAGTAAAACTAGACTAAGTCTAGTCCGATGCTGGCGTTTCCTCAAACATTCGGTTTCACCAGCCGCCAGGCGCGGTGGATCCGATCGTTGCGGAAGTCCTCCGGGATCGTGCGGTTGGTGATCTCACGGATCGCATAGAGCTTCGAGAGTTCATCCACGGCGAGGTGAAATCGGCGAAAGTTCGTCGAGAAGTAGACGACACCTCCCGGCGCCAGGTTGCGGACGACCAGCTCGAGCAGGCCGGCATGGTCGCGCTCGACGTCCCAGGGCGTCTCGCTCTTCGCCGACCGCGAGAACGTGGGCGGATCACAGACGACGAGGTCGAACGGCGGCTCACCCCGCTTCGCCCGGTGCTCGAGGAAGGCACGCGACTCGTCGCGGACGATCCGGTGCCTGCCGGCATCCTTGAAGCCGTTTTTGGAGAGATTCGTTCGCGTCCAATCGAGATACGTATTGGAGAGATCGACGCTCGTCGTCTCCGCCGCGCCCCCCGCCGCGGCATACACGGAAAAACTGCCCGTGTAGCAGAAGAGGTTCAAGAACCGCTTTCCCTGTGCCTCGGCGCGGACCATCGCCCGCGTCTGGCGGTGATCGAGAAAGAGCCCGGTATCGAGATAGTCGGAGAGGTTGACCTCGAACTCGAGGCCGGCCTCCTTCACCACGATCGCCGCATGCCGCTGATCGACCTTCTCATACTGCCCGCCGGCCCGCTGCCGCTTTCGCACCTTGAGAAACGTTTGATTCAGGGGCACACCGAGCTCGAGCGCGGCCGCCTCGATCATCTTGTCGAGCCAGACATCGTGCTCGATCTCGGTTCGCTCGTGCGGCCGCTCGTATTCGGCGGCATGGAGCCAGCCGCCGTAGAGGTCGATCACGAGCGGGATCTCGGGGATGTCGCGGTCATACACGCGAAAGGCCTCGATCCCCTGGCGGCGGGCCCACTTGGACAGGTGCTTGAACCGCTTGGCGAGCCGGCGGCGGAAGTCGCCGATCTGGTCGTCGGTCGTGCGGGCGCGCGGTCGGCCAGGGCTGCGCGTCAGATGGTCAGGGCCGTTTGCGCCGTCGGCGCCAGGACGGCAGAAGTCTCCTCGCGGGGATCTTTCGCCTTGGGGCTGCTCGGCGATGCGAGCCTCTTCAGGGCGAAAGCTCCGATGCTCGTCGAGCTTCAGCCGATCCTGGCTTGCGGCGGTGGCGCCTGAGTTGGGGCTGGTTTGCCCGTGGCCTTCGACCGGGGATGGGTGAAGGGTGGATCTGGGCCGGATTTCCACTTCAAGAAGCCGGCAAGCGATCGGGCCGTTCATGAGCGGGATGCGGTGCGCGGGGCGGAGGCCGAGTTGGCCGGCGGCGGGAGTGTCGGGGGCGATGATCGCCGCCCGCCAGCCGCCGCACTGCTGCACGAGCCAGTCACCGATCCTGCGGAAGAGCGCGCCTGCGCGAGGCAGCGCGAGCCGCTCGCCGTATGGCGGATTCGTGACGACGAGCCCCTCCGGAGCCTGCGGCCGCGCCTGCTCGAAATGCTTTTGTTCGATCGCGACAAACCCGGCCACGCCCGCCGCCTCGGCGCAGGCCTTCGCCGCCTCGACCGCCTTTGGGTCGAGGTCACTGGCCTGAAACGAGCCCTCGGGCTCGCGCACGCGGGCTTCGAGTTCCTGCAGGAGCCGCGCGGCGAGCTGCCGGTCGCAATCGCGAAACCGAAAGAAGCCGTGCCCCTTGCGCCGCGCCCGCCAAAGCCCGGGAGCCATGCCCGCCGCGATCGTCGCCGCCTCGATCACAAGCGTGCCCGAGCCGCACATGGGATCGAGCAGCGGTTCCCCCGGCCGCCAGCCGGCAATCTCCAGGATGCCCGCCGCAAGCACTTCCGAGAGCGGCGCCTCCACTTCCCCCATCCGCCAGCCCCGCTGGTGGAGCGAGCGGCCGGCGGCATCGCGAAACACCGTCGCCACGTCGCCCACGAGATGGAGCGCGAGCCGCAAGGTCGCGCCGCGCAATTGGACGCTCGGCCGCTTGCCGCTGGGCGTTCGCAGCTGATCCACGACCGCATCCTTCACGATCTGGGCGGCGTAGAGCGAGTGGGTGAGAAACGTGTCGTGAATCGCGGCATCGACGCGGAGCGTGTCGGACGTCTTCAATTGCTCCGTCCAATCGACCTCCTGCATCGCGCGGTAGAGGCTCTCGGGCGATTCGACCCTGAACCTCCCCAGCGGCTCGAGCACGCGGATCGCCGTGCGGGATTCAAGGACGGCGCGGTAGAGCGTCTCCTTCTCCGCGCCGGCAGCCGGTGAAAACTCGATCGTCCGCCGGCCGATCCGCAGATCCTGTGCGCCGATCGCCTCGAGTTCCCGCGCGAGAATCCACTCCAGCCCCTCGAGCGTCCGCGCGGTCAGCCGCGGCGGCTCGTCGAGCGACGGCGCGGGGAGCGGACGGGGGGCGGGCGGAACGTCGGGAAACCTCGCGGTATGCATGGATACCCGCGACTCTACCCGTTGCCGGGCAGCCGCGGAATGCTCCGCGACAGACAGTGGAGGCCGCCCTGTTTCCCGATGATTTTGGAGGCGTCGATGCCGACGATCCGCCGGTCGGGAAACACCCGCCGATAGACCTCGAGGGCCTCCCGATCCAGCTCGGGGCAGGTGTCTGGAAACTGCGGGACAATGACCACACCGTTGCCGTAGATCACGTTCGTGTACGAGCGGCAGCAGCCATCGCGCATCGCAGGCTGTCGGATGCGAATGACCTCGAGCGGCCGGCCGTCCACGGTGATGTCACCGGCCAGCATCCCCGCGATCTCGTCGAGGCGAACGGCGTTGTCATGATCCTCGGCCGGGTCGTAGGAGGCGAGCAATACGGTCCTCGGGCCGGCGATGGTCAGGAACAGGTCGAGGTGGCCGGTGGGTTCGCCTGCGAGCGGCCGCACGTAGCTCCAACGATCGAAACCAAAATCCGCATGGAGGATCCGGCCGATGGCCTGGACATCGTGACCACGGGTGGTGTTTTGATCGATGATCGTCGTCGTACTGATGCAAAGCCCGCGGCCATTGGAGAGCAGGCTGCCCCCCTCCATCGACAGATGGCAGTGGCTGATCTTCATGCCGAACGTGGCCGCGAAGGCCATCGGCAACTGGTTTTCTATCTCGCGGCCGGACACGTCGTACTCGAAGTCGACGATCCGCACCTCGTTGCCGATCACCTGCTGGGGACCAAAGTCCTGCACCCACATCGACTCCGCCGGCCACATGAAGAAGCGGATTCCGTCGGTGGCGATGCCGCGGCCACGGAGAAGATCGAGCGTCCGCTGCTCCTGATCCGGCTGCGAGATGAGCGCGATGATCCTGGTATCGCCGTCGAGGGCGGCGACGATCGCCGCGAGTGTCTCGGGATGGTATTCGATCAGTTCATTCACACCGAGCATCAGGGCATCGATCGGCTCGAATTCAGCCGGCATGCGTGCCGCTTCGGCATTCTCCAGCGGCGGGCCGAAGCCGGCGGCCGGTGGAGATTCCGTGGCCGTCTCCGGTGATTCGGCGGCAGACCGGATGTCGGCAGGCCTGCTCGAATGATGCGGGCCCCAGATTCCCCGCAGACAGAATCCGACCGCGAGCGCGGCGAAGACGGGGGCAAAGCGAAAACAGAACGTGGTCAGCCGGCGCGACGAGGAATCCATGGGTCGAGCAGAGAAACAGTGGTGTGCATCAAGGTGGATTGACCGCAATCTCTTCCCGCAGGCTTGCGTCCCTCTCGAGAGACGGCACCCTCCGGTCGAGGGATGCGAGAGTATCCGGCGGAGATGGGGCGGTCAACGACGGCCCAACTGGCGTGGGATGGTGGGAGAGCGGTTCATGAGCCGCGGGCGCCGCAGGATC